>NZ_JBNYXW010000012.1:0-221798 GCF_051380875.1 Janthinobacterium woesei
ACGGCCATGGCCAACGCAGGTTTGCGCATCGGACGCTACAAGGTGCGCCGTCTGATGCGCCAGGCGGCTTTGAAGCCGGTCTGGAAGCGCAAATTTGTGCATACGACAGACAGCAAACACGGCTTGCCGGTCGCTGCCAATGTGCTGAACCGGCAATTCAATCCGGCCGCGCCGAACCTCGCTTACGTCAGCGATATCACCTATATTCGGACCGGCGCCGGATGGCTGTACCTTGCCACCGTGCTGGATCTGTACGCGCGCAAAGTGGTCGGTTGGGCGATGGCGCCGAGCATGCCTGCCAAGCTGGTCTGCGATGCATTAAGCATGGCCATCGGGCAACGACAGCCGACGCCGGGATTGATCGTGCATTCGGATCGGGGCAGCCAATATGCCAGCGCGCTGTACCAGGACATGCTGGCCCGACATGGCTTCGTTTGCAGCATGAGCCGTAAGGGAAACTGCTGGGATAACGCCGTGGCCGAACGCTTCTTCCTGAACTTGAAAATGGAGCGCGTGTGGCAGCGCCAATATGCCAACCATGCTGAAGCCAAGGCCGACATCACCGATTACATCGTCGGCTTCTACAACTGCAAGCGTATCAATTCAGCACTGGGCAATCTGCCGCCCACCGTCTATGAACGGAAAATGGCAGCACGCGAACCTATCGTTGTGTCCGGAATTACTTGACCACAGCACATCGCCAAGGGAGGGCCGCTGCCGCAACGTTTTATTCCGCAGAAATGCCGATCTTGGTGGTCGATTCACTCAATGACCGGCTGCTCCCGCCCTGCACATATCGGCGCTGCCATTAGGTCCCCGTATTTGAGTTTTGTGGCTCCTCGCTGTTTTCTCTCGAGGTGGGGTCACGAGGTGGGGTCGCGTCTGCCATTCAGGCACGACCTGGGCCGTTGATGTTTCTTTAGGAAAAATGGCCTGCGGCGCAAGAGCCAGTCAGACGAATCGGAGAGGGTTGCGCTTGCAAGCGCAACCCGGTTTTGCGGCGGCGAGCCGTGCTCGCCGAAGTCCCGCAAAACCCCCGCGCCCGTGCCGGACGCGGATTCGATACCCGCGCTCTGCATGCATGAAATAAATAAAAAGGGCTTCCCCGCCAAAACGGGGAAGCCCTTTTATTTATTCAGTGGTGGAGACGGCGGGAATCGAACCTACCGTAAACCTTGGTTTCTTAGCTGTCTTAACGGTTTCACTGTCAAAATACCGACAATCTGTCTTTGTTGATGACAGTAGCCTCAATGAGAAAAGACGAAGTAAAGGCAGGACGTAGACAGCTCGTGCTCCGAACCGAAAGTAATCTTGCTAGTCGCTGTCACGATATTGAGCGAAGGCGGCAATACCTAACATGGACGTGAACATTATTGCCTGCGCCCATTTTTTGCCATACCAAGCGTGTATAAGGTCTCCATGTGACCAGCTTGAATCGACCGCCATCTTGCTCACTGTGTCTAGTGACCAGTAGTCTAAGGCGGGGATGAAGAACACAAATGTGCCGGTTACTAACCATAAAGTCCAGTTGCCTACCCGGTGCCCACGTGCCCAGGCGTAAAGCAACCCACTGATCAGGCATGCGACCCCGAACAATATCCAGGCGGTTGGGCCAGGTGGTAATCCGATGGTCTCGCCAACACTCTTCACAAATTGGTACCCCACCACGCATACTGCGATAATTGCGATGACCACGAGAAAAACGGCGCTGTCATCATTACGATTGCTCATTTATTTTCCTGATATTGGTTGATGTGCGGCAAATTGTATAACAATTTAACCAACAATTTGGCAGTCTTTACCTAGTTAAGCTCCAAAAATATTTTCTGCTTTTGATCCAGCAGTTTGATCTGCATCAGGCATCCATCGACCATAAACCCGGGCAATCATCGTCCAGTCAGCATGCCCCATCTGTTTTGCCACCCACATAGGGTGCTCGCCGGCCGACAGCATCATGCTGGCATAGGTGTGTCGCGTTTGATAAGGGTTGCGATACCGCACGCCAGCGTTTTGCAGAATGCCGGTCCATAGTGTCTTGCGTATCGGCTGGTCACCCTCCCAGCGCCGTTCCAGACGCGGATTTTGAAACACTTCCTCGCCCTTCGCCCAGGTGAATGCTTTTTGTTCCTGCAGTGCATGCATGGCGCGCTCCAGCAGCTTGACCTCGCGGCGGCCGGCGTTGGTCTTGGTGCTCTCCGCCGCCTTGGAGTGCTGGGTGAGGGCGCGCGTCACCATCACGACGCCACGCACGAAGTCGACGTCTGCCCAATCGAGGGCTACTAGCTCGGACGTGCGCAGGCCAGTCCAGAAGGCAAACTGCAGCAGGTTGCGCCCCTGGCCGGTTGCTTGCGCCAGGATCGCCGCCTGCTCCTCTTTCGTGAATGGGTCGATGTCGTCTTTCGACTGCGGCGCCTCAACCGTGGAATAGCACCATCGCGCCAGAGGATTGATCTCGATCAGCTCGTCCTCTATCGCATCGTCCAGTGCCTTGCGCAGCACGCTCTGGATGTTGGCCATGGTCTTGTTGGTCGCGTTCATGGGCTCCAGCTTTGCCCGCACGTCCTTCTTGCGCAACGCCGACAGCATGATGGTGCCGAACCACGGAATCAGCTGGCCAACGACGATCTTGCGATAGCCGTTGTACGTGCTGGCCTTGAGGTGCTTTTTTTGTCTGTCCAGCCATTTGTCCAGATACGCCTCGATGGTCTGGACGTCGCCCACCTGGTCCGCAAACTTGACGGCATTGGACGACTGCGGAAAGGTGGCAGCATAGTCAAAGCTGTTGGTGGCGATTGCGTGCAGGATTGCCGCTCGGTGATTCTCGGCCCGTTTCAGATTAGCGGAGGTGGGCTTGAGCGCGATCCTTTCCCGGCACCTGGTGCCGCGATACATGAAGGTGATTTCGATGCTGCTTTCCGATGCAGCTTTAACACCTCGCCCGTCTCTACCCATGTTTCGTATCCTTTCACGTCAATTAAAATTCGATTGTCTGGTGCCTTGATCCAGATTGCGTCTTTCGGCCAGATACCGTCCCGTATCTTTGTTCTGATCGCGTCCGGGGTGTACCCGGATTCGCTTGAGAACTTTGGTATGGTCATGTAGCGGAGCATGTCTTTCCCCTATTTTTTGAACGAGTCTGTATCGCTAAAGCAAACGCTTCTGCTTCCGTGTACTGCGGTACTTCAACGCCGGGCTTACGGTAATCACGCAGTCGGCAGAATTCTTTGTACGCATCCGTCTGCGTGGCTGTGATCTGCCGCATGCAAGACACGCAGTGGCCATGCTGCGCCAGCTTGCGCGCCGTGCTGGCCTTGCCGCAGGCGCAGCGCTTGCGCACCAGCGAGTACACGGGCGCGGCCTGGTTGGCCAGGTGGTGGCGCTCGGTTTGTGCTGGGTTGGCGATCATGCTGCCACCGGCAAGGCAGGGCGGCTGGAAACGATGGCCGACAGCGGCACGGCGCGGAACATGCCGGGCCACTGGTGATCGAGCTCGACCCAGGCGTGCAGCTGGCCATTACCCACGTCGCGGCGCAGGTCGGTCACCACGCCGGCCTGGTAGCCTTCGTCGGAATCGAATGTCACCTGGTCGCCACGGGCGACTTGCTGCTGCAGGTTGGTTGGATTGTTCAGCATTGCGGAGTTCCTTTCAGTTTGGCGGTAACGCCGCACACGCCGTAGCGGTCGATGGCAGCGTCGATCACGTCGCCGCTAGACGCGGCAACCTCAAAAAAATCAAAGCGTTCGGTTTGCGTGCGAACGGTCACGGCAAAGGTGCTCATGTGCCGGCCCCGGCATGGGGCGGACTGTCCGGGACAATCAGCCGCGGATACGGGCAGGCACCCACTGCTGCCCAGGCGGCGATGACGCTGGCCTTGTCCTGGTCGGACAGGTTGAATTCGGGCGCGGCCGGTGGCGGCGCCGGCGGCCTGGCAGGGGCCGGTCGGTCGGGGTGCGTACAGTTATTTACACGAGTCCGAGGAACGGCAACCCCAACAGCCACCCCACGCCCACCTGTGGCTTGCACGGGCGTCCACGTATGGCGCACGGATTTGAAGACCACGCCGATCAGGTCGCTGCAGCGCACGCCGTAGGGCGTGATGCGCTGTGTTTCGCCGTAGCGGCCGATGACGGTCTTTTCGTCCTTGGCCAGGGTGATGGCCAGCTCCTTGCGCGGCACCAGGGCGCCGCCCTGGGCGCGTAGGTATTCGGCCCAGCAGGCGCGCTTTTCGCCGTCGATCTTTTGCACGGCGGTCCAGGCGCGGAGCATGGTGGCCGGTGCTTCGTTGACCATGCTTTTCTCGATCCGGCGCAATTCGCGCCATACGGTGACGGGGGCGCCGCCCCACTGCTGGAATTGACGGATGCCCCAGCACGCGGCCCAGGACTCCACGCGCGCCGATGGCGTCAGCTCGATGTCGCCGTCCGCGTCCGGCGTGACGACATAGCCCTCTTTGGTCTTGTGCTCGGCCACGCCGTCGATGTTCTTGGCCACGTACTTGGCGATGTAGCCGGCGGCGCTGCCCTTGGCCCAGTCGATGCGTTTCACGTCCAGGCGGCGCGCGAAGGCACCCGGTTCGCCACGGTCCACGCGCCAGGCGTAGCGCTTCATGATGCGGATGGCGCGGCCGGCCACGTCCTGCAGGTGGGCCGTTTTGTATTTCGCGGTCGGGCGCACGAACAGCAGCAGATGCCAATGCGGGCAGCCATCGTGGTGCGGCTCGGCGATGCGAAAGCCGTACAGGCCGATGCCACGGCGCGCCAGCGCGGAACGGCACAGCGATGTCATCTTGCCCAGGTAGGCATTGGCCTCGCGCGGCGTGGAGCCGTCGAACTTGTCGTTCGGCCTACCACTGTGCTGCATGGCGTGAAAGCGCGATGGGCACGTCCAGGTGATGAAAATGCCCTGGTCGCCACATTCGCGGGCGATCTGTTCAAAGCCGTTGATGCGCAACATCAGTTCGCCGCGCCGGATGGCCTTGTTTGCGGTGGTTTTCTCGGCCAGCTCGGCGATGCTGAATTGCTGGCCGTTCTCGTTCTGCACCAGGGTGGCGGCCAGCGCTGCCGCGTTGCGGCGGTTCTGCGCCAGGCGCGACAGCACGGCGTCGTTGCTGGCGTAGGGTTCGGCGCGATAGTTCACATAGCCCAGGCGGATATTGCCGGCTTCGAAAGCGCGCTTGACGCGCTTGCGCAGTTGGCGGCGCCACCAGCGTGCATCCACCAGGCGGGCGATGGTGTCGGCCAATTCGTCAAACTCAGGCAGCTCGATGCCATACGAGGCGCATTCGTCTTCCATGATCTGCAGGGCGTGCGTGTCGGACACGGCCATCCACAGCATTTTGGTGACGCCAGCGGCCGCGCGTTCGGCGGTGGCCACGATGTCGGCATCGCTCTGCGACAGGTCGACGCCGGCCGGCACGTACTGTTCGGCGAATTCGCGCACAAAACTGGTGGCGATGGACTCATAGATTTTGTACCAGGACGACCACGCCATCTTCGCTATGGCCGCCGTGATGACGCGCTTGCGCCATTTGAACGGAATGCGTGCCAGTTCGGGCGCGAATTGTTTAGATTGCAGGAAGGCTTCGTGACGCTGGGCGGCAGGCAGCAGGATTTGTTTAGATTGCATTCAACAGTCTTTCGTACACACGGATGGCGGCAGAAGTGGCGGCGCGTAGTTCGATGCGCTCTTCTTCGGTAAAGGAGTGGATGGGCGATTCCCAGCGGTCGGCGTCCATGCCGGCAGCGATCAGCACGGAGCGGCGCGCACCACGTGGCGACAAGCCCCAAGCCTGGGCGATGAACGGCGCCATGTTGCGCGGCTTGATGCTGCGCAGCGACGCCTTGGCTTCGGCGATGGCGGCCCGTGCATGCTCGGCGCCGGGTGGCGTCGGCACATCCTTCGCGCGCGCCGCCAGAATTTCGGCGGCAGGCTGGAAGGACAGGTGATTGTCGATAAGGGACGCCGGCATGGCTCAGTCCTTGATGGCGCCGATGGCCTGCAGCAGCGCGGGGGTGATGACGATCAGGAGCGACAGCAGCCAGACGCCGCAGGTTTTGGCCAGGCGCAGCATTAGCGTGCCCCTTCCTTGGCAAAATACTTGGACTGGTTGCTCATGCTACGATCCCCAATTTACACAGGGAAACATGATGGGTGCATCCAAAAAACTCGCGGCAGCGAACGCGATGAAGCAGTTGAAGGGAGCTGCTGCTCCTCACGAAGCCAGTCCAGATACGCTTGACGGGCTTTACGCCGTGGGCGGCTCCATCGCCAGTATCTTCACTGACGGAATGGGTGTCGACGAAATAGAGGACTGCGCTAACGAGCTGTTTTCGTTGCTCAACCAGATCGAGACGACGAAGCCGCATCCAGAGTTTCGGCAGGTTGTTATCGGCGCCATGCGAGCAATTGGCTTCGAGCCGGTGAAGTAATTCACCAGATTTTTTAATACTCATGCTGCGACTCCTTTATCCATATCTTTGGATATATGGGCAGCGGTTTTTTCTTCGCTGTAGGTCGCGGCGCTCAGGGCAGTGATCGCCGCATCGGTTATGGCGATTTCCTTTTCCACCCAAGCACGCTGAGCCTCCCCGCAGATCAACAGCAGGTTCTGATCTTCGCTTCGCTGACGACCCAGCGCGCACAACGCGACGAGTACGGACTCATGCGACAAGGTGACGGTTTTAAGCGTTTGAAGACTGTTTGACATCGACTTTCCTTATTTCAGGTTGAACGAATCCCGCACGCTCAAAAAGGAGCGCAGCAGGGCACAGCAAAGGGAGGTGTTATAGGGGCCGGGTTACGGCGGTACTTGGAGCGTCAAGGCCATCGTCAGCACGCCGTCAAATCAAAGGCCAGCTGATTGGTGGCCGCCACACGCGCATGCTGTGACATTGGAATGCGGATGTCAGGCTTGGCCACGGCGGACAGCGAGAGGGTGCGCAGCACTTCCAGGCCTGCCACGAAGACATGCCCGCAGTCGGGGTTCTGGCACATGTAGGTGATTTCCTTGAACATGGCCGACATCGTGCGGCTTTTGACGGCGCGGACGGTGTATTCGCAATGCGGGCAGGGCAGGCCGATGACTCTCATTTCAGCTTTCTTTCCACTTGGTACAGGGCGCGACCGCGCCCCGTCATGTTTTTCGCCTGCTTGCGCAAGCGCGACTTGATGAGCCATTCAGCTGCTTGCTCGATACTGGCCAACCCTTGGCGCTGGCGCACGATTTCCAGCAGCGCGCGCTCGTCGTCATTGAGAGTAATTTGGTGATCTGGCATGTGGGAAGCTTTGCAGTTGCTCAAAAGTTACTATTCAGTGTCTCGGATTAAGCACCGCGAAGCTGTACGCTGTCGATGTTGGCTTCATCGGCGGCAATAACGGTCAAGGCTTCACGCATGACGATCTGACGCACCAGCACGGCAAGCGCTTCGCCTTGGTAGTCGGCGAGCGAGGAAACCAGCTGGTGCTCGTAATCGTCCAGGCGCAGCATGACGCGGTGGCTGCGGATACGTTTTGCATCGGGGTACATGACGTGGTCCTTAGTTTTGGGTTTTGGATGCGAGTTCGCGCTTGTAGTCGGCGAGGCCACGCAAGATCAGGAAGCGCAAAAACCAGGCGCGGGAGCGTTCCAGCTCTTTCGCATAGCGCTCAACTTCCAGCACCTCATCAGGCGCCAGACGGACGCCGAGTGGCTGAGAAGTGACCCCCTTCGTGGTGCGGCCGGTTTTTGACATGTTATTCATAATGTTATGATGTGTAATCGCTACAGGATGGCGTAACTATATCACTCATTTGAGTGATTTATAAGGGTTTTTTTACTCAAATGAAGTATTTTTTTGAACGTCTTAAAGAAGAGCGTAAGCGCCTTGGCTTGAATCAAGATGAGTTCGCGGCTCTCGGTGGTGTAAAAAAAGGAGCGCAATTCAACTATGAGAATGGTTCCCGAACCCCTGACTCTGATTACTTGGCAGCAATAGCAGATGCTGGCGTGGATGTGCTTTATTTGCTAACGGGTGGGTACTCGACCTCGGCTTTGCCCTCTGATGAGAATGAACTGTTGATCGGCTATCGACGGCTTGACGTACGCAGTAAGGCCCGCGTGCTTGGTCTTATTGAAGGTATCGTAGAGCCAGCGCATGCCGATGAAATGTCTTTGAAGTCGAAGCCCGAGTCAGCCAAGCCCACGGTCGTTTTTCATGGCAAGGTCGGCCAACAGGTAACTGGCGATGTCACCGGAAAGCAGACATTCAACCTTGGCAACAAGAAAAAATGATTGCAAGGTCTGCCTTGTGGATCGTACTTAATTCAAACTAGTGAAAAAAAATGAAGTCCATATTGATCGCCGTACTATTCGCGGCCCTGCCTATCTCGTCCGCTTTTGCAGATGAATCAACTACTGATACAAAAAAAATTAAAGCTGCCTTGGCGAGAATTCCCGTGACGGACAAAGATCTTACTTACAAAAACCTCGCTGAACGTCTGCCAAAGGTCGGAATGACTGTGGAGTACATCAAAATCGGGAAAGTTGGGAAAGGCGAGGATGAACCGCCTTATTTTCTCGCAGGTGACGAAGTGATTGATATTTTCTTGAACGAGCCGAACCAGGTCGTGAAAGCGATTTGCCCAATCAGTGGCGGCCGCGCCTCGTATGTAATTCGTGGAAAAAAAATCATCCCGCAGACGCGAACCGCTTACTGGTTGATGACGAATCGATGTGATTTTAAAGGCTAGATTGATAGTGTAATGTTAAAAGTTTTGGAGACGCTGAAAAAATGTCTTGCAAGGAAGTCATAGCTTTTTACGGGAACGTCTCGCAGGTAGTTGTCGGCAATGTCATTGAGGTGGCGCGTCAAAGCAAAGCGGTCTGTGGTGCGCGTATTGAATTCCAGGCGCTGACGAAGTTACAGCGGCAAGATGTAACGGCGAAGGTCAAGGCGTGGGTTGCACGGGACGGAGGGCCAACGCTGGATGTCTACCGTGTGTTGCCGAATAATCTTGGTGCGGCCAGCATGAATGCATTCCCTTGCGACAAATACATGGCGGCGATACCGTGCGCTTTCTGCGCGCGGCAAGCAGCAGATATCAAGCTGGTGCGGGCGATGGTCGTGGCGCAGTGGGCATTGCTGCTGGGGGCGATCTTGCTTTGCGGCTGGCTGTTGCTGCCTTCCACTGTCGATACTGCATCGAAATCTTCTGCCGAGACACGCTGCTTCATCGACGGCAAGGCATACTCGATTGGCAGTTCCAACAGGATGCCGAATGGAACGATACGTGAGTGTATGAACAACGGCATGGACGGGGTGCCCCGCTGGACCACAGGAGTGATAAATTGAGATTTTCACTCATCAAGAAATTGCTTTTTACTGCATGCCTGTTGGCATGCGTCCCTCTGCTAGCCGCCAACACGCCATGCTCTGGCAGCAAAGGGGGCGTTTCCAATTGTGATGGCGCAACCTTCGTCTGCAATGATGGTTCGATCAGCGCGTCGAAAAAAATCTGCTCCGCCACTGGCAAGCCAGCCAAGCCAGCAAAGGAGCCGGTGGCCGATGCTTCTGGCTGCACCTGCCGCAGCGGCAATTATTGCATCGGGCCGCGTGGTGGCGAGTATTGCTTGAGCGATAGCGGCGCCAAGAGTTACCGGCGCCGCTGATTTCTGCCTTACTTCAAGTACACGAATAGCTGCACTTTCCACGACATTTGCAGCGCGGCACTTCCTGATAGTTGAAATGCGTGAGTTGCCTACTGAGAGCGTTTGCAATGGCCTCAGGATCGGCACCTGCCAAAATCTTATGCCAGGTTTCTTTGGAGCGGACTTGATCCGACAGCCCAAGTATCTGGCGACGAATATGATTGCAAATCTCGTCCTCATGGCGTTCAATTTCTTCTAAATTTTTATCGATCATGACACTCTCCAATATTGATGCATTTGATGAATTAACAGGGCGAATTTTTGCTAAGTTGTATGAAAATTTCCCTAAGCCGATCTTGCTAGATGCGCGGCGCTTTCTCGACGGTGGTGAGGCCGCTGTATACGATGCTCGCAGCTTTACCGGGGCGAAACTGACGCCACAGGCGGAGGCGTTCGTTTACACAGCCGCCTGGCTTGTACAAGAGGGATATATCGCTGTGCGTCCTCATAGCAAGACAAACACTGGATTTTCCGGGGCGGCACTCAGCGAGAAAGGCCTTGCGGCGCTGAAGGCTGTTCCCGATAGTCTTGCCACCCGAGCCACGCTGGGCGAACGATTGGTTCAGTCAGTGAAGGCCGGAACGATGGAAACGCTCAAGAGTATTGCGAGTGAGGTCTTGAGTGTTTGCGTGAAAACCGTGATCCTGCCATAGTTTACCTGCCTAATCCTTGGAGTCTGCCTCTTCCGGCTTCCAAGGCTCCTCGCTGTTCTCCCTGATGATGGCGCGCACCTCCCCGATGTCCCGCCACGCATACTTCGCTGCCCGCATGGCGCTGCTTTTGCTTTTGTAAAGGTGCTCCAGTGTCTTGACCTTGTCTTTTTTGCCGGCCATCTCCTGGCCCGTTTTCTTCTTCTTCGCCGCCACATCCTTCCACTTGGCCACCACGCCCGTGATACCCGCGTCGGGGTCCGTTTCCACTTCGCGCTCGGCCTCGACCGCCTCGGTTTTGGTTTCAAACTCTACACGCGTGGTAAAGCCGCTGCCGCCCAGGCTATGCGTGACCTTGACCGATAGCCACTCTGTGGCGTCGATCTCAGGCTTGAAGCCTTTTACCGTCACGGGCGATTGCGGAAACACGGCGGGGTTGCCCAGGGCAAGGCTCATTTCAAAGGTTGCCAGACCGCGCTGGATGCGCTGCCATTCAGCCACGGCCGCCGTGCGCGCGTCAATTTCGCTGGCAAAGGTGGTGCGCAGGCGCTTGCTGTTGCCGGCCACACCCGCCACGACGCTACGGCGGCGCGCGTAGCGCTCGTCGTGCCAGAAGGCGCGCACGCCGGTGTAGGAATCGCTTTCGGCGCTGTGGTAGCGGTGACCGTCGCCCAGTGCGCGCGTGATGGGGATGACGGGTAGCGCCTTGCCGCTGGCGGTGCGGCTTTGGTTGATGGGGATGAATAGCAAGGTGTCGTTCTTGACGGTGGCCACGGCATCGTATTTCTTGCCCAGGCGGCGCAGGAAGGCCGCGTCGCTTTCGTGGGTCTGGTCGATGTGCTCGATGGCGATATCGCGCAGACGCACCGAGATGCCCGAAGCCAGCTCGTTCTGGAAGGCAATCGCCTCGATGATGGCACCCAAGGTGGTTTTGTGAAAGCTGCGTTCTTGCTGCTGTTTGAAGGTGTCGATCAGGTTTGCCGACCTGGCGCGCAGGGTGATGGTGTCGGGCGCACCGCTGTGCTCCACCTCGTCCACGGTGAACTTGCCCATGTCCACCAGGCCGCTGGCTTGCCAGCCCAGCGCCAGGGCGATCTGCGCGCCGCGCGGCGGCATGGCCAGCTTGCCGTCGCTGTCGTCCAGAGAAATATCGAGCTGGTCGCTCTCGTCGCCACGGCACAGGGTCAACGTCAAGTTGATCAGCCGCGGCGAGACGATGGCGGTCAAATCCTTGTCCTCGATGCTGACCTTGAAGGCGGGGATATGGTCGCTCATTTGAACTTGTCCGCCGCGCTGCCGATGGCGCCGCTGATGCTGCCGCCGATCTTGTCTTTCATCTCGCTAACGACGCCGCCGTATTTCGACGTGATGCCGCCGACCACATTGCCCACGACGCTGCCCACGGCATTCTTGGCCGCGCCGGCAATGCTGCTGGTCATGCCGTCGATGCTGAGCATGTTTTTCAGGTCGCCGATGTCGCCCAGGCCGACCATGGCCAGCACGCCGTCGTCGTCGCGCTTGAGCGCAATCGAGAACTCGACGCGGCGCGCGCCGCCGCTGCCGTCCAGGATGCTGCGCCCCTCCGTCATGCTCGTGATGCGGTAGGAACCGAGAATGCGGCCGGTGCCCTGGATCAGAATCCACGATTTACCCGTGTCGGCCATCATGCGCAGCGCATCGAGCGAATACAGGGAACCGGTCAGTTCCGGCGCCACCCAGCCCGACAGGGTGATGGTGTCGTCACCTGGCCCGACATATTGATGCGCGTCGCGCAGGCCCACGCGGGCCGTGCTGGCGTGCTTCCATTCCGTTTGCCGCTGCAGCTCGTGATAGGCCAGCGTCGGTAAGCTGAAAACGAACATTCCTAAAATCATCATCATGGTGTGCTTCCTTTATTCGCGGTCATACAGGGCCGAGCGCATGCGTGCCACCTTTTCGCGGTCGCGCTGTTCCAGAGCCATATTCACGGCGCGCGCGATGGCTTGCGGGTCCATGCCGGGTGCCGTGGCAATGTGAATTTGAATTGTGTCGTGGCTGTCGTAGCTGGCGGCTTGGCCACGCGCCGTCACCGGCGGCCGGGTATCGAACGCTATAGCTGGAGCAGGCCCCCCATCATCAATATTCATTCCGGCACCGAGTGGTGCCAGCTGCCGGGCCAGGCCGCTGACCTGGCGCAGCGCGTCATTGCTTGGCGCCGGCATAACCAGGGGGCGCGCATCGAGCGGCGCGGCCGGGGCCGGTACCGTGTTGATCTGCGCCAGTTGGCGGGCCAGCCCGTTGACTTGGCGCAGCGCGTCATTGCCTGGTGCCGGCGTAACCAGGGGGCGCACATCGAGCGGTGCGGCCTGGGTCGGTAGCGCGTTGATCTGCGCCAACTGGCGGGCCAGCCCGTTGACCTGGCGCAGGGCGTTATTGATAGGTGCTGGCGTAACCAAAGGGCGCACATCGAGCGGTGCGGCCGGGGCCGGTACCGTGTTGATCTGCGCCAGCTGGCGGGCCAGCACGTTGACCTGGCGCAGGGCGTCATTGCTTGGTGCCGGCGTAGCCAGGGGGCGTGCATCGAGCGGTGCGGTCGGAGCCGGTACCGCGTTGATCTGCGCCAGCTGGCGGGCCAGCCCGTTGACCTGGCGCAGCGCGTCATTGCTTGGCGCCGGCGTAACCAGGGGGCGCGCATCGAGCGGCGCGGCTGGGGCCGGTACCGCGTTCATCTGCGCCAATTGGCGGGCCAGCCCGTTGACCTGACGCAGGGCGTCATTGCTTGGTGCCGGCGTAACCAGGGGGCGCGCATCGAGCGGCGCGGCTGGGGCCGGTACCGCGTTCATCTGCGCCAATTGGCGGGCCAGCTCGTTGACTTGACGCAGGGCGTCATTGCTTGGTGCCGGCGTAATCAGGGGGCGCGCATCGAGCGGTGCGGCCGGGGCCGGTACCGCGTTGATCTGCGCCAGTTGGCGGGCCAGCCCGTTGACCTGGCGCAGCGCGTCATTGCTTGGTGCCGGCGTAATCAGCGGGTGCGCATCGAGCGGCGCGGCCGGGGTCGGTACCGCATTGATCTGCGCCAGCTGGCGGGCCAACCCGTTGACTTGGCGCAGGGCGTCATTGTTTGGTGCCGGCGTAACCAGGGGGCGCGCATCGAGCGGCGCGGTCGGGGCCGGTACAGCGTTGAAATGCTCCCGCTGACGGTTCAGTCCGCTGATCTGGCGCAGCGCGTCATTGCTTGGCGCCGGCGCAACCAGGGGGCGCGCATCGAGCGGGGCAGCGGGGGCCGGTGCCGGGTTGATCTGCGCCGGCTGACGGGCCAGCCCGGTGACTTGACGCAGTGCGGCATTGCCAGTTGCCGGTGCATCGACCGACGGCTGCACGTTGAGCGCGGCGGCAGGGCCGACTGCTGCCCCGATGGCGATACTTGCGCCTATCTGGGTCAGGCGCTTGGCAAGGCTGCTGACTTGAGTGATGGACGCGCCCGCGCTGCGCTCCAAGCCCATCGCCAATCCCTGCATGGTGTAGTCGCCCAGCTGCGCAAATACGCGACTCGGGCTGTGGATTCCCAGCTTTTCCTTGAACCAGGCAATGGTGCTGGAACCGGCATTGCTGATGGCATCCTTGACGGTGCCCATGGAGCCGGTAATGCCATTGACCAGGCCGCGCATAATGTTGGCGCCGAACTCGGTGAACTTGGCGGGCAGCTCGATACCGAACCAGCCCATCACGCCTGCAAACGCTTGGTAAAACACGCCCAGCGGCGACCAATTAATAAGTAGGGCAGTGATGTTGCCGATGCCGCCGGCACAAACGTTGCGTAGGCGCGACCAGATATCGGCAAAGAAGGCGGTGATGGGCGTCCAGGACGCGGTGATGCGCTGCAGGATGCTGGCGCCAAAGTCGGTGAACTTGGCGGGCAGCTCAATGCCGAACCAGCCCAGCACGCCCGCGAAGGCTCGATAGAACAGGCCCACGGGCGACCAGTTGGCGATCAGCTTGCTGACGCCGCCGATGCCGCCGGCAAACGCGGTCTTGACGTGCGACCAGATGCCGGTAAAGAAACCCTTGATCGGCTCCCAATATTTATAGATCAGGAAGGCGGCGCCGGCCAAGACCGTGATGGCGATGCCAATCGGGTTGAGCATGAGGGCGCGGCCCAGCCACAGCACGGCCCGGCCCGCCCACATGAAGGCGCCGCCCAGGCCGCGCAGGATGGGCGTGAGCACGCCACCCGTCACGCCCATCTTGGCAAACATGACGTGCAGCATGGCATACGGGCCGATCAGGGCGGCAATGCCCAGCATCAGCGGGCCGAGTACCAGCAGCAGGCCTGCCAGCACGGCAAAGGCCGTAATCATGACCTTGGCCACGGTGGGGTTGCGCTCCATGAAGCCGTTGAGCCGCGTCACGGCGCTGATGGCCATTTCCAGCCCTTGCGCGTACAGCGGCAGGATTTTCTCGCCCATGGTCAGCTTCAGATCGGCCAGCTTGGACTGTGCTTCCAGCTCCTTACCGGCCGCCAAGTCGCGCCCCAGCTTTTCCAGCTGCGGGATGTTGGCGGCGCCACGGTTGAGTTTTTCGTTTTTGTGGATCTGCACGCGCTGCAAATAAAACTGTGAATGTAGGTTCGATGCCGTGCGGTTTGAAAAGATGCTGCCGATGGCATCGAGTACTTGGTTCTTTTCCGTGATGCCTTTCTTGGCCAACTGCGGCAACAACACTTTTTCCATCCACTCGAATTGGTTTTCGCGGAACAGCTCCGAACCTAGCAGCGCGCCAGGATTGAGGAAAGAAAGTTGTCCCGCTTTGTCATGTTTGACCTTGCTCTTGTCGCCGATCAGGCCGAACTCCTCCAGTTTCTTGGCCGAGCGCTTGGTAGTGCGGCCCTGGTACAAGTTCTGGTAAGCACTCATCAGGGATGTGCCGACACGGTTACCCCCCATTTCCTGCACAAGAGGTTCCATCTGGTAGTAAAACGATTCGTCTTTGAGTCCTTTGGCGGCAAGGCCGCCGGTCTTGATCATGTTTAGCCATTCATTCGGGCCGACGCGCCCGCCCGTGGCGGTAATCACCTGCTGCACGATATTGGCCTGGGCTTCGAACTTTTCCTTGCTCTCCAGGCCACCGCGCAGCTCGATCACCTTGAGCATGTCCATGAACTTGCGTTCGTTGTCGGCGCCTTCCGCCTCGCCATAGAAGGCATGGTTGGCAAATTTCATCTTGGCCAGGATGGGCGCCACCATTTCCGCGTGGTGTACATCTGCAAAGGCGCTCATGCCGTCGCGCATCAATTGCAGGTTGTCGAGCTGGCTGGTGCCGTAGGTTTTCATGTTGCGCGCGAAGGCCACGGCTTCTGCGGACACCTTGTCACCCAGGCCCAGCGCGTTGACGCGGCCCACTTCTGTTTGATAATGCTTGGCCTCGTTCAGCCCTTTGACGACGGGCGCGCCGATGACTGCGCCCGTGGCGGTCGCACCTGCGCCGGCCATGGCCAAGTTGCCCGCCTTGTTGCGCAGCTTGTCGGCATGTTGGGTGGCGGTGGTCACGCGCTGCTGCTTGGCGGCCGCGTTGGCCAGCTTTTGTTGCTGCAGCGTCATGGTTTTATTGGTGGCCTCGATCTCGCGGCGCAAGGTGCGCTCGTGGTTGGCCAGGTCTTTGGTGCCGATGCCGGCGCTTGCCAGGCGTTCGCGCATGATTTGCAATTGCTGGCTTTGTTGCTGGCCGGCGGTCTTCAAGGCGCCGGCCGCTTTGACTGCGGCGTTAAACTCGCGCGTCATGGCGCGTGTGGGCGCTTCCGTCTGCTTCATCTTAATGGCCAGGCTGGCCACTTTCTGCTGGGCCGCTTCCAGCTTGGTGCGGGTAGCGTCCAGGCCGCCATGCAGCTCGCGGAATTTGCCGATGTTCTTTTGCTGCGCATTGAGGTCGCGCAAGCGGTCGCTGGTGGCTTTCAGCGCTTTGGCCGTCTCACTGGAGCCGCCAATGATTTTTTTGAGCGGGCCGGTGATTTTGTCCAGCGCCGAAAAGACCACCTGTAATTTCAAATCCCGACCAGCCATTTATTCCGCTCCGCTTCGTTGCCTGGCGCGCTCGCGCCAGGCCATCAGTTCATTAATCGTAAAATCGTCCATCGCTGCCGGCGTCCAATGAAAAACGCCGGCAATGTCGGCCATGGCGTCTTCTACTTCGCCGGGGATACCGAAAGGCGATCTGCTTTGCTCGCCAAAAAACCGGCAACCTCGGCGCCCACAGCCAGCAAGTCGGCAGGGTCCATGCTGGCGATGTCGTGCGCCGTCAAGGTTGGCTCGGTGATGCGCGGCAGCACGATCTGCAGGGCCGATACGTTCAGGTTGGCCAGTTCGATCAGCGAGATACCGCGCAGGGCGCCCGCCTTGGGCTTGCGCACGGTCAGCGAGGTGATGAAGTCATCGCCGCGTTTGATGGGTTCATCCAGTGTGATGACGGCTTGGTTTTGGTTGTCGATGTTCATGTTGTTTTCCTGGTGTAGTGAAGGTGGATAAAAAGTGGATTACAGGCCGATGGCCTTGCGGATGGCGGCAGTGGTGTCGTTGCCGCCGATATTCTCGATGCCGCTCATGAAGTCCAGCTCGATGACGGTGGCGCCGTCGATCATCAGCTTGTAATAGCTGCAGGCCATCGTGTATTTGTGGGTGGTGTCATCGGCCACTTTGGCCGTGCCCATGTCAATTTCCTTGTAGCGACCGCGCACGACGACTTCGACGGCGGCCACGGTGCCGTCATCGTCTTCCTGGTATGCGCCGGCAAAACGTAGCTGCACGGCGCCGTGGCTGTGCGCGCCGTATTGCTTCAAGGCTTCGCCGATCAGACCGCCAGCGCTCCATTCCAGCGATACCGCCTCGTTGCCGAAGTCGACCGACACCGGGCCGCTCATGCCGGCGGCGCGATACTCTTCCATTTTGCGGCTCAACTTGGGTAGGGTGACTTCGGGCACCATGCCCATGAAGGACACGCCGTTTTGAAACAAGTTGAAGTTTTTCAGTTTGCGGGGCAGGCCCATAGTGTTCTCCAGAGTTCAATTGCGCCCGCGCGCGGCGGGCAGGGAGGGTGGTTACGCCGAGATGCGCGAGGCGAAGTCGGCCAGGTAGCGGTCGGTAATGCGCTGCTGGAACCGCAAGTTTTCCAGTGGCGGCACGGGCGTGTAGTCGTAATCGATGGCCAGCTTGCCGTCTTTCAGCGCCGTCTTGTCGTTGTACTGTTCGTCGTACCATGCTGTGCCATCGATGATGTAGCCCTGGCGTTTCAATTCGCGGAACTTGGCATTGATGCTTTCCAGCAGATCGCGCACCAGGGAGGGATGCAGCGGCACGTCGACAAAGGCGAAATGCGCTTCGGCGATGGTGTCGGCCAGCACCTGGGCCGTGCGCGTGTAGGATTCGAAGTAGAAGAAGCCGCCCGGTTTTTCGCAAGTGCGCGAACCCCAGAAACGATAGCCGCCCATGTTGACGAGGGTGGTCACTTCCTTGGCATTGAGCACGCCGGCATCGGTGGCGGGGTCTTGCAGGTCGAAAAACACATCCTTGGTGATGCCGCTCGGGCCGTTGACGACCACGTTGGACAAGGTCTTGTGCCAGCCCGTTTCCTCGTCGATCTTGGCGCGCAGGCCCATGGCGTAGGCCACAGCGGACATATTGGCTTCGGCGTCGATGGCGGTATCCCAGTTGACGAAGTCGGGCCAAATGACCATGACTTCACGCTGGCCGAACTGGCCGCGATAGGTGATGGCCTCCGCGACGGTGGCGCAGTCATAGGCCGAGGCATACACGAAGGCGCGCAGTTGCTGGGCCACGCTGGCCAGGGCATTGGTGACTGCCTGGGTGTCCAGGCCCGGCGCGCCCAGGATGCGCGGCTTGACGCCCAGCTTGCTTTGCGCGGCCAGCAGCGCCTTGGCGCCCAGGTATTTGCCGTCAGGCGACACGCCACCCACGGCATTGCTGGCGGTTTCCTCTTCCGTCTCGCCTTCGGCCACGCGCACCACGATGGTCAGGGGCTTGGTCTGCGCGGCGATAGCTTCCAGCGCACGGTACAAGGTGCCGCTTTCGCCGGCCTTGCCCATGGCGGCCAGCACGTTGGTGACGAGCACGGGCGTATCGAGCGGGAAAGCTTCCGGATCGGCGTCGTCGGCGGTAGCGATCAGGCCCAGCACGGCGGTCGATACGGTACGGATGGGGCGCGAACCCTCGTTAATTTCAATGACGCGCACGCCGTGGTGATAATCAGTTGCCATTTGTTCTATTCCTTTGTTTGGTGTGAGGGGGTGGGCTATTGCCCACCCGGACAGATTTCACGCTACCGATGTCAGAGCACAAAGGCGGGACGCCCCCCGAAGTCCGGACCCATGTACGCTCTGTCGTTGACCAAGTGCAGCGCGAACAGGCCGGCATTCGCACCGACGAGCCAGCTGCCGCCACGAAGCGGGAGTCTTTCACCGCTCAACTCGCACCAAATACCGTCACTATTTTCAGCCGGCATGGCAAGCGTTCCACCTAGCAGGTCGGAGACAGGGAATAGGCCGAGTGATTTGAGCAATGCCAGGGCGACTGCGCCGACAGGTACGACGCCTGGATTTGTCATGGCTTCGAAACTTTGCCCGGATTTGATAACCAGCGTGTAATTGGCGGTGCCTGCAGCGGCCATGCGCACGGAGTTTGCAGTTGTTGCAACGTAATCACCACCGGCAATAGTGCCGGTAGATGTTGGAACCATCAGAGCGCCGGTCGCCCCGTTGATCGCCTTCCACTCAGCCGATGCGGAAGACAGATCAGTGGCGGACAACGCGGCGTTGTTGTCTGCAATGATCTGAATTTCCCCGCCCATCAAGCGCATGCCTGGTGTCCATTCCCAGGTATTGCCATTCAGGTCAGCAATCCCGGCGGGCGTATTGTCGTGCCGCCAGGAGACGGGGCCAGAACCGGTAAGGATGCGCGGCGCGCCTACGGTGCTGCCTGGGTTAAAGCCATCGACACGGCGCCCGGTTTCCCATGCCGAGTCAGAAGATTTTCCATAGCTCGTGTTGCCACGCGGCTGGAAACTATTCGCGCGAGACCACAGCGCAAGACCTGCAAACGCTGCGTTTGTCATGGCGTGATGGCCTACGCCGCAAGCACGCGCATAGGCTACGATTTGATCGTGACTTACCGATGTCGAGGTATCAACGCCAGGTAGGCTCAACAATTCACCGTTGACGACTTGGCCTTGATACGTGCCAACAAAATATTCGCTTTTTGCGACGCCGCCGACCATGAACATGGCGTGTGGTCCTGCAGGCAGGCCGGGATCGAGTGATTGGCCGTCAAATTGCGGGATAACAGTCATGTAGGTCGGCTGACCGAGTGCTGTATACAAGACAGTCTGGCGACCGCCGCTGGCTGCCTCGACGCTGGCGCGTAAGCTATCTTTACTAAAAATCGTTGCCATGTTTTTTCTCTATCCAAGAAGTGAATTAAGCGGTAGGCCAAAGGGTGACTTGCACGGCGTTGGGATCGAGCGGAATCGGCTCTTGCATCGAGTGGGATTGACCCATACCGCTTTCGTGCTCCGCGCTGATCGCTTCAACGGGGAGGTAGCGGCGCGCGGGAATGCTGATCTGAGCGAGGTAGGCACCATTGCCCCCCTCGCTTGGGCCGGCCGTATTGCTGCGGATTTCGACGGCGAGGGCAACGTCCAGTTGGCGTTTGGCGCAATCTACCGAGACGCCGGCGACTGTGACGATCGTACCGCTGAATGAAAAATCAGCGACGGTCTGACCAGGTTGTTTCAAAATAATTTGTGGCACGGAAGACTCCCTTTGCGAGTGGTATTAATTGTTGAGCTTGCTAGTACGCCAGCGCACTGTGACGTTATCGGCCGCGCTGGCCAGCTGTACGGTGAAACCGTTGGTTGCCCGGCTGAAAACCATAATGGCTGCTGCCTCGCACGGCGCGCCAGTTGCGGACACCACGTCAAAGTCAAGCCGGTAATTGTTGGCAGACAATCCATTGATGACGGCAGACGCCAAGGCAGGAGAGTTCAGGCGAGAAGGAAAATTTCTCTCAATGCGGCGGATATCCGTCAAGATGACACTGGTTAAGCTGGGATCGGTCGCATCGGTACTGTTGGCCGGCACGGTGATGTTGTAGATGCGAATACTGTTGGGCGGAACCTGCTGCCCGATTGCCGTCACAGCAACGCGCCACAGGCCACCGGCATCCTGGTACAGATACGCATAGACGGTCGCGCTGCCGACGCCGGTATTACTCGGCACACTGGCAGCATTGACGCCATCGGCAACTGCATAAGCGCGGCCATTGGCAAAGCACACGCCAGTGGACAGCGTCAGGTTGCGCGCTGCCGTGGTGGATTTGGTCGCGGCGCAGCCAGAGACAATTCCCTTGTTCTGGATGGTCATTTCGCCTTCCTGCTGCAGTTGCTGTTTGAACGCCTTGATACTGTAGTTTGCCAATGCAGCCTGGTCGATTGCGAACTTCAGGGCAGCGACAGTAGCGTTTTGCATCTCAACAGAAGTCGACGAGATCGCCGATGCCATGTCGTCCAGGCGCGCATCAAGACTGCCTTTGCCTTTACGCGCGGCGGTGATTTCAATCTCCCTGGCATCGACTCGGCCGTCGAGATTGAGAAAGTTTTCGTCAATTTCGCTGTAGCGCGTGTTCCACAGGGCCGGTACTGCATCCGGCTCATTATTCGGAATGGGGGTAATCGTGTTGTGTGGCAAAGTCATTCTGATGTCCTTTAAAATCGCAGCTTGATGCTGATTTCATAACGCTCGTCGGATTCCTTGAGCTTGGGCGCGAAGTTTTTCAAGCCGACCAGCTGGCCGTTGGCATCGATCAATGCCGCCTCGGAAATGCGGGCGCCGATCAGCTCCGATGCGTCGATGACGCCCTTGCCGGTGGTGCTGAACGCATCTTCCTGCGTTATCGCGGCGAGTGGCTTGCGCAGCACTTCATGGGCGAGGGCGACTGCGCCCGCCGATGGCGGCTTGGGCGTGAGGTCAGCGTTATGACCACCATCGCCGAAGGCCATGTAGGCAATGGGCGGCAGCGCCGTGTTATCTGCCATGTGTTTTGCCAGCCGCTTGCGGTACGCGTCGACCGTAATGGCTTCAGCCATGTTGAACCTCCTTCATGATGTTGATGTTGAATTGCGGCGCTGCAGGTCCGCCCAGTCGCCAGCCCCCATTCAGGTGCAACCGGCGGCTTGCACCCTCATCGGTGCCTGACACACCCTGCATGACGGCAAACGTACCGATGCGCGGGCAGGTGACGAATTGCTGCACTCGTAGGCGGCGGCCATCGAGGCGGAAGCGGCCAAGGCGATTCTCTGCACCTGGGCGCCAACTGCCATCGAGCCGCCGCACGGTCGGCGCCATCTTGACCGGCGCACGCCTGGCAAGCCGCTCCGGGCTGACGTACGACGCTGACGTGGATGCCATGGCGATGTTGGCTTCGGCCTGGATCGCTTCGTCGCGCCGAAGGGCGAAGCCAAAGGGACAGGCAGTGGTGTTGGACCCGACCGCCCAGAGGCCATCCAGCCGCCGCCATGCGGCCAGTCGTGTGCGGGCCCCTAACTTTGCCGGCGTCGCGGGGTAGTCGATGCGGATAGCGGTGTGGTAGGTGATCGCCACCTTTTGGGGAGAGGTGATGACGCTGCTAGCTACAATCGTGGAATGGCTGGCTGCGCCGGCGATGCGTTCGCCAAGGCGCCATGCGCCATTCAGTCGGCGGTCAATCTCGGCCAGCTGCGGCAAGCGGTACACGCTGATCGAGGCCGCGCTTTGCATGCACGCGTTGCTGTCAACTCGACTACCTGTTAAGCGCCATGCGCTGATCGCGCCACGTCGTTCGCCTAGGCGAAATGAAGAGAACGCCTGCGGCAGTGTCACCGGCGATCCATCCCGGCCCAAAGGCCAGCTCGCGGCGTCGCTGATCGTGCGGCCACTCCATGGGTAGCGTGCGCCGATCTGTTTGTTGAGCAGCAGCGCTGCGCTCGCTTGCGCGCGCACTTCCAGGGCGAACATCAGCCAGAACATGAACAGGGGCCAGCTGCGGGCCGGCTTCCATTTTTCTACCAGATGACGCAGCACGGTGAAATTCTCAGCACGCACGGCATCAGCCAGATTCGCGCGCACGATGAACTGCGCCCAGTGCTGGATCTGAGGCAGGTTGGCATAGAGTTCGATTGGCCTGATTTTTGTTGTGCTGTCGAGTTGCCACGAACCGTCAAGCTGCGCTGATTCCAGCGCTGCATAGCTGGCGCGCTGGCTTGCCTGGTCGATCACTTCCACAGCCATGCCGAGCGGTGCAAGCGATTTCTTGAGGGACCATACAGTGCCGCGATGGCGGTGGACCTGGATGGCGTCGGCGATCACCGTGCGCTTGACCGCTTCGCTCCAGGCCTCGTCCCATTCATCGACGGCAAGCGCCCAGGCGAGCCACGCCAGCAATGCGGCTGGGCACGTTGCCGGGTTCCAGATCTCGCGCACGGCCACTGGCAGCGTGTCGATACCGGCGCCGGTAGCGGCGATGGCGCGCTCGATAGCGCTGGCGTTCGGCGGCAGCAAGTTGATCATGCCGACCCTCGCTCGTCGCTCAACGTGACGGCAACGCCCGTGCACCAGGCCGCGCCGAGTGCGGCCGGCTGAATCAGGATGTCGCTGTCGCCTGCAGGTTGGACCGGGGCGGCCAACGTGACGCGCGTCACGCCAGGCTGGCGCAGGGCGGCATACAGCCCGCTGCGGGTAATGGCGTTGCCGATGCTGTGGGCATTGCGCGTGTAGTCCTCGGCTGCTGCCTGCGCTGCCGCGCGCACGGCCTGGGCTGACGGGCCTCCCATGGTTTCCAGGGTGGCCACCACGCTGTATTCGATCACGATGGCGCTCTGCACCGCCACGGTGTCGCAGATTGGGCGCACGGTGTCGGCTGACAGTGCCGCGTTCACGGCGGCAATCTGGCTGGCATCGGCCGTGCCATTACCGTTCCTGCTCAACAGCGTGAGCAGGACAGTTCCCGGTGTCGGGCTGGTGACAGCAACATCCTTGATATATGGGGCTGCTGCGCGAGCATGGCTTGCATACGCCTCTTTCGGTCCAGCGACTGACAGGCGATACAGCGATTGCTGCGTGCGTGGACGCAAGGCATCATCCAGCTCGCCGTCGAGGCGCGCGATGTCGAACAAGGCGGCAAGGTGGTCGAGGTCGGCGCCGGTCGCAAACGCCAGCATCACACCGCGCGCGGCGTCATTGATGCGTTGTCGCAGGATTAGTTCTCGATAAGCGGATTCCTCCAGCAGCTTGTTCAGCGGCTCGGACTCCAAGGTAATGATGTCGGCGGCGGCCGGATAGCGCTCGACGAGATCGGCGCGACGGGCGGCCAGCAGCGTTTCATAGTCGAGCGCCTCAATGATGGTTGGCGCCGGCAACATAGACAGGTCGATTGCCGTGCTCATGGCGTACCTTCCGGGCCGATGCCGACCGCGAGCTGGACAGCTTGGCCATCGGCCATGCCATCCAGGATCAGCGATGCCGCGCCGGCCTCGCCCGTTTCAAACTGCATGCTGGTCAGGGTGATGCGCGGTTCCCACAGGCGGATGGCGTAGGCGGTGGCGGCGTAGATGCGCAAGACGGTTGCACTGTTCAAAGGCTGGTCGATCAATTCGGGCACTTCGGAGCCATAGCGGCGGCGCATCAGGCGCGAGCCGATGGGCGTCGTCAGGATGTCGCTGATGGATTGGCGGATATGCGCCAGCCCAGAAAGGGCGCGGCCAGTGGTAGCGTGCATGCCCGGCATCACAGAGCCCCGCCCGACTTGTCGCCGCCGGCTTTGACGCCGCCATGCGCGTGCTTGATCAGGCTGATGGCGCCTGCCAGCACGTCGTCACTGGCTTTGACGCTACCTTGCACGGCCATGGCCACGCCGCCAGCGCCGCCGGCCTTGGCGTTCACGCCGCCATTCAAGGCGGTGGCGCCTTCCACGGTCGCGGCTTGCTTGACGATCAGATTGCCCATAACGGTCAAGTCGCCCGTGCAGATGGTGCTGGGCGCGTCGGACGTGACCTTGTCGGCCGTAATGGTGGCCGTGCCGCCGGGCAGGGTGGCCGTCAAGGCGTGGGCCGCGTGGTCGTACTGCACCACGGCGCCGTCGGGGTAATGCGTGGTGTGGATCGTGTCGCTCGACTCAGGCGCGTCAAATGCTTTGGAGTACAGTGCAGGCAGGATGATGCCGCGCGTCAGGTCGCCGCCTGGAGACAGGACCATCACCTGTTCGCCCACGGTGGGCGCCGACCAGGTGCGCGCGCTGCCGGCGCGTGGCGTTGCCCAGTTCAGCCATTCAGTAGTAAGTGTCGGCCCGAGTTGGACGCGCGCTTTGGCCCCTTTGACCTCGGCAATGGTGCCCAGGCGGATCAGGTTTTGCAGCAAGCGGAGGAGGTCGGACAGGTCGGCGTTCATGCAATGCATGTTGCCGAAGTCCGCGTGCGGATGCACGCGGGGGCGGGTTGATATGTGGCTTAGCGACTATGGCAATGCTGGATACGCTAATTTATTTTTTCGAAACAATGGAAATGTGGGAGTGTCCGCATTCGCCAAAGCGGACGTTGCAAGCCAAACGCTAGCAATTACTTCGTTATCACTTGCTGCGACTATTTGTTTGACTGTCATATTGCCAGGCTGGCACCGGAGTGCAGGTTGTTCGAAAACGATCAACTATCCTAGCGCTTGTAAGTTACGTGCAGCCGTTTATCGACGTAGTCTTTTCCAATTTCATAATCCGGATCCATAGTTGCCAGGTTGTGGACAGCCAGGGCAGCTGCATTTGCCCAGCTTACAACCGGTACCCACGCTGTAGCGGCCACGACTGCCGCACGATTTCGCGTGTAAACGCGACACGTCAATTGCTGATTTTCGATGGTTGATTCAACTTTGGTGATCGTATCGGACATCCGATCGGTTAGCCCACGAAGCACAAAGGACTGCCTTTTCTTAATAAGTTCTTCGAGGCGGCTGGAGACTTCGTCATAGGTGTACTGATGAATTTCGCTCATTTTAACTTTCTGTGAAATTGCGTTTTACTTGATGTATAAATTGCCGGACCTGCATCAGGCGTGCTTAAGCCTGCGGTCGGTCGGCGTGCAGGCTCATGCTACTTCAGTGTGCCAGTGTAGCTGGTGTATTTTGTAGAAGGCAACTATTCAAGTTTCATTCTTTGCATGTAACCTCTTGTCATAGGTAATCCGTGGATAATCCGCTGAAGTGTCGTTATAGCTTTCTCAGATGCGATCCTTGGTTGCTTCCACACCAAATCGAACCTACAGCCCCCAAATGCCATCGAATACATTTTTCAGCCATTCGCCAAATGCTTTCAGCTTCGGATCTTTGTTCCGAAGACGATTAGAGAGCAGCCATGTGGCATAGAGACTAATCGTCAGGGCAACAACAACCCCAACGACAAAAAGCACGGTATTGACGAACATCATAATTTCCCTTCGCAAACCGCTATAGGCAGGCGATAACGGTTCCAGATCATACCGAATTGTCACGTAGGAAAACTCGCTCATTGTCACGCTACTGTGAACGACTGCTTCTGGCCCAGGCTGTGTAAAAACGTCAATCGCTGTAAACGAAACCTGAGCGGTAAACGTTAAGCCAGTATCTCATCACTTGGGGTGCGAAATGAAGCGCTTTATCGAAGGTGCAGACCGCGGCCAGTCCACGATGCTCCCCGAACTACTGGACGACTATGTCGACGAAGACAACCAGGTTCGGGTGGTCGATGTATTTGTCGATCAGCTTGACCTTGCCAGCCTGGGATTTGAGCGAGTGCAGCCTGCGGCAACGGGCCGGCCTTCCTACCATCCGAGCGTCCTGCTCAAGCTGTACATCTACGGCTACCTCAATCGAATTCAGTCGAGCCGGCGCCTGGAGCGCGAAGCTCAGCGGAACGTCGAATTGATGTGGTTGACGGGGCGTCTAAAACCGGACTTCAAGACGATCGCCAACTTCCGAAAAGACAACGGCAAATCGATCCGCAATGTATGCCGTCAGTTCGTCGTTCTGTGCCAGCAGCTCGACCTATTTTCGGATGCAGTCGTCGCTATCGACGGCAGCAAATTCAAGGCGGTGAACAGCAGCGATCGCAATTTCACCGACGCGAAGCTGAAGCGACGGATGGAAGAGATTGAAGCAAGCATCGGTCGTTACCTGGCCGAGCTCGACAGTGCCGACAGACAGGAGCCCGGCGCCGCAAAACCGAAACGCGTGCGGCTGGAAGAGAAAATAGCGGCATTGAAATTGCAGATGGCCTCGCTCAAGGAAATTGAAGCGAAGCTTGTAGAGACTGGCGAAACACAGATTTCGCTGACAGATCCCGATGCCCGATCCATGATGACACGCGGCAGCGGCATCGTCGGCTACAACGTGCAAACCGCCGTCGATGCTAAGCACCACTTGATCGTCGAGCACGAGGTGACTAACAGCGGCAGCGACCGTGATCAATTATCCGCAATGGCCAAGAAAGCACGCATCGCAATTGGCACAACAGAGCTGACGGCGCTTGCCGACCGAGGCTACTTCAATGGCAAGGAAATACTGGCGTGCCATGATGCCGGCATCTCCACCTTGGTGCCGCCGACGAAAACCTCAAACGCCAAAGCTGACGGGCGATTCGACAAGGCCGACTTTGTCTACGATCCGCAGAAGAATGAATATCGGTGCCCGGCAGGTCAATCACTCATTTGGCGCTTTGTGACCGTCGAAAAAGGGATGACGAATCATCGATATTGGAGCTCGAATTGTAAGGCGTGCCCGCTTAAAGAAAAGTGCACGCCGAGTCCGCAGCGGCGCGTGACCCGCTGGGAACATCAGGACGTGCTTGAGAACATGCAGGCGCGTCTCGAGCAAACGCCGGATGCCATGCGTATTCGACGTTGCACGGTTGAACATCCATACGGCACCATCAAAGCCTGGATGGGGGCGACGCATTTCCTGAGCAAGGGTTTGGAGCGCGTGAAGACCGAGATGAGCCTTCATGTCCTCGCCTATAACCTCAAGCGACTGATCGCTATCCTCGGCATTGCGGATATGATGAAGGCCATCAAGGCTTTTATCCATTTGCGAGGCTTAAAAGCGGCGCTTGCGGCGATTGCCGTGGCATTTCGAAGGGGAGTCCCATAAAACGATATGGCGCAGTGCAACGCGTTTTAGCCCTTCAAGCATGGCTTGGCGGCCCGAGTCCCCCATTGTGGAAACAGGATTGCGTTTTTACACAGCCTGGGCCGGTTGCGGTCGGCTTCATTTAAATATAACTAATTTGACAATTAATATCGGTTGAAGTTTTCATTGACGCATCGTAGTTTTTTCCATGTGACGCAGCAATGATTCGTGTATTAACGTCCGATCCGGTTCGCTCAAGCCCAGCAGCGCCCGCTCCGGGTACTTGTAGACGGGCCCTTTTTTGGTAACGCGGTCTTGCTGGCCAAACTGGTGCACGTGCGCCACGCGCGCCACCCAGCCAAAGAATCCGACCTCGATCTGATCGCCGGTCGCCTTTACTTTCAGGTGTTTGGCAGTGCGAATTTTGGCGAACATCGCCGCCTTCTGCCGCTTGATGCGCCCATTCTTTCCCTTGAATTCCTTGCGCCGCTTGCGCGCGGGGTAGGCGGTGCCATCTGGCCCCTGCTGAGCCTTGATGCGCTGCGCCTGACTGCGGCGCAGGTCGATGGCCACCTTGTGATTGATGGCGCGGCGCTGTGCTGGCTGCAGCTTTGCCAACAGCGCGCCGGCCCAGGCTTCCAGCGTGCGCAGGTCGCCGCTCACGGCGTGGCCTCGGGCGTGCGCCATTCGGCTAGCAGGGTGTCGCCGTCATACAGCTTCCAGAATTCGTCCGCATAGGCTGGCATGTGCTGTATCTCGGCCAGGTGTTTGATGTCCAGGCGGCCCGCCTCGCCGGCCTTGACGGCCACGCGCTCGGTCAGATCCAGCTTGATCGAGATATCGACCGTCTCATGGTTGTTGAAATCGACCTCAAAGGCGATGCCGTGCTTGCGCGTTTCCTCGTTCGCCATCAGGTCGAGCTGATGGACTTTCAGCCAGGCGATCAGGGCCACCATGATGGCGTCGGCGTCGCCAGCGTAATCGGTGACGATCAGATTGAGCTTGAAGCGGTATTCGAAGGAGAGGGAGGCGGTGGCGTTGGCTACCACGTTGCCCTCGTCGGCGAAGACCAGCAGGCGGTCGGGATCGCGCTGCAGCTCGGGGATGGCGGCGGCCAGGTGCTGGCGCAGGCTATTCGGTTTGTACATGGTAGGTGTCTCGCACGGTGTTGTAGGCGTCGATACAGGCGTTCAACTGCCTGGTGGCGTTGTCGCCGTCGCCGGCAATGGCGTCAAGAGCTGCCGCAGTCGCTGGGTCAAGTTCGGCGCGCGTTTCATGCCAATGGCCTGCGGCAGCGGAGGTATCTGCAGTTGCGGCGCACTGGCCGCTGGCAACGGGGATTGACAGGCGCACAGCACCGCTGCGCACATCAGCATTGAAACGGTCACGTTCAGTTTTCGCATGGTCTTGATCCTGTTGGAGTTTGTCGGCGCGCTGCACCAGGGCGGCACCTGCGGCGCGCTCCAGCGTCAGCACGCGGGCGGTGGCTTGGGCCAGCTTGGTGGCTGCGGTCGCCGCGCCGGTGGCGGCCTCCCGCTGCAGCACGGCGATGGCGGCGTCCTTGCACCAGCCCTGCGCCATCCAGCCCGCGATTGCGCCGCACAGCAGGCAGGCGACCTGCGGACGCCAGGCGGGCGTCGTCACATGGCCACCCGTTCCTTGATCCAGCCGAACAGGAAACGGCGCTGGGTCGTGTTGGCTTCGGTGATGGATAGATAGCGCTCGGCCTGCACGCCGTTCAGGGCGCGTAGCAGCACGGTGGCGCCATCCTGGCCGCGCCATTTCAGGAAGGCGGTCAGCGCACCCAGCGAGATATCGCCCAGGCGTCCATCGACAAACAGGGCCGGATAGCGAGCGCCAGTGTCGTTGAAACCGTTCAGCCAGCGCTGCAGGAACTCGGCCGCACGGTGCGGCCCCATGTTCACGCCCGTATCGATCAGCTCGGCGCCGATGCCGGCATGCACGGCCAGCACCTGGTCGAACTTCGGTTCCGTGATGTAGCGCGCTGTGTAGATGGCGCGCGCTACGGCCACGGGCAGGTCGCGCATCGGCCCCGTGTAGCCGTTAGCGCGCGCCACGGCCACGGTGATGCCGACATTGGTTTCGCCGCCCTTGTCTTGTGGGTCATTCACATAGCCTCCTTCGGCGCGCAAGATGGCGTCGATGGTGCGCGCGATCAGTGGATTCTCCATGGTGGCCATCAATGCTCCTTCGCGTCTTTTACCAGCTCGGCGATGTCCTTGTCGCTGCGGCGCTGGAACCACAGGGCCACGGCGCGCGAAACCCACCATCCGGGCGCGCCCACGATCAGGTCGATGGCGGAAGCGTTGACCATGGCGCCGATGCTGGGCAGCTGGGCGCACAGCAGCTGGTACACGGTGCCGCCCAGTAGGCACGAGAACACGCCCGCGCAGCCCAGGCGTGCGACGAATTCGCCCTTGTTGAAGGTACCGTCGCTGTTTAACGGTGGCAGCACGATATAGAGCATGGCGGCGCCGACCATACCCAGCGCTGCCTTGAAGCCGTACAGTTTGACCAGGGTGGCGAAACCACCAAACGATTCTGCGGACATTGCTTGATTCTCCGGGGTGAGGTTAGATAGATTTTTCATGAGGGTAAAAATGGTTGATTCCAGCGTTAATCCCATAGCTGCACGATGTCGGTGGCCTGGCCCGTGCTGGGCGCCGGTTCGGGCAGGGTGACGACTAGGCCCGAAGGCAGCACCGCGCCGTGCTGCGCCAGTCCGGGGTTCAGCTCCAGCGTCTGCTCGACGTATCCCGCGCCGGCGCCCAGGTAGCGCCAGATCAGTGCATCAACGGTGTCATGCTGCTGCGTGCGTACCTGCATCAGATCAATTCCACGATCAGGTGCGAGCGGCCGACCATATCTGCGATGGCCCATTGCGCATTGCGGCGCTGCGCGCCAGGTGCGTCATCCAGCCACTCCATGCTTTTTTTGTCACTCAGCGAGGTGGCCGTGGTGTCGTAATCGCGGTAGCGCTCGATCAGATCCGCTTTCGCCGTGCTGTAGACGGCGCGCCGGTACTGCGCCAGCAGGCGGCTTTCACGGTTGATGCGCGTGGCCGGCACGTCCGCCAGCGTGGCGATGAGTGCTTGCGCGTGGGCGGTTTGCCATGACGCCAACTCGCGGTTGACGTGCAAGATGGCGTCGACCACGGCTTGCACCAGGCGGGCGTCGGTGACGGTGCCATCGAGCCGCATGGCATCGCGCATATCGGTGAGAAAGATATCGGGAAACCAGCCGTCGTTCTCGATGATGCCGATGGCCGGTGCTGGCGGCGCCGGCGTGGTGGCCGGCGGGGATGACGGAGGCAGGGCCATGAAGGACATACGGGGCGCTTTCAAAAGTGGGCGGTGGACGGGGTTCATCAGGTCGGCATCGTTGACTATGCGCGGCCAGAATCCCCCCGTGCCGCCGTGCTGCGGGGGATGCTCTTACTCGGAAGTGGCCGCGCGCTTGATGCGCCGCTCCAGCCGTTCCATATCTTTCTTGACGCCGCACGACTCCGAAAGGGCGCGGGCACGTTTCAACTGGCCCATGGCCGTTTCCGCTTGCGCCACCAGCGCCGGGGCAATGTCCGTGTCGTCCGCCTGGTCCAGCACGGCGATCATGGCCAGGCCGATGGCCTTGTGCAGCTTGGCGCGCGCCTGGTCGGGCGCGTCGCTGGCGGCAGTCAACTGTTCCACCTGGCCCAGCACCTGCGCCGCGTGCTGCGGATCTGCAGCCAGCTTGCCGTGCAGGTAGCCTTCGGAAAATTCGTCCAGCATCAGGGTGGCGATGTCGCGGCTGTAGGTATCGGGCAGGGTGAACTTGTGCGCCAGCGCGTATTCGGCCATGACCAGGGCACGTTCGTACTCGCCCGTGTCGATGTGCCACACCAGTAGTGTGGCGAACACGTCATCCTGCGCACCCTTGCCGCCGGCCAGCACGCCGTCGATCCATTGCGCATAGTCGGGCAGCAAGGTGGTCTTGACCTCGATCTTGCGTTCCACCGACTGGATGGACTTCAAGCGCCGGCGGTCGTCGGCCAGCTTGTACAGCATCAGCTCATAGGCGGTGCCGGTGGTAACGCCCAGCGGCGCGGCGGCGCCGGCCGTGCGCTCGGCCAGCATGCGCGCGCGGTGGCGCAGGGCGGGGGACTGGTTGGCCATTACTTGTCTTTCAGCTCGATGTTTTCCACCAGCGCGGCCAGGCCCAGATCTTCGATCACGTAGGCGTCATTGGAAGACTCGTAGTTTTCGACACGATCGCGTTTCGGCACGTCTTCCACGCGGCGGCGGCGCGCGCCTTCCTGGAAGTAGATCGACAGATTGTCGAAGCGCGTGATGAGAATGGCGTTATCAGGGAAGAAGGGCACGCGCGCGGCCGGCAGGCCACCGATGCGTTTCTGGCTGATGATGATATCGGCTGCCAGTGTTTCGGTCGGCGTCTGCTTGGTGTTGACCAACGGGAAATACTTATCGTTCAACAGCTTGCGGCCGACGATGGCAACCAGGCCGGTGTCTTCCTGATACCAGGGATCGAGCAAGTTGACGGCGTCCGTCACGGCCGCGTCCAGGTTGGCATAGTCGGCATCGACCACGTCGCCGATGATGACGGTGCCCGGCAGGCCGGCGCCGACCAGGCCCAGCACACGCTCGGGCGCCAGTTCGCGCAGGTGCTGCAGCCAGCCCTTGTTTACGTCCTGCAGCAGCGGGTTGGTATCCAGATCGGTGTCGGCCATGGCCTTGACGCCGTTAAAGCCGATGACGATGCGGTCGAGCGCCTGGCGCGTCAGGATGGCATTTGCCACGCGCGACTGGAAGTCGGGGAACTTGGCCCAGGCATCCAGCTTGGCGTATTTCAGGTGCGTATCGAAGTTGGTCTGTTCGCAGCGGTACTTGGTGCCGTCCAGCGTGGACAGGTCGCGCGTCTCGCGGTCTTTGGTGTTGGTATTGGTACGGCTGGCAATCGGGCCGGATACGCCCAGACCCAGCTTTTCGCCTTCCTGTTCGGTCACGCCGATGATGTTCACTTTCGACAGGAACTCGCTCGATTCCTGCATTTTCGTTTCCAGCTTTTGCTGCACGCTGGGCGTGACGCTGAAGGTCTTGGCCACGTTGTCCGTGTCGTTCAACTGGCCCAGGCGAGTTTCGTACTGGCTAAAGACCTGGCGCGTTTGCTTCTTCATGGGTGGTGCTCCGTTGTTGGTGTGGTGGGTAGTGGTGACGCGACGCGGCGCTTAAAAATCGGTTTGCACGGCGCCGTCGTTGCCGGTGGCGGGCGGGCGGCGCGCGCCGTTGCCCGGCGCTTCATCCATCTGTTTCTTGAACGCGGCCAGCTCGTCCTGCGTCGCCTTCAGCGCTTTTTCGGCCGTGTCGATGCGCTTGACTGCGGCGGCGTAGTTGTCGCCGACGGTGACGACATGGCCGGCCAGCTCCTGCACCGCCTCGGTGATATCGGCAAACTGCGCCGCGTTGCTGCCGGTGGTGGTGGAGAAGCGCGCCAGCAGATTTTTCACGGCGTCGGCCAGCATGCCGCCCTGCGGCTCTTCAAATTCCAGCGTCACTTCGACGGCGGAAGTGAACATATTGGCGGCTTGCTGCTTGCGGCCGGCGGAGAATTTCAGCGCTTCGGTGCCCAGGCTGGCGGGGCTGTCGGTGACGCCCAGGCCGACCAGGTAGGGCTGCGACGAGTCGGCAAAGTCGGGTTGAATCTCCAGGCTTGTGTAAATTTTTTGACTAGCCTTGTTAATGGCGATCAGTTCGGGCGTCGGTTCGATCTGCGCGAACAGAGCCAGTTTCTTGCCGTTGTCGGTGTCGACTTCTTCGGCCTTCACCGCGATCACGTCACCGTAGGCTTTGAACTGGCTGTCGGGCAGGATGCCGCGAATGTGCTCCAGCCAGATGCGCGCACCGTAGGTTTTCGGGTTGTAGCTGGCCGCGATCTGCTCGATGGTGGCGCGGTCGATGTTGCGGCCGTCCGTGGTGGCGCCTTCGGTGGCGACTTGGAAGAATTTCGATGGTTTGGACATGGTGGGCGTTCTCGGTTGCTCGGATAACGCCATGGTCAACGTCTTGGCGCTGCGATTCAATGCGATGCGGGTTGCTATCGGGCATAGCGACTTTTGCCTTTCCCCGCTCCGCGCGCGCGCGGCCTACGCTGGCGGCATGTTAGAAACCGAACAAAAAATCGCTGAACTGGCCGTGCCCGAATCCGAGCCGCGCCGGGCCGCGCGCGCCCTGTACTGGAAGGGCTGGCGCATTTCGTCCATTGCGCGCCACCTGGGGATCAAGCGCAGCACCATCAACAGCTGGAAGCTGCGCGACGAGTGGGACAAGGCGCAGGCCATCGAGCACGTCGAAGCGTCCGCCGAGCTGCGCTTGGTCAAATTGATCGAAAAAGAGGTCAAGAGCGGCAGCGACTACAAGGAAATCGACCTGCTGGCGCGCACCATCGTGCAGATGGCGCGCGTGCGCCGCTATGAGCAACCGGGCGGCAATGAGGTCGATCTCAACCCCAGGCTGGCGAACCGCAATGCTGGCCCGAAGAAGAAGCCGATGCGTAACGACTTCAGCGAAGAACAGCGCATCCAGCTGCTCGACGCCTTCCAGGATTCGCTCTTCGACTATCAAAAGGTCTGGTATCGCAATGGCGATCAGCGCACGCGCGCCATCCTCAAGTCGCGCCAGATCGGCGCCACTTGGTATTTCGCCCGCGAGGCGCTGGCCGACGCCATGAAGACCGGGCGCAACCAGATTTTCCTGTCCGCTTCCAAGAGCCAGGCCCACGTCTTCAAGCAATACATCGTGCAGTTCGCGCGCGAGGCGGCCGGCATCGAGCTGACGGGCGACCCCATCGTGCTGCCGAATGGAGCCCACCTGTATTTCCTGGGCACGAACGCCCGCACGGCGCAGGGCTACCACGGCAATTTCTACTTCGATGAATTCTTCTGGACACAGAACTTCCAGGAACTGAACAAGGTGGCCTCGGGTATGGCCATCCACAAGAAATGGCGCAAGACCTATTTTTCCACGCCTTCCTCGACCACGCACCAGGCCTATCCGTTCTGGACGGGTGAGCTGTTCAACAAGCGCCGCGCCAAGGCCGACCAGGTCAACATCGACGTGAGCCATGGCCGGCTGTCGTCGGGTTTTACGGGCGAGGACAAGATCTGGCGCCAGATCGTCACCATCCTGGACGCCGAGCGCGGCGGCTGCAACCTGTTCGACATTGACGAGCTGCGTAACTTCGAATACAGCCCGGACCAGTTCGACAATCTGCTGATGTGTAACTTTATCGACGACTCGGCCTCGGTGTTCCCGCTGGCCGAGCTGCAGCGCTGCATGGTCGATTCCTGGGTGGACTGGGACGACTACAAGCCGTTGATGTCGCTGCGCCCGTTCGGCAACCGGCCAGTGTGGATCGGTTATGACCCTGCCTTGAACGGCGACAGCGCCGGCTGCGTAGTGCTGGCGCCGCCCATGACGGCCGGCGGCAAGTTCCGCATCCTGGAGCGCCACCAGTGGCGTGGGCAGGATTTCAAGGATCACGCCGAAGCCATCCGCCAGATGACCCAGCGTTACAACGTCGAGTACATCGGCATCGATACCACGGGCATGGGCATTGGCGTCTTCCCCATCGTGCGCCAGTTCTTCCCGGCCGCGACGGCCATTAACTACTCGCCCGAAGTCAAAACCCGCATGGTCTTGAAGGCGAAAAACATCATCAGCAAGGCCAGGCTGGAGTTTGACGCCGGCTGGACTGACATCGCGCAATCGTTCATGGCCATCCGCAAGACCCTCACCCCCAGCGGGCGCAACGTCACTTACGTGGCGGGGCGCACCGATGAAACCGGCCACGCCGATCTGGCATGGGCCTGCATGCATGCCCTCGATCACGAGCCATTTGAAGGCACGACCGACAACAACCAATCTTTCATGGAGATTTATTCTTGAGCAAAGCACGACACTTGCGCGCGCGCGGCCGCCAGGCCCAGCCCGCGCCATCACCAGCGATCACGGCGCCGGCCGCCGCCGGCATCGAGGCGTTTTCCTTCGGCGACCCGACGCCCGTGCTGGAGCACGCCGACATTCTCGACTGCTTCGAATGCTGGAAGAACGGCCACTGGTATGAACCGCCCGTCAATCTGGCCGGCTTGGCCAAGTCCTTCAACGCGGGTGTGCACCACAGCAGCGCCATTCACTTCAAGGCCAACGTGCTGGCCTCTACGCTGATTCCAAGCAAGTACCTGTCGCGCGACGCCTTCAAGCGCATGGCGCTCGACTTCCTGACGTTCGGCAATGCCTACCTGGAAGACCGGCCCAGCCGCAGCGGCAAGGCGCTGAAGTTTGAACACGCCCTGGCCAAGTACATGCGGCGCGGCGTCGATCTGGATACGTATTTTTTTGTCAATGCATATCAAACGGTGCACCAGTTCGACAAGGGCCGCGTGTTCCACTTGATGGAACCGGACGTGAACCAGGAACTGTACGGCGTGCCGCAATACCTGAGCGCCTTGCAATCGGCCTGGCTCAACGAGGCGGCCACCCTGTTTCGCCGCAAGTATTACAAGAACGGCTCGCACGCCGGCTTCGTCTTCTACATGACCGACGCCGCAGCGAACACGCAGGACGTGGACAACCTGCGCCAGGCGATGCGCGACAGCAAGGGGCCGGGTAACTTCCGTAACCTGTTCATGTACGCGCCGAACGGCAAGAAGGACGGCATCCAGATCCTGCCCGTGTCGGACGTGGCCGCCAAGGACGAGTTTTTCAACATCAAGAGTGTGACGCGCGACGACCAGCTGGCCGCGCACCGCGTGCCGCCCCAGCTGATGGGCATCTTGCCGAACAATGCCGGCGGCTTCGGCGCCGTCGAACCGGCCGCGCGCGTCTTCGCCCGCAACGAGCTGGTGCCACTGCAGGCGCAGTTCATGGCCATCAACGAGTGGGCCGGCGTGGAAGTGGTGCGCTTCGCCCCGTATGACCTGGCCACAGGCGGGGAGGGTGCAGCATGAGCGACCACATCGACAACACCGACAAGATCATCTTTGCCGAGGTGGCGCGCGGCCTGGCCGCCGTGCGCCGTCAATCCGCGCTGCTGGCAGACTTCCGCTGCCATTACTGTGAAGAGCCGGTGGCGCCCGAGCTGCTGTTCTGTGGTGTGGACTGCCGCGACGACTACGACAAGGAGCAGGCGGCCGAGGCACGCGCCGGCCGCACAGGATGACCGCCACGCCGCGATAGCTGGCATTGCGGGGCCGCGACAGGCCAGCCGCACCGGAGCGCCCCAGCCACCGCACAAGCCGCCCACGAGGCGGCTTTTTCACGTCCCAGCGAATGTTGTTGCCTCGGAGGCAATAAAAAGGCCCATTTCGGCCCGGCGCGCGCAGTTGTCCCCCCTCCACACCTGCCCGCTATATAGGGGTCTTTTGACTCAAATTTGCGCCATGGCCGAAGGCGCATGAGGACTGGCGCGGCGGGGCGATGTGGGGGCACTCGATTTGACGCATTTTGATGCATATTGATCGGTGATTTACAACGAGACAAGCTATGCAATTAAAGTCCTCGCTGACTCATGAGTGCCTAAGCAAGATTGACCTGTACAAAGAGGTGTGCGGCATCAATGTGTGTTTAAGGTAGAGCAAACTGCTGTGATCACTGGCTTTGAAGATTGACCCGGTACAGCGCGATAGCACGACGTGCGGCTGCATGACACTTCTGTTGGAGGCGTGACAAGCAGGCCTGCCGAGCGAACAATAGGTTTTAAAAATGATCGACTAAGCTAAAGTAGAGATGTGCTGGGAGGTAGCTAAAATTGGACTGCCTCACCAATTCCAGGAGGAAGTGTAATAAATGTCTTGCCCACATTTTTCCAGAAGAGACGATATTCTTGCTGCCAAGCATCCATGTTTGACTTTAGAAAATGGCTGCGTTGATGGTCTTTCGTGTACTTACATGATCCCATTTTTCCTTTTATTCCAAGCTGCAGGTCAATTACTGACTTTAATCGCTCGACGTCTAGGATTCGAACGCAGCATACTTTGCCCAAGCGGTTCATGATTTCAGCGTTTTTTTCGTGGCAGAAAGAAAGTATCGCACCGTCTTCGGTGTAATAATTCGCCTTCACAATATCTGGCACTCTGATGCCATCAAAGCTGCAGCCGATGATGGTGGCGTTGAGTAGAAATGCGTTGGGTGCACTAAGGTCAAGTAAGGGGAATTTGGTCAGGTCATGTTTGGATTTGTGAATCAAATTTTCATCAGGAGTTGATGTGCCGTTCCGAACATCGCTCAGATATGTGCTAGCTGGCATGATGGGGATTTCACCGCCATTAATCCAAGCATCCTGAAATGCATGTTGTGTCAGGTAAAGAAATTTTCGCAAAGTTAACTCCAAAAGTGTACGTGATCATAGGTATGCGCAGCATATAGAAAACTAAGCCAAGGAAGCGATTCAATCTTGCTAACTTAGATTTTTATGTGCCGAGTGTTCTTGTGATCTATTTTAGGGTGAAAATACTGATCCCTTATTGGCTTAAAATATAACGGTTCATCGGTTTTAAAATACGAACCTGTCATGTACTTTGGAAAGCGCTTCAACCTCCGTATTTATGCGCACGTCAAGCGCTGTATCGAGTATCCATTGTTCGACCGCGACACAGACTTCCTCAGAAAAATTACTAATATCTAATTGAACCACTGGATTGATAGGAAGTCCATTTCCATCTATGCCATCGGTTTTCATGTTTTTATGTGAGCCACCGGCCTTTGGGCTGTGAAAAATAAATTTTTTGACGATCTTCGCGGCATTATGACCGACAAGATCAAATTCTCCCTGATGTAAATACGCACAGCGTAAGGCGTAGAAGTCTCCGCCACGCATTAACTGGATGTTTGCCGATACGCCTATTTTATAGTACGGCGCTAAATACTTGTCGAACCAAAGCGTAGTACGCTTTTCGGACATTTTTTTTAGTTGGGGATAAGCGATACGTCCGCATATATCAGGAAGAGTCAATGCAAGCGCGAGTGCTGCATACCAGTTTTCATCCTTCAGTGCGAACCTGGTAGCGTCGATTAAATGTTTCATGGCAACTTTCTCGGGGAGACTATTTTGGTATGAATTTTAATTGTAATTATTGCCAATTCTGGATGCCGCGCCCGTACTATTTTATTCGTGAGTTTTCGCAACGTTAGAGAGTGAAAATCACTAAGGGACGCCAAACTTACACCTGTGAACGGAGTTAAATATATCAAGAATGCCGTTAATAAATGCTGTTCGAACCACTAACTCTCTAGAGTATATAGGTGAAATGTATGTGTAAGCATTACTCTCAAAAATCATTTCCGCAGTATTTGGATAGACCCGCGAAAGCTGGGCGTTACACGGCAGTGAAAAAACGCTCCGTGCGGAAGTGTTTTAGGTCTAAGCTATTGGAATAAAAGAGATATTTTTAAGACTTGAAAACTAGAGTCTGCTAGTCATTTCAAATCGATGATGCATTGGCATCATCGATCCAGCGCCAATGACCGGTGAATAGGCGAAAAAAAAGCTGTCATTTTGTTGTCATTCCTAGGCTAAAACAGCCCAAAAACAACCCAAATAATGACAGCCTTCTTCTTGCTAACTACTTGATTCTAAACAATTCAGTGGTGGAGACGGCGGGAATCGAACCCGCGTCCGCAAGCACTCCACAGACAGTTCTACATACTTAGCACTATCATTTGATTTAACCGGTTCAGCACGGATGTGCACGTTATGAACAAGCGAGTTACCTATTATTTAGTCGAATGCTAAGTAACCCAGCATCAGACGAGTCCCTGTAAATGACTCTAGAGCTTTTAACGGCCCACCCCAGGGACGAGGTGTTCTAGAGCTAACAGCGATTAAGCTGCCAGTGCGTACGAGTTATCGTTTGCAGTTAAGTTTTTTCAGGTTGTATTTACGAGGTAGCCCGCCCTCGGTATGCCCTGCACTGCTTTGCAACCCACGTCGAAACCTGGTCGTCCCCACAGAACCTTCATTGTAGCGCAATCTTCATAGTCTTGCATGATGCATTCGCGGTAAGGAATGGCGGCTCTTCGAGTCGCTTGAGTCAGGCGATTCGGAGAGGCTTGCGCTTGCGAGCGCAAGCCGGTTGTGCGGCGCCGGGCTGTGCCCGTCGAAGTCCCTCACAATCCCCGCGTCCGCAAGCACTCCACAGACAGTTCTACATACTTAGCACTATCATTTAATCCCGTGGCACAATCTTCACATTCTTGCATGCTGCATTCGCGTGTATGCGTGCCAGGTGAGACCGATACCGATTCAAGCAGCCAGCTGCCGCTCCTGCGCCGCCTTTACCAGCTCGCGTACCAGTTCGAGCAAGGCTTGCGGCGTGTCGAGCAAATGGTCGGCGTTCCAGTGCTGGGGCTCGACGGGGCCGCAGTAGCCCCAGGCGCAGGCCACCGTGCGCATGCCGGCGGCGCGGCCGGCCTGGATGTCGCGCAAGTCATCGCCTACATACCAGCATTCTTCTGGTGCCAGAGCCAGGCGGCGGGCGGCCTCCAGCAGGGGGGCGGGGTGCGGTTTCGGGTGGCCCATGGTGTCGCCCGAGATCACGCAGCCGGCGGCGCCCAGGCCGATCTGGCCCACCAGCGGGTCGGTGAAGCGGGCGGCCTTGTTGGTGACGATGCCCCAAGCCAGGCCCAGGGCGCTCAAGCCGTCGAGCATGGTAGGGATACCGTCAAATAAACGGCTTTCCACGGCCAGCGCCGCTGCATAGTTGTTGAGGAAGCCATCTTTCAGCGCTTCATAGCCACTTTCTCCAGGGGCTACGCCGTAGGACGCACCGATCATGCCGCGTGCGCCGGCCGAGGCGGTGGGGCGCAGGATGTCGTACGGCGTTGGCTCCAGGCCGGCGCGCGAACGCAGCAGGTTGATGGCGGCCGCCAAGTCGGGCGCGGTGTCGGCAAGGGTGCCGTCAAGGTCGAACAGGATGGCGCGCGGGGCTGGCAGATGGTCTGTGGTCATGGCGGCAAGTATGTCAAGTGGGAATGAAAAATGGCGGCCGCAGCCGCCTTGATTATGCGCGATGGTTACAGGGGCCGGGTGCAGGCCACCAGATAATTGACGCTGGTATCGCTATTAAGTGAGTAAATCTTGGTCAATGGGTTGTAGCTCATGCCGCGCATGCTATTCACATCCAGGCCGGCGCTGCGGGCATATTGCGACAGCTCGGCGGGGGTGATGAATTTGTCGTAGTCGTGCGTGCCTTTCGGCAGCAGGCGCAGCAGGTACTCGGCGCCCAGGATGGCGAACAGGTAGGCTTTCGGGTTGCGGTTCAGGGTCGACAGGAAGACGTGGCCGCCCGGTTTCACCAGCGTGGCGCAAGCTTTGACGATGGCGGCGGGGTCCGGCACGTGCTCGAGCATTTCCATGCACGTCACGACGTCGTACTGGCCCGCCTCTTCGTCGGCCATGGCTTCGGCAGCGATCAGCTTGTAGCGCATCTTGGCGCCCGATTCCAGGCTGTGCAGGTCGGCCACTTTCAGGGCTTTGTCGGACAGGTCGATACCCGTCACGTCGGCGCCCTTGCCGGCCATCGATTCGGCCAGGATGCCGCCGCCGCAGCCGATGTCGATCACGCGCTTGCCGGCCAGCGGCACTTTCGCGTTGATCCATTCCAGGCGCAGGGGGTTAATTTCGTGCAGAGGACGAAACTCGGAAGTGGGGTCCCACCAGCGGTGGGCCAGCTCACTGAATTTTTGGATTTCGAGAGGGTCGGCGTTCATAGGTCGAATAATAGCGGCAATTTTACAATTGGGCAGCCACGGACGAAAAAAAACCCCGCCGAGGCGGGGTTTTTCATGCTGACCTTGACTTGCGCGATAACTTGCGGCAAGCGCGCAGGTAGCGGCTCAGCTATTACTTGTTGCGGGTACCGACAACTTCGATTTCCACGCGACGGTTTTTAGCACGGCCTTCAGCGGTAGCGTTGCTAGCGACTGGTTGCTTCTCGCCTTTGCCTTCGGTGTACACGCGGTTGCTTTCAACGCCTTTGGTGACCAGGTAGGCTTTGACAGCATCAGCACGACGTACCGACAGTTTTTGGTTGTAAGCATCGGTGCCGACGGAGTCGGTGTGACCCACAGCGATGATGACTTCCAGGTTGATGCCGCCCAGTTGTGCGGTCAGCTCGTCCAGCTTGGCTTTGCCTTCTGGCTTCAGCGTGGCTTTGTCGAAATCGAAGAATGCATCAGCAGCGAAGCTGACTTTTTCCGAGGTAGGAGCAACAACGACTGGTACTGGCACGACAACAGCTGGTGCTGGTGCGACGACTGGTGGCGCAGGTGGAGCCACGCATTTGCCATCTTGCAGAGTTTCTGGCTCTACGCACAGTGGCACGTCGCAACCTGGCACCGCGTCAGCAGGTGTCCAGTAACCGGTACGCCAGCACAGGCCGAACGGGTCACGCACGATGATGCCGCGAGCATCTTGCACGTAAGCGCTTTTTGGGCTTGGTGCTTTGATGTCAGTGGTCACTGGCGCGAACGGTGGGGAGGTTGGGGTTTGGGCCGAAGCCGAGCCAGCAATCACTGCGGATGCAGCGAAAAACAACGTTACAAATTTATTCATTCTTTTTTCCTTTCGGGGGGTGATATCCGCAGAATAACACTGCGCTACTGGTGCTACGTGCCAAGATTTTATCATGTAGACCAGATGCGCTCGTTTCAGATTGCGAAACTAGCAATTAACTTCCTAGTCATTTTGCCACATGCATCATGGGCACACGACCGTGGTTAAATCAAAGCCTGCCCGATTTTAGACCGCACGTTGTTTTCGCGCAACGTAAATGCCCATTTGTAACGCGTCGGTAACATTTGATCGTTTTTTTTGCCACTTTTTAGGGCAGAGGCCTTGAACTGGTATTGTCATTGTGCCTTATCGATGGGGTGGCGCGCACGCTGGCGGTGCAAACTGTCAATATTGCAGGTCTGGCCAATTTGTACAGGTAGCTGGGCGCGCATGCTAAAATCGAGCGCTTGACTGTTAAGAGTGCTAAACAAAAAGTTCACGGTGGCACTGCATGGCCTGAACGTACCGCCGGTACGGCTTGCCGCCTTGTCACTGTCCTGGGCATTTTTTGCCTGGCACTCCGCCATAACAGCCACCCAGGATATGCAGTATTGCGTCATACATTGCGTAGCAGATAAGTTAACCACAGCCTGAGATCAGTCGAACCGCCAATGGATCAATTCGCAAAAGAAACAATTCCTATTTCCCTCGAAGAAGAGATGCGCAAGAGCTACCTAGATTACGCCATGAGCGTGATCGTCGGGCGCGCCTTGCCGGATGCGCGCGATGGCTTGAAGCCAGTGCACCGCCGCGTCTTGTTCGCGATGCATGAAATGAACAACGTGTGGAACCGCCCTTACGTCAAGTGCGCCCGCGTGGTCGGCGAAACCATGGGTAAATACCATCCCCACGGCGACGCCTCGATCTACGACACCTTGGTGCGCATGGCGCAAAATTTTTCGCTGCGTTACATGCTCATCGATGGCCAGGGCAATTTCGGCTCCGTCGACGGCGATGGCGCCGCGGCGATGCGTTACACCGAGTGCCGCCTGGACAAGATCGCCGGCGAACTGCTGGCCGATATCGATAAAGATACCGTCGACTTCCAGCCCAACTATGACGGCAAGGAAAAGGAACCGACGGTATTGCCGACGCGTATCCCGAACCTGCTGATCAACGGCTCCTCCGGTATCGCGGTGGGCATGGCGACGAACATTCCGCCACATAACATTACCGAGGTCATCAACGGCGCCCTGTACGTGCTGCGCAATCCGGACTGCACGATCGATGAATTGATCGAGCTGATCCCTGCGCCCGATTTCCCGACCGCCGGTATCATCTATGGCGTCTCGGGCGTGCGCGACGGTTACCGTACGGGCCGCGGCCGCGTGGTCATGCGCGCCAAGACGCACTTTGAAGAGTACGGCAAGGATGGCGGCCGCATCGCCATCATCGTCGACGAGCTGCCATTCCAGGTCAACAAGAAATCCTTGCTTGAACGCATCGCCGAAAACGTGCGCGACAAGAAGCTCGATGGTATTTCCGACATCCGCGACGAGTCCGACAAGTCGGGCATGCGCGTGGTGATCGAGCTGAAACGCGGCGAAGTGCCGGAAGTGGTGCTGAACAACCTGTACAAGCAGACTCAACTGCAAGACACCTTCGGCATGAACATGGTCGCCCTGGTCGATGGCCAGCCGAAGTTGCTGAACCTCAAGCAGATGCTGCAATGCTTCCTGTCGCACCGCCGCGAAGTGGTGACGCGCCGTACCGTGTTCGAACTGCGCAAGGCGCGCGAACGGGGCCACGTGCTCGAAGGCCTGGCCGTTGCGCTGGCCAATATCGATGACTTCATCGCCATCATCAAGGCCGCGCCGACGCCGCCGATCGCCAAGGTCGAGCTGATGGCAACGGCCTGGGATTCGTCCGTGGTGCGCGAGATGCTGGCCCGTACGGGCGACGGCAACACGCCAGGCGGCATCGACGCTTACCGTCCGGAAAACTTGCCGAAACACTACGGCATGCAGTCAGATGGCCTGTACAAGCTGTCGGACGACCAGGCGCAGGAAATTTTGCAGATGCGTCTGCAGCGCCTGACCGGCCTGGAGCAGGACAAGATCGTCAACGAGTACAAGGAAATCATGGCGCACATCGCCGACTTGCTCGACATCCTGGCCAAGCCGGAACGCGTCACCGTCATCATTACCGATGAAATGACGGCGGCCATGAACGAATACGGCGCCGGCAACAAGGACGTCCGCCGTTCGCAGATCGAACTCAACGCCACCGACCTGGAAACGGAAGACCTGATTACGCCGCAAGACATGGTCGTGACCCTGTCGCACACGGGCTACATGAAGGCGCAGCCGATCACCGAATACCGCGCGCAAAAACGCGGTGGCCGCGGCAAGCAGGCCATGGCAACCAAAGAGGAAGACTGGATCGACCAGCTGTTCATCGCCAATACGCACGACTACATCCTGTGCTTCTCGGATCGTGGCCGCCTGTACTGGCTGAAGGTGTGGGAAGTGCCGCAAGGCTCGCGCAACTCGCGCGGCAAGCCGATCGTCAACATGTTCCCGCTGCAAGACAACGAAAAGATCACCGTGATCCTGCCGCTGTCGGGCGAGAACCGCACCTTCCCGGAAGACCATTACGTCTTCATGTCGACCAGCCTGGGTACGGTCAAGAAAACGCCGCTGAAGGACTTCAGCAATCCACGCAAGGCCGGCATCATCGCCGTCGACCTGGACGACGGCGACTTCCTGATCGGCGCGGCGCTGACCGATGGCCAGCACGACGTGATGCTGTTCTCGGACTCGGGCAAGGCAGTGCGCTTCGACGAAAACGATGTGCGTCCGATGGGCCGTACGGCGCGCGGCGTGCGCGGCATGAACCTGGAAGAAGGCCAGCAAGTGATCGCCATGCTGGTGGCTGAACAAGAGAAAGAGCTGGATGTCGAGGCTAAAGACGTAGCGCAAACTGATGTTGCCACCGAAGGGACGGATAAAGTTAAGCTTGCGCCTATGTCGGTGCTGACGGCAACCGAAAACGGCTACGGCAAGCGTACCCCGATTACCGAGTACACGCGCCATGGCCGTGGCACGAAAGGCATGATCGCCATCCAGACCAGCGAGCGCAACGGTAAAGTGGTTGCCGCGACCCTGGTCAATACCAGCGATGAAATCATGCTGATCACCACCGGCGGTGTGCTGATACGTACCCGTGTGTCGGAAATCCGCGAGATGGGCCGCGCGACGCAGGGCGTGACCCTGATCGCCGTGGAAGACGGCACCAAGCTGTCCGGCCTGCAGCGCGTGGTGGAAACGGATATCGACGAAGTCGAGCTGACGACGGAGGCGGGCAGCGATGCCGCAGCTACTCCTGCGCCGGCAGCGGCTGAGCCAGCCGATCCTGTTGATCCGGACCAGCCGGAGTAAGATGATTGGGGCTCCGCGAGGAGCCCCAATGCTGTTGGCGTGCCAATCGCGGCGCCAGCCTGCGTACCCCCAGGTAGTTCCCCGCTTTTGTAAAGTCCAGCATGCCATGAGAAAAATCGTCGCCACCTTCTTCGCCGCGTTTTCGCTGGCCATTCTTGCGACCCTGCCAGCCCTGGCGCAAAACACGCCAGCCACGCCAGCCAGCCAGGCTGCGCCCAGCCCTGCCATGAGAGTGGCCGTGCGGCGCATGCTCGACGCGATGCAGTTCCCCCAGCTGACGCGCAACATCTTTGACCAGATGCTGCAATCGGTGCCGGCCATGATCCGCCAGTCGGCGCAGCAGCAAATCAATACCAACCCGAACCTGGACGCGCAGCGCAAGGCGCGCGCGCTGGCCAGCGCCGAGGAAGAGATTCCCGTTGCCGTTGCCACCCTGACGCAGGTACTGGCCGATCCGACCCTGTTCGATGAACTGAGCGCCGAGATGGTGCCTCTCTACGCGCGCTACTACACGGTGCCGGAAGTCGAGCAGCTGACGGCGTTCTACAAGACGCCGCTGGGGCGCAAGATGCTGGCCACCATGCCGCAGCTGTCGGCCGAATCGATGGCCATCAGCCAGCGCGTGCTGATTCCCCGCGTCAACGCCGTGCTGGAGCAAGTCATGCGGGCGGCCACGCAGCCGCCTCAATAATTTCCATTTTGCCAAGGATCGTATCGTGACTCACATCTATAATTTCTCCGCCGGCCCGGCCGTGCTGCCCAAGGAAGTGCTGGCGCAGGCCGCTGCCGAAATGCTGGACTGGCATGGCAGCGGCATGTCGGTAATGGAAATGAGCCACCGTGGCCCGGAATTCATCTCCATCTACAAACAGGCCATCGCCGACTTGCGCGAACTGCTGGCCGTGCCCGAGAACTACAAGATACTGTTCCTGCAGGGCGGTGGCCTGGGCGAGAACGCCATCATCCCGATGAACCTGGTGGGCCATGGCGCCACGCAGCCGGCCACCGTGGACTTCGTGCACACGGGTTCCTGGTCGGGCAAATCGATCAAGGAAGCGGCAAAGTACGCCAACGTCAACGTGGCGGCGTCCTCGCAGGCGGCCAGTTTTACGCACGTGCCGCCAGTTGCGCACTGGAAGCTGACACCAGGCGCCGCCTACCTGCATATCTGCACCAATGAAACCATCGATGGCGTGGAATTCCAGCAGGCACCAAGCGTGCCGGCTGGCACCACTATCGTGGCCGACATGTCCTCGCACATTTTGTCGCGCGTGATTGATGTAGCGCAATACGGCGTGATCTTCGGCGGCGCGCAGAAAAACATCGGCCCGGCCGGCCTGACCCTGGTCATCGTGCGCGAAGACTTGCTGGGCAAGGCGCTGGCCATCTGTCCGTCGGCTTTTGACTGGACCATCGTGGCCGAACATGAGTCGATGTACAACACGCCGCCTACCTACGGCATCTATATCGCCGGCCTGGTTTTCCAGTGGCTGAAACGCCAGGGTGGCGTGGCAGCCATGGAACAGCGTAATATTGAGAAAGCGGCGCTGCTGTACGCGGCGCTCGATGCGGACGACTTCTACCAGAACCGGGTCGCACCAGCATACCGTTCGCGCATGACCATCCCGTTCTATCTGCGCGACGAAAGTTTGAACGACGCATTCCTGGCCGGCGCCAAGCAGCGCGGCCTGCTGCAACTGAAGGGCCACAAGTCCGTCGGTGGCATGCGTGCATCGATCTATAACGCGATGCCGATCGAGGGCGTGCAAGCCCTGGTCGATTACCTCAATGAATTTGCCGGACGCAGAGTCGCATAGCCGACCGCGCGGCCATGATAGCCATACAGCTGACGAAACAACACCATGACCGATAAATTGAAACCGCTGCGCGAACAGATCGATGCGATCGACGCGCAAATCCTCGAACTCCTGAACCGCCGCGCCCTGATCGCCCAGCAAGTGGGCCACGTCAAGGCCGAAACGCAGGCGCCCGTGTTCCGCCCCGAGCGCGAAGCGCAAGTGCTGCGCGGCGTGGCCGAGCGCAATCCCGGCCCCATGGGCGACCGCGAAGTGCAGACCATCTTCCGCGAAATCATGTCGTCCTGCCGTTCGCTGGAAAAGCGCGTCACCGTGGCCTACCTGGGCCCGGCCGGCACCTTCAGCGAGCAGGCCGTGTATCAGCAGTTTGGCAGCGCCGTCGAAGGCTTGCCGTGCGCTTCCATCGATGAAGTATTCCGCTCGGCGGAAGCGGGAACGGCCGATTTCGGCGTGGTGCCGATCGAAAATTCCTCGGAAGGCGCCGTCAACCGCACGCTCGACATGATGCTGCAGACTAGCCTCGTCATCAGCGGCGAGGTGGCGATCGCCGTGCACCACAGCCTGATGACGAAGAGCGGCAACATGGATGGCGTCACTTCCATCTGCGCCCACTCGCAGGCGCTGGCGCAGTGCCAGGTCTGGCTGAACCAGAATTACCCGCACATCGCGCGCCACGCCGTGGCGTCGAACGCCGAAGCGGCCCGCATGGCCAGCGAGGACTCGGCGGTCGCCGCCATTGCCAGCGAACTGGCCGGTGCGCAGTACAAGCTGGGCGTGGTCAAGGGCCATATCCAGGACGATCCGCACAACCGCACGCGTTTTGCCGTCGTGGGCACTTTGCAGACCGCGCCGTCGGGCAAGGACCAGACGTCCCTGGTGCTGGCCGTGCCGAACAAGGCCGGTGCCGTATACCAGTTGCTGGCGCCCCTGGCCAAGCACGGCGTGTCGATGACGCGCTTCGAGTCGCGCCCGGCGCGCATGGGCAGCTGGGAGTATTATTTCTATGTCGACGTGGAAGGCCACGTGCACGATGGCGCCGTCGCCCAGGCGCTGGCCGAGTTGCAGGGCAATGCGGCCTTCTTCAAGGTGCTGGGGTCATATCCCGTCAGCCTGTGAAGCCGCTGCTTTTTCTAATTACCTATCTCTTTAAAACACACCATGTCTAAAAATATCGGTCCAGAATACGTCCGCGCCATCGCCCCTTACCAGAGCGGCAAGCCGATCGCCGAAGTTGCGCGCGAATTTGGCCTCGACGAGGCCTCCATCGTCAAGCTGGCGTCGAATGAAAACCCGTACGGCATGCCCGAGTCGGCCAAGCAGGCGATGATCGCCGCCATCGACGACCTGGGCCGCTACCCGGACGCCAATGGCTTTGATTTGAAAGCCGTGCTGTCCAAGCGCTATGACGTGCCTGCCGACTGGATCACCCTGGGCAATGGCAGCAACGACATCCTGGAAATCGCCGCGCACGCTTTCGTGCAGCATGGCCAGTCGGTGGTGTACTCGCAGTATTCGTTTGCCGTGTATGCGCTGGCCACGCAAGGCTTGGGCGCGCGTCACCTGGTGGTGCCGGCGCAAGCCTATGGCCATGATCTCGATGCGATGGCAGCGGCGATTACCGACGACACGCGTTTGCTGTTTATCGCCAACCCGAACAACCCGACCGGCACCTTCCTCTCGGCTGCCCAACTCGAAGCGTTCCTGCAGAAAGTGCCGCAGCACGTAGTGGTGGTGCTCGACGAGGCCTACAACGAGTTCCTCTCGGCCGAGGACCAGTACGAGTCGACGGCGTGGGTGCGCCAGTATCCGAACCTGGTGGTGTCGCGCACCCTGTCGAAGGCCTATGGGCTGGCTGGCCTGCGCATCGGCTTTGCCATCGCCCAGCCGGTGCTGACGGACTTGATGAACCGCATCCGCCAGCCATTCAACGTCAATACCCTGGCGCAGGCGGCAGCCATCGCCGCGCTGGATGACAAGGCATTCCTGGAGCAAAGCGCGCGCAACAACGCGGCCGGCTACCAGCAGTTTACGCAAGCGTTCACGCAACTTGGCCTGGAATACGTGCCATCGCACGGTAATTTCGTGCTGGTGAGGGTGGGCGACGACGACGAGGCGGGCGCACGCGTGAATCTGGCGCTGCTCAAGCAGGGTGTGATCGTGCGTCCCGTCGGCAGCTATGGCTTGCCGCAATGGCTGCGCATTTCCATCGGCCTGCCGCAGGAAAACGCCATCTTCATCGCCGCGCTGACGAAAGCGCTGGCTTGAACCGATGATGAATAAGGTCGTTATTTTCGGCGTGGGCCTGATCGGCGGCTCGTTCGCGCGCGCCCTGAAGCACGCGGGCGCTGTGGGCACGGTGGTCGGCATGGGCCGTTCGCCAGCCTCGCTGGCGCGCGCCCTGGAGCTGGGCATCATCGACGAGATCGGCGGCAACATGGCGCACGATTTGGCCGGCGTCTTGGCGGACGCCGACCTGGTGCTGCTGGCCGCGCCGGTGGCGCAAACTGGCGCGATCCTGGCATCCATCGCGCCGCACCTGCAGCCCGGCACCATCGTCACCGACGCGGGCAGCACGAAAAGCGACGTGGTGGCGGCGGCGCACGCGGCTTTGGGCAGCAAAGTGGCGCAATTCGTGCCCGGCCACCCGATCGCGGGGCGCGAGACGAATGGCCCCGATGCGGCCATCATTGATCTGTATCAAGGCAAGAAAGTGGTGCTCACGCCGCTGGCGGAAAACGCCGCGGACGACGTGGCGCTGGTGGCGGCCGCGTGGCGCGCCTGCGGTGCCATCCTGCACACCTTGACACCAGAAGAACATGACAAGGTGTTTGCCGCCGTCAGCCATTTGCCGCATCTGCTGGCCTTTGCGCTGGTCGACGACATCGCCAACAAACCGCACGCGGGCCTGCTGTTTCAATACGCGGCCAGCGGCTTTCGCGACTTTACGCGCATCGCCGGTTCATCGCCGGAAATGTGGCGCGACATCAGCCTGGCCAACCAGCCGGCGCTGCTGCACGAACTCGATGCCTACCTGGCGCAGTTGACTGTCTTGCGCGCGCACCTTGCCGCCAACGATGGCGCAGCGATTGAACGCGTGTATGCGAACGCCCAGCACGCCCGGCAGCAATGGACAGAGGCGATCGAAACGGCGGAAGTGCCTGCGCCGGCCGCGCCCACACACTAAATATTGAAGGATTCCAGCATGACCCAGAGCAAGCACTACCCCCAGCATATCGATTTAGAACCGGTGATGCATGCCGAAGGCACGGTGCGCCTGCCCGGCTCGAAAAGCATTTCCAACCGCGTGCTGCTGCTGGCCGCGCTGGCCAGCGGCACGACGAAAATCGTCGATTTGCTCGCTTCCGACGACACCTTTGTCATGCTCACGGCGCTGACCTCGCTGGGCGTCAAATGGACGCAGGACGAGTTGCAGGGCGATCCGGCCACGGCCCACCAGATTCACCACGTGGAAGGTTGCGGCGGCGTCTTCCCGCAGCACGCGGCGGACCTCTTCATGGGCAATGCCGGTACGGCGATTCGCCCGCTGACGGCGGCGCTGGCAGTGATCGGCGGCGACTACACGCTGCACGGCGTGTCGCGCATGCACGAGCGCCCCATCGGCGACCTGGTCGATGCACTCAATGCCGTCGGCACGCAAATCGAATACACGGGCGAGCAGGGCTTCCCGCCGCTGCGCATCCGCCGTGGCCACATTCACGCGCAGCGCATCGCCGTGCGCGGCAATGTGTCGAGCCAGTTCTTGACGGCCTTGCTGATGGTAGCGCCGCTGATGGCGCGCGACCATGCGGTGACCATCGATGTCACGGGCGAGCTGATTTCGAAGCCGTATATCGAAATTACGCTGAACCTGATGCGCCGCTTCGGCGTGACGGTCGAGCATGACGGCTGGCAGTCGTTTACCGTGCAGCCGGGCCAGCAGTATCAAAGCCCGGGCACCATCCACGTCGAAGGCGATGCCTCGTCGGCCTCGTATTTTCTGGCAGCCGGCGCGATTGGCGGCGGTCCCGTGCGCGTGGAAGGCGTGGGACGCGACAGCATCCAGGGCGACGTGCGCTTCGTCGAAGCCTTGCAACAGATGGGCGCGACCATCACCATGGGCGAAAACTGGATCGAGGCCCGTTCCAACGGCGTGCTGAAAGCCATCGACATGGATTTCAACCACATCCCCGATGCGGCCATGACGATCGCCGTGGCCGCCCTGTACGCGGACGGCACCAGTACCTTGCGCAATATCGCCAGCTGGCGCGTGAAGGAAACGGACCGCCTGGCCGCCATGGCCACCGAATTGCGCAAGCTCGGCGCGCAAGTGGAAGAGGGCGCGGACTACCTGCGCGTGACGCCGCCGGCGCACATCCAGGCTGCCACCATCGATACCTATGACGACCACCGCATGGCGATGTGCTTCTCGCTGGCCTCGCTCGACGGCGCCGCGCGGCGCGGCAACGCCATGCGCATCAACGACCCGAAATGCGTAGCCAAGACCTTCCCCGAATATTTTGCCGCGTTTGCGGGGATTGCCCAGGACACTTTGATTTAATTGATAGCCTATAAAATGTCCACATCTCACATCCCAGTCATCGCCATCGACGGCCCGACCGCTTCCGGCAAGGGCACGGTAGCGCACCGCGTGGCCGACAAGCTCGGCTTTCATTACCTCGATTCGGGCGCCCTGTACCGCCTGACGGCCCTGACGGCGATTCGCCGTGGCACGGACTTGCACGACGAGCACGCGCTGGCCAAGCTGGCCGAACACCTGCCGTGCCACTTTGCCGGCGGCGAGATCCTGCTGGCAAACGAAAATGTCACTGAGCAGATCCGCGCCGAAGTGGTGGGCAATACGGCGTCGAAAATTGCTGTCCTGCCAACCGTGCGCCAGGCGCTGGTCGGTTTGCAGCTGGGTTTTCGCAAGGCGCCGGGCCTGGTGGCCGACGGGCGCGACATGGGCACGGTGATCTTTCCGCATGCCCCGCTGAAGGTCTTCCTCACGGCCAGCGCCGAGGCGCGCGCACAACGCCGCTACAAGCAATTGATAGACAAGGGTTTTTCTGCTAATATGGAAGACCTTCTGATGGATTTGCAGGCGCGGGACGAACGTGATACTCACCGTGCGATTGCGCCGCTGGTCCCCGCAGAAGGGGCGCATGTCCTCGATACCTCGGAAATGACGGCCGATGAGGCTGTTGAAACCGTGTTGAAATGGTATGCGGTAGTTGCAAAATAAGCAGCAAAATAGCGTGCGTTATGTCTGTAGTGCGTGCTATGTGGTGCCCGTGACGGCTCCTGGCCTGTCCGGGTGTGTCAAAAACCTAACCCAGTTTAAGTCGCGTCGTGCGAACTCTGCTGGATAACCTGTGTGAACCCTATGTCTACTGTTACAACTAACGAATCTACCGGTATGGAAAGTTTTGCTGCGCTCTTCGAGGAATCGTTGTCGCGTCAAGATATGCGCTCCGGCGAAGTTATTTCCGCTGAAGTCGTGCGCCTCGACCACAATTTCGTGATCGTCAACGCTGGCCTCAAATCCGAAGCATTCATCCCTGTCGAAGAATTCAAGAACGACCACGGCGAACTGGAAGTCAAAGTTGGTGACTTCGTTTCCGTGGCGATCGAATCGCTGGAAAATGGTTTCGGCGATACCATCCTGTCGCGCGATAAAGCCAAGCGTCTGGCTTCGTGGCTGGCTCTGGAAAAAGCGATGGAATCGGGCGAAATCGTCGTCGGTACCGTCAATGGTAAAGTCAAAGGCGGCCTGACCGTGTTGACCAACGGCATCCGCGCGTTCCTGCCGGGCTCGCTGGTTGATACCCGTCCTGTCAAAGACACCACCCCATTCGAAGGCAAAACCCTCGAATTCAAGGTCATCAAGCTGGATCGCAAGCGTAACAACGTGGTTCTGTCCCGCCGCGCCGTCATCGAAGCTTCGATGGGCGAAGAGCGTCAGAAACTGATGGAAACGCTGAAAGAAGGCACGGTCGTGACCGGCGTCGTCAAAAATATCACCGACTACGGCGCGTTCGTGGATCTGGGCGGTATCGATGGCCTGCTGCACATCACCGATCTGGCATGGCGCCGTGTACGTCACCCGTCGGAAGTGTTGACGGTTGGCCAGGAAATCACCGCCAAAGTCCTGAAATACGATCAAGAGAAAAACCGTGTTTCGCTGGGCGTGAAACAACTGGGCGACGATCCTTGGACCGGTCTGTCCCGTCGTTACCCACAAAGCACCCGTCTGTTCGGTAAAGTAACGAACCTGACCGACTACGGCGCATTCGTGGAAGTGGAACAGGGTATCGAAGGTCTGGTACACGTTTCCGAAATGGACTGGACGAACAAAAACGTTGCTCCTAACAAAGTTGTCCAACTGGGCGACGAAGTAGAAGTCATGGTTCTGGAAATCGACGAAGAGCGTCGTCGTATCTCGCTGGGTATGAAACAGTGCAAAGCCAACCCTTGGGATGACTTTGGCGTTACCCACAAGAAGGGCGATAAAGTCCGCGGCGCGATCAAATCGATCACCGACTTCGGCGTGTTCATCGGCCTGGCCGGCAACATCGACGGTCTGGTGCACCTGTCCGACCTGTCCTGGACCGAAACCGGCGAAGAAGCCGTGCGTCGCTTCAAGAAAGGTGACGAACTGGAAGCCATCGTTCTGGCCATCGACGTTGAGCGCGAGCGCGTTTCCCTGGGCGTCAAGCAACTGGAAGGTGACCCATTCAACAACTTCGCAGCCATGAACGACAAAGGCTCGCTGGTAACCGGTACCGTTAAATCGGTTGAGCCTAAAGGCGCCGTGATCCAACTGTCCGAAGAAGTTGAAGGCTACCTGCGCGCTTCCGAAATCTCGCGCGACCGCGTTGAAGATGCTGGTACGCACCTGAAAGTCGGCGACACCGTTGAAGCGATGGTACTGAACATCGACCGCAAAGCCCGTGGTATCCAACTGTCGATCAAAGCGAAAGACAACGTTGAAACCCAGGAAGCAATGCAGAAGATGGCAGCTACCGACAACAACGCAGCTTCGGGCACCACCAGCCTGGGCGCCTTGTTGAAAGCTAAGTTCGATAACAAGAACTAAGACTGCGGACTCTGGCAGATGACAAAGTCCGAGCTGATCAACCGCCTCGCTGAGCGTTATTCTCAGCTGGTGGCGAAAGATGCGGAGTATGCCGTCAAGACCATTCTCGATGCGATGACCAACGCCCTGGCGACTGGTCAACGTATCGAGATCCGCGGTTTTGGCAGTTTTGCCCTGAACAGCAGGCCCCCGCGCATCGGTCGCAACCCGAAATCCGGCGACAAGGTGATGGTTCCTGAAAAACGGGTACCCCACTTCAAACCGGGCAAACAGTTGCGCGAGCGGGTGGACGCGATGGTCGGACAACCGATCATCGAGGATTAATCGTCTGCTGGAAGGCGACACAAAGAGCGGCGTCCTTGGATGCCGCTTTTTTTTGTTAATATGCTGTAGAGCACTGATCAAACCTACTGCGCGTCGCGCTTTGCGGCCGGCGATGCTCACCGTACTTCAGTACGGTTGCGCTTCTTAGCCACAAATCACTGCCGCTCGCTACGGTTTGATCAGCGCTCTACGTTTGTGCCATGTGGCACTGGCATTTTTTTTGTTCTCTCTGGACCTATCGATGAAAATCATCTCCACCATCGTTGGCTGTGTTCTTTTCGTCGTGTTTTTCAGTTTTGCGCTGAAGAACGCGCAGGTTGTCGACCTGCATGTTTTCCTCAATTATGAAATTCGCGGCCCCCTGGTCCTGATGCTGCTGGGCTTTTTTGTCGCCGGCGCCAGCCTGGGCGTACTGGCCCTGACGCCGACCGTGTTCCGTCACCGGCGCGAAGCGAACAAGCAAAAGACCACCATTGCCGCACTGCAGACCGTGGGCGTGGCGAGCAATGTCCAGCCACAACCGGACAGCGTGAGCGCGCAGTAAGCAGCGCCATCGCTCCTATCTCTCTTACTCGAATAAAAACAATCGCATGGACTTTGAATTCTGGTGGCTCTTGGGTATCCCTGTGTTTTTCGCACTGGGCTGGATTGCCGCGCGTGTTGATATTCATCAACTGGTGTCGGAATCGCGCAGCCTGCCGCGCAATTACTTCAAGGGCTTGAATTTCCTGCTCAATGAGCAGCACGACAAGGCCATCGATGCCTTCATCGAAGTGGTTAAGCTGGACCCGGAATCGGTCGACATGCACTTTGCGCTGGGCAATCTGTTCCGCCGCCGTGGCGAGACGGAGCGCGCCATCCGCGTGCACCAGAACTTGCTGGCGCGTCCTGACCTGCCGCTGGAACAGCAGGGCCATGCCGCCTACGAGCTGGGCATGGATTACCTGAAGGCAGGTTTGCTGGACCGTGCCGAAGAAACCTTCAATAGCTTGATCGACACGCAATATGCGGCCCAGGCGCGCCGCGCGCTGCTGGAAATTTACCAGCGCGAAAAGGAATGGCCGCGCGCCATCGAAGCGGCCTTGGGCTTGCAGGAATCGGGCGCCGGTGCGCGCCAGAAGGAAATCGCCCAGTTCTATTGCGAGCTGGCGCATGACGCCCTGGTGCACCTGAAGCCGGATGAAGCCATGCCGCTGCTGGAGAAAGCCCTGCAGACAGACCGCAAGAGCGTGCGCGCCACCATCCTCACCGGCGACGTGCTGCTGGCGAATGGCGACGTGGAAGGCGCACTGACCACCTGGCGCCGTGTCGAGCAGCAAAGCGTGCCGCACGTGGCCCTGGTGGCCCAGCGCCTGATGGATGGCTACACGAAAATGGGCCGTGCGCAGGAAGGCGTCAATTTGCTGCGCTCCTACTTGGAAGAAGCTTCGTCGATCGACTTGATCGAAGTCGTCTTCAAGGCCGTCATCGAGCTCGACGGCGTGGAAGCGGCGAAACAGCTGGTCAGCGCGGAACTGCGCCGCACGCCCACCTTGCTGGGCCTGGATAAACTGCTGGAGGCGCGCATGATGGATGCCCCGGCAGCCATCTGGTCCGAGCTGTCGATGGTGAAGAACCTGGTGCACGGCTATACGCAAAAGCTGGCCCGCTACCAGTGCAGCCACTGCGGCTTCAAGGCGCGCCAGTTCTACTGGCACTGCCCGGGCTGCAACAAGTGGGAAACCTATCCGCCACGGCGTACCGAAGAACTCAACGTGATGAATTAATCGTACACGCCACCTTGCCCCGCGCAACGTGGCGTGTACTTGTATGTAACATCTGCATTTTACAAATACGGCACAACCATGAAAATCACCATTATCGGCACCGGCTATGTTGGCCTCGTGACCGGCGCCTGCCTGGCGGAACTGGGCAATGACGTCTTTTGCCTCGACCTCGACGTACAAAAGGTGGCCTTGCTCAACAGCGGCGGCATCCCCATCCATGAGCCGGGCCTGGAAGACGTCGTGGCGCGCAACCGCGCCGCCGGCCGCCTGACCTTCTCCACCGATGTCGAAGCGGCCGCCGCGCATGGCGTGATGCAATTCATCGCCGTCGGCACGCCGCCCGATGAAGATGGCTCGGCTGACCTGCAATACGTGCTGGCCGCCGCGCGCGGCATCGGCAAGTACATGACCGACTTCAAGGTCATCGTCGACAAGTCGACGGTGCCCGTCGGCACGGCTGAAAAAGTGCGCGCTGCGATCCAGGGCGAGCTCGACGCGCGCGGCGTGGCCACCACGTTCTCGGTGGCGTCGAACCCGGAATTTCTCAAGGAAGGCGCGGCCGTCGAAGACTTCATGCGCCCGGACCGTATCGTTATCGGCGTCGATGCCACGCTTGACGGCGAGAGCGCGCGCGAATTGCTGAAAAGCCTGTATGCACCGTTCAACCGCAACCACGAGCGCACCTACTGGATGGATGTGCGGTCGGCCGAGTTCACCAAATATGCGGCGAACGCCATGCTGGCGACGCGTATTTCCTTCATGAATGAACTGGCCAACCTGGCCGATAAGGTGGGTGTCGATATCGATGCCGTGCGCCACGGCATCGGCTCGGACCCGCGCATCGGCCACAGCTTCCTGTACGCGGGCTGCGGCTATGGCGGCTCGTGCTTCCCGAAAGATGTGCAGGCGCTGGAACGCACGGCGCGTGGCTATGGCCAGGAATTGCTGATTTTGCGTGCCGTCGAAGCGGTCAACGACAAGCAGAAGCACATACTGGGCGGGAAAGTGGTGAAACGCTTCGGCGAGGATTTGACGGGGCGCCATTTTGCCGTCTGGGGCCTGGCCTTCAAGCCCAATACGGACGACATGCGCGAAGCGTCGGCCCGCGTGCTGCTGCGCGATATACTGGAACGTGGCGCCACGGTAGCCGTCTACGACCCTGTCGCCATGCCCGAGGCCCGCCGCGTGCTGCAACTGGACCTGACGCCGGAACAGCTGGCAAAGGTGCGCTTTGCCGACAGCCCGCAAGATGCGCTGCTGGACGCCGATGCGCTGGCCATCGTGACTGAATGGAAAGCCTTCCGCAGTCCTGATTTCGCGCAGATCAAGGCACGCCTGAAGCAGGCCGTGATCTTTGACGGGCGCAACCTGTTCGAGCCAGCCATCATGGCCGACGCTGGCATCGAATACCACGGGATCGGTCGCTCGGTCCTGACACGCGCATGAGCGCCCGCGACTTGACGGTGCCAGCCGCGCTGGCCCAGGTACGCCTGCTGGTGGTGGGTGATGTGATGCTGGACCGCTACTGGTTTGGCGACGTCAGCCGTATCTCGCCGGAAGCGCCGGTGCCCATCGTGCGCATCGAGAAGCGCGAAGAGCGCCTCGGCGGCGCGGCCAACGTGGCGCGCAATGCGGCCGCGCTGGGAGCGAAGACGAGCTTGCTGGGCGTGGTCGGCGACGACGAGGCCGGCAGCCAGGTCGAGCGCCTGCTCGAAGGCGGCGGCATCCACAGCTATTTGCAGCGCGATGCGGCCATTTCCACCATCATCAAGCTGCGCGTGATCGGCCGCCAGCAGCAAATGCTGCGCATCGATTTCGAGGATGCGCCCAGCGATACGGTGCTGCGCGACAAGCTGGCGCAGTTTAACGCTCTCTTGCCCAATTATGACGTGGTGGTCTTGTCTGACTATGCCAAGGGTAGCCTGGTGAATGTGGCCGAGATGATCAAGACCGCGAGAGCGGCCGGCAAGATCGTCATGGTCGACCCGAAAGGCGATGATTTCAGCCGCTATGCGGGAGCGTCAGTGCTCACTCCGAACAAATCGGAACTGCGCCGCGTGATCGGCAACTGGAGCACGGAAGAGCAGCTCACTGAGCGCGCGCAGCAGATGCGTGCGCAACTGGGCCTGGAAGCGTTGCTGCTGACCCGTTCGGAAGAGGGCATGAGCTTGTATACGGCCGATGAGGTACTGCACATGCCGACCGATGCGCGCGAAGTATTTGACGTCTCCGGTGCCGGCGACACGGTGATCGCCACCATGGCGGCCATGCTGGGCGCCGGCATGAACCTGAGCGACGCCGTGCGGACGGCCAACCGGGCCGGCGGCATCGTCGTTGGCAAGCTGGGCACGGCCACCGTCACCCGCGAAGAGTTGTTCCCGTAATAATGCTGTCCTGCCTGCGCCGCATCGTTTGATCTGGCGCAGGCTTTCCCCTCCTGCCGTGCCCCCGTCTTGTCAACCATATCACGCCCCAGCCGTTAAAGCCGTTAAGGCGCTGTTCCTCCTTGCGTTCGAGTCATCTTGAAACCACATCACGGAGAGATACCCATGTTCAAAAAAATACTGCTCGCTATCGTCACCCTGATCGCGACGATGGGCTTTGCGTTTGCCCAGGTCGATGTCAACAAGGCGGACCAGGCGGCACTCGACAGCGTCAAGGGCATCGGCCCCGTCACCTCGAAAGCCATCGTCGATGAGCGTGCCAAGGGCGGCGCCTTCAAGGATTGGGCCGATTTTGAAAGCCGGGTGAAGGGCATCGGTCCGAAAAGCTCCGTGAAACTGTCGGAAGCGGGCTTGCAAGTGAATGGCCAGGCCAAGTCCGGCGCGCCAGCGGCTGCCGTCGCCAAGCCGGCAGCGGCAAAAGCTGCTGTGAAGGAAGTTGCAGCGCAAGACGCCGCACCGAAGCCAGCTGCTGCGACCGGCACCGCTGCGGCGCCAGCCAAGACAGCCGCTGAAACGAAGAAAGAAGCTGCTGCCGCCAAGAAAGAAGCCAAGGCCGCTGCCGCTGCCGCCAAAAAAGAGGCCGCCGCCAAGGCCACTGCGGCACCAGCGGCCGCCGCTGATGGCGCTGCGGGCGTAAAAACGGCTGCCGAGACGAAGAAGGAAGCTGCTACTGCCAAGAAAGAAGCGAAAGCTGCTGCCGCTGCCGCGAAGAAGGAAGCGAAACTGGCTGCTGCTGCCGACGCGAAGAAGGCCGAAGCCGAGAAAAAGTAAGCGTATTGTTGTGACGCGTGCTGCGTGGTGGTGCCGCGCAGCATGGCAAGAAAACCCCGCGTGGTACCGGCCGCGCGGGGTTTTTTTATTGCCGGGAGCGGCAACTTGCCTGCGGTTCGGCGTCAGCCGAATGGGGGGCCTACAGTTGCGACTCGATCGGCAGCCAGCGCATCAGGGAGACCAGCGTGCGGCGCCAGAAACTCGCTTCCGGGTCGTGCGACCATACCTTGGCGGGCTCTTCGGTGGCGTCTGACCAGCGCAGCGCGCCGTCTTGCAGGAACAGGCGGTAGCTGGTGTCGCTCGACGTCGAGCGCAGGAACAGGGCGCGCATGTCGGCCGCCAGCGCGGCATCGGTAAACAATACGCCCATTTCCGTATTCAGCTGCGCCGAACGGGGGTCGAGGTTGAAGGAGCCGACAAAGCCGCGCTGGCCATCGGCCACCACGGCCTTGGTGTGCAGGCTGGCGCGGCTCGACCCCATCAGGCTGATGCGCTTGCGGTGCAGGGTCTTCAATTCATACAGATCGACGCCGCCGCCCAGCAGCACCTCGCGGTAGCGCGCATAGCCCGCATGCACGAGGGCTACATCGGTGGCGGCCAGCGAGTTGGTCAGCACCTTGACCTTGACGCCGGCGGCGACTTTTTCTCCCAGGATCGCGCTTAGCGCTGCGCCGGGTACGAAGTACGGCGAGGTCAGCAGCGCTTCCTCGCGCGCCCCGGCCAACAGGGGCAGCAAACTGTGCATGAGCCAGTGCTCGCTGCGCTGCAGGCTGGCCACGGGCGCGGCTTTTTCCGGCGGGTCCGACATCACCTGCACCTGTGCGCTCCAGTGCAGGCGCAAACGCCCGTCCAGGTGCGCCTGCAACTGCTGCGTATCGGTCAGCTGCTGCAAATACGACGAGGCGGCCACTTCGCCGGCGAGTGCATCAAGACGGGCGCGTACCGCCTGCAGTTCAGGCGCACCGGCGTTCTTGCCGGCATGCAGGGCGCTGATGGGAATGACGGCGCGGCTATTCCAGAAGCGGTCGAAGATATCGCTGGCCTGCTGTACGGCGGGGCCTACCAGCAGCAGATCGGCATCCTGGAAATTGACTTGCTCGGCGGCATCGAAATATTCATCGCCGATATTGCGCCCGCCGACGATGGCGACCCTGCCATCGACAATCCAGGCCTTGTTGTGCATGCGCCGGTTCAGGCTCACTGCGCGCAAGGCCATTTCCACGGCGCGGCGCCAGACGCCGTCGCGGTTGCGGCTGGGGTTGAAGATGCGCACCTCGATCAGCGGATGGCTGTCGAGCGCCAGGATGGCGGCATCCTGGCCCCGTGCGTTGATGTCGTCGAGCATCACGCGCACGCGCACGCCACGCTCGGCCGCGCGCAGCAGTTCGCGCACCAGCAGGCGCCCCGTGACATCGTTGTGCCAGATATAGTACTGCAAGTCGATGCTGCGGCCCGCTTCGCGCGCGCTCAGGGCGCGCAGGGCAAACGCTTCGAGGTTGTCGTCGATCAAGGCCGTGCCGCTCTGCAGCGGGCGTTGCGCCAGTTGCGGCGCCAGCACGCGGTCGAGCAGGGTGGCGTCGGCCGCCACTGGCAAGGCCTGCCCGTGTGCCCCCTGCGAACGCTCGGCGAAGCGGCCGTAGCTGTACAGGGCGGCAATGCTGAGCAGGGCGAACAGGCTGGCGAACTGCAGCAGCTTGACGAGCATGCGGCGCACCGTCAGCGGGACGCCCGCGTGCTGCGGCGTGCGGGAAGGAGGGTGGTCTGGCGCATGCGGGTGTCTTTCAGAGATGCGGGAGGTGAGCGCCGATTGTAGCAGTTTCTACAATGCATGATTTTCATCCAGGAACCTCCTTGTCTGCCGTCAAAAATGCGAGAATGGCCGCCTATCAATCATCAGGAGACGGCTGCATGTTACGGATTTTGACGGGGGTGACGGCAGCCATGCTGTCGGCGGGTGTGGCGGCGGCGCCGGCCAGCGAGCAGGCGCAGCCGCAGATCAACCGCGTCGTGGCCGACATCGTGGCCGATATTTCGCCACAGCGCATCGAGGCGCATGTGCGCAAGCTGGTCGGCTTCCAGACGCGCCACACCATGTCCGATACCGTGTCCGATACGCAGGGCATAGGCGCAGCCAGACGCTGGATCAAGGCCGAGCTGGAGCGCTGCGGCGCGCAGGCCGGCGGGCGCCTGCAAGTGGCGTTCGACAGCCACGTGGCGCCCGTGTCGAAACGCATTTCGCGGCCGACGGAAATCGTCAATGTGGTGGCGACCCTGGCGGGCAGCGATCCGCAATCGGCCGAACGCATCTATGTCGTCAGTGGCCATTACGACTCGCGCGCCACCGATGTGATGGATGCGCAGGGCGACGCGCCCGGCGCCAACGACGATGCATCGGGCACGGCGGCCGTGATCGAGATGGCGTGCGTGATGGCGCGCCACCAGTTCGATGCCACCCTGGTCTTCATGGCGGTGGCGGCCGAGGAGCAGGGCTTGCTCGGTTCCGGCCACTGGGCGCAACAGGCCAAGCTGAAAAAACTTAACATTGCCGGCATGCTCAACAACGACATCATCGGCAGTTCGCGCGCCGACGACGGCACGGTCGATGGCGGCCAGGTGCGCCTGTTTGCCGAGGGCATACCGGCGGTGAAGGAAATGAGCGACGGCGTGCGCGCCTTGGTGGCGACGGGCGGCGAAAACGATTCGATTTCGCGCCAGCTGGCACGCCATGTCAAGCAGGTGGGCGAGCGCTATGTGCCGGGTTTTAAAGTCAACGTGATCCAGCGCGCCGACCGCTACCTGCGCGGCGGCGACCACATGCCGTTCCTGGCGCAGGGCTATGCGGCGCTGCGCTTCACGGAGCCGAATGAGGATTTTTCCCATCAGCACCAGGATGTGCGCGTGGAAAACGGTGTGCAATATGGCGACTTGCCGCAATTCGTCGACTACGACTACGTGGCCAAAGTGGCGCGCGTGAATGCGGCGGCGCTGGCTACGCTGGCCCTGGCGCCGGCCGCGCCCGGCGGCGTGCAGGTGCGAACGGCCAAGCTGGAAAACGCCACCACGCTGCAGTGGCAGCCAAACCTGGAGCCGGACCTGGCCGGCTACCGCATCGTCTGGCGCGCCACCACGGCTGACCAGTGGCAGGGCGCGCTGGAGGTGGGCAATGTCACGCAGGCCAGGTTGAAATTGTCGAAAGACAACTATTTCTTCGGTGTCCAGGCCATCGACAAGGATGGCAATGTCAGCGTGGCAACTTACCCGACGCCCTTGCGTTAATCAGGCGCCGGCCGGCAGGCGCGCCAGTTCGCTGAGTGGCGAAGTCTTGCCCAGGCCTTCATGGCGGCTGATGGCGACCTTGCCGGACAGAATCACCAGCATACCGAAGTCGCTGCTGCCCGCCTGAAACATGCTGGCGCCATCCGCATGATGGGCGTGGTGGCCGATGCGCTCCAGGCGGCGCAGTTCGGCCGCGCTGAAAACGGGCCAGATCGGGTGCCGGCGGTTGGCCAGGTCCATGGCCGGTACTTGCACGGCGTCGTCGGTAGTGCTTTCGGGGATGAATTCTGGAGGGGCGTTGGCCATGGCTAATCCATTGATTGAATAAGCAAATTACTAAAATAACTAAAATCACGAGTCTAGCGCATGCGCGCGCGAGGCGTGAAAAAACCGCATGCGCACGCCCTTGCAGGGTAGCAAGCCAGCTGCCATGCGGCTTGGCAGAGGGGCGTCGTGCGCGCCAGGGCGCTGCCGGAGGCGCAGCTTTAGCCATACGCCTGAAGGCATCTCATATTAGAATGGGTCTTTGTTGAAATCACTCAAACAGACACGATGGCTTACAAGACACTGGAAGATACGATAGGCAATACCCCGCTGGTGCAGCTGACGCGCTTGCCGGGCGCCGATGCGATTGCACGCAACAATGTCATCCTCGGCAAGCTGGAGGGCAACAACCCGGCCGGCTCCGTGAAAGACCGCGCCGCGATGTCCATGCTCAAGCGCGCTGAAGAGCGCGGCGTCATCAAGCCGGGCGACACCCTGATCGAAGCGACCAGCGGCAATACGGGCATCGCGCTGGCCATGGCCGCCGCCTTGCGCGGCTACAAGATGCTGCTCTTGATGCCGGACAACCTCAGCGTGGAGCGCCGCCAGAGCATGGCCGCCTACGGCGCCGATATCTTGCTGACGCCGAAGACGGGTGGCATGGAATATGCGCGCGACTTGGCCGAGCAGATGCAGAAAGATGGCCGTGGCATCATCCTCGACCAGTTCGCCAACGAAGACAATTCACGCGCCCACTATGAAAGCACGGGTCCGGAAATCTGGCGCGATACTAATGGACAAGTCACGCACTTCGTCAGTGCCATGGGCACGACGGGCACCATCATGGGCGTGTCGCGCTATTTGAAAGAGCAAAATCGCGCCATCCAGATCATCGGCGCGCAACCCGAGGAAGGTTCGCAGATTCCCGGCATCCGCAAATGGCCGGAAGCCTACTTGCCGAAAATCTACGACAAGAGCCGCGTCGACCAAGTCGAGTATGTGAGCCAGGGCGTGGCCGAGCGCATGGCGCGCAGCCTGGCTGCGGAAGAGGGCTTGTTCTGCGGCATCTCGGCTGCCGGCGCCTGCGAAATCGCGCTGCGCATCTCGCAGACGGTGGAAAACGCGACGATCGTGTTTGTCGTGTGCGACCGCGGCGACCGTTACCTGTCGACAGGTGTTTTTCCTGCCTGATTGTTCAATTTAAAATGGAAATTCGGGTCGGCCAGAACGGCCTGAGAAGTACGGGAAATACCCCCTCCCCATGGCGGGGAGGGAAAACCTGCAACATTGGCAGGATCAGCCTTGTGTCGTTTCGCCTTCTTTTGGCTTGAATTGCTTGTCGCTGATGCGGAATTTGTTGCGACGGTCACCCATCAGGTAACGCAGGTCACGGATGCTCAGGTCGCTCACTTCGTGCATGCGGATCAACAGCGATGCGCCTACTGGCAGGCGGTGATGGCGGATTTTGCTGATGACCGGTGGCGCCACTTCCAGCGCGCGGGACAGGGCTGCATCGTTTTTCAGACGCAGGTTTTCGATCAGGGTATCGAGCAATCTGTTTGGATTGTACTGAAGCAGATCGTCGGAGTCCGAATCGCTGTTCATATCAATGCCGACTTGGTTTGTCATGATGTTATTGTTCCTTCTGTAGTTGCACTGCAAAGTAAAAACACTCGGAGCTCGCTCTTGCTGCGTTCATGTTCATTCTTTACTAAAAGGAACAAATTCACACACGGTACGATCCGGGGTACAGTTTTTCATAATATATACACAATTGTACAACAGGATTTAATTTCAGGCTGGAAAGGCCTGTAATCTTGCTTTGTACAGAATCAGCGTTGTCTTGTTGCAACACCTATTTATTCTTTATTATGCTCCATGATAGAACAAAAATTGTACTTTGACAAAAGTTAAGTATAAGACCACACTGTATCCCGTGCCGCACAACAGGCTGGCGAGCGAGGCTGGCACGATGTTATCGACTCCACCATAGACCGGTTTGCGGGCCGCTTCAACATCGCTTACGCTTTCTTACAAGTAATATTCCTACTTTACCCTGACTTCAGTTAGCGTGCGCGCACTTGACTGATGGCCTTGCCCAAGTCGATGACTGACATGGCATAAAAATAACTTCTATTGTACTGAGTTATAGCAAAGAAGTTGTTGCTTGCCAAGCTATACTCGGTTGCTTCTGACCCATTTTGCAGGTCGATCAAGCCAAACAGCATATTTGGTGGTGGCGCCACGACGACGCTGACGCCGGCCGCCTGTAGCTCTTCGAGCTGGTATTTGGCCTGCAAGCCCTGGCCGATGAATTTTTCCCAGGCGTGGTTGGCCGACACCGTCACCGGATACACGCTGATGGCCGGATCATCGCGCCGCCAGCCGTGCTCGACCAGAAAATGCGCCACGCTGCCGATGGCGTCGGTCGTGGAATTGCGCAGGTCGATGTGGCTATCGCCATCGAAGTCCACCGCATAGTTCATGATGCTGCTGGGCATGAACTGGGGCAGGCCGATGGCGCCCGCATACGAGCCGAGCAAGGTCAGCGGATCGATGCCATCCTTGCGCGCGAACAGCAGAGCGCTTTCCAGTTCGCCCTTGAAGAACGCCATGCGCGCGGCGCGGGTCGGGCTTTCCGGATAGGAAAACGCCAGGGTCGTCAGCGCGTCGAGTACGCGGAAGCGTCCCGTGTTGCGCCCGTACACGGTTTCCACGCCGATGATGCCGACGATGATCTCGGCCGGCACGCCATATTCGCGTTCCGCGCGTGCCAGTGCTTCGGCGTTCTCATCCCAGAATTTCACGCCCGCATTGATGCGCACCGGTTCGATGAAGCGGGCGCTGTAGGCTTGCCAATTCTTCGGCTTGCCCGGTGGCGCCGGTTTCATCAGTTGCACCGTCGACTCCACGTAGCGCACCTTGCCGATCAATGTGTCGAGCCCGGCACGGTCAAAGCCATGCTTGGCGGACATCTCGTCGAGAAAGGCACGCACTTCTTTCCAGTTGGCATAGTCGACAAACTCGCCTTCGAAGTCGAATTTCGCGGGCGCTTTCTTCGCCGCCACTTTGGTGGCGGCCTTTTTGACGGGCTGGGCCTTGGCTGCACGCACGGCACGGGCGCGATCGGCCGCCGAAATGTGCTGGTTTTCGGCGGCCTGCACGCTTGCCAGGCACAGGGGAAGGGAGAGCAGCAATGACAGGGCGGGGTATTTGATCGGTAGCAAGGAGCGTCTCATCGGCATTGGGTTAGCAGGCGGCGCAAGCTGCGCCGCGCGCGGAGTTGTTCGTCTGGGCTGGCATTACCATACTTCATCGCGGCAAAGATTGCCAGAAAGCCAGCGATGGCGGCGTGCGCCTCGGGCTATTTAATTTACAATCGCTTTGGCCAGGTCAAAGCACGCCGCCCGCCAGTGCCGCGCGCGTGGTAGATTAGTGTTGCAGCAAGGGCGGCACAGACCAGCCAATGATTTTATGCGAGAACGCGCCAGGCAGGCAGCAATACCATGCAGTGTTCCCGGTATGCGTTCCCAGTATGGACAGAGTGTGGACAGAGACAGAGGTAACCAGTACAGCGCATGAGCACAGCCATTTACACCCACCCCGATTGCCAGCGCCACGAAATGGGCGATTGGCACCCCGAATCGCCTGCCCGCTTGCAGGCCATCAATGATCAACTGATCCTCGCGCACATCAGCGACCTGGTCGAGCACCGCGACGGCGTGCGCGCGCAATTGTCCGATATCGAGCGCAACCACAGCGCCACGGCCATCGGCCTGGTGCGCGACAATGTGCCGCCGGCCGGTGATTATTACCCGCTCGACGGCGATACCCTGCTCAATGCGCACAGCTACAATGCGGCGCTGGCCGCCGCCGGTTCGGCCGTAGCGGCCACCGACGCCGTCATCGATGGCGAGATCAGCAACGCCTTTTGCGCTATCCGTCCACCCGGCCACCATGCGCGGCCGAGCGAACCGATGGGTTTCTGCCTGTTCAACAATGTCGCCATTGCCGCCAAGCATGCGCTCGACGTGCGCGGGCTGGAGCGCGTCGCCATCGTCGACTTTGATGTACATCATGGCAATGGCACGGCCGAATCGGTGGCGAACGACCCGCGCATCCTGATGGTCAGTTTCTTCCAGCATCCGTTTTACCCGTACAGCGATGTGGAATCCTACACGGACACGCGCGTCAACGTGCCCGTGCCGGCGCGCTCGAAAGGCGACGCCGTGCGCCAGCTGGTGCTCGACCACTGGCTGCCCGCGCTGCACCGCCACCAGCCGCAGATGATTTTTATCTCCGCCGGTTTCGATGCCCACCGCGAAGATGATGTCGGTGGCATGGGCCTGGTCGAGGCCGACTACAGCTGGATGACGCAGCAGATGATGGCGGTCGCCAGCCAGTACGGCAAGGGCCGCATCGTCAGCTGCCTGGAAGGGGGCTACAACCTGTCCTCCCTGGGCCGCAGCGTGGCGGCGCATGTCAAGGCGCTGGCGGAGCTGTAAAGTTTAATTAAAACAAGGGCAGGCGGCTGCCAGAATTGGGACTGCCGTGGCGATGCTGCTGTCGCCGGCGTAGGTCAAGGTCAGCAGGGTATCGTCGTCCCAGCTCTGGTCATGCAGGGGCGGCACGTAGCGCTGCAGGTCTTGCGTGACGCGGATGTCCATCGTGCGCTCGCCCGAGCGCGCCTGCACGGCCAGCAGCTTGCGCAGCACGGGAAACGGCACGTGGATCAGCGAGGAGTGGCAGGGCCCACCGGCCATGCGAAACAGGTTGCGCCGGACAAAGGACAACTCGTCCTGCTCCACGGCCCAGCGGATTTCGCATTCCAGGCGCAGGTCGCCCAGGCGGCGCACATTGGCCGGCAGGCCGGGCGTATGGATGTCGGCTCGCCAGCGCACGGTGTCGCGTTTCTTGTTGCTGACCAGGTCGGCATTGGCATCGTAGGCCGCCTTGTCGCGCGCCAGGGTGAAGCTGCCGTTGGCGGCCAGCGGGATGGGAATCGACAGGTTGTCGGCCGACAGGTGCAAGGTTACGCCATCGAGCTTGCCGGTGGGCGTGGCGGGAATGAGCATGAAGCGCAGCGGCGCGTTGGGTGCCAGGCGCTGGTGGTCGGCATACGCGTCGACGCCCTTGAGCATGGTGCGGTAGGGGCGCAGGTCGGGGTCGCGCGTACTTTGCACATCGACAATCTGCTGCATTTCCTGGTGCGCCGTGTCGCCAGGCGCTGCCGGCTGGGCCAAGGCGTGGGCCGGGAGCAGGCAGGCGGCGAGAGTGGCGAAGAGGAACAGGTGGGAAAAGGACATGGGAAACGTGACAGCTTAAGTGCGTGGGGGATGAATATTATCATTCAGGTAACTGCCAAATTATCACCAATTGTCTCGTTCGCGTCGCACGGCAGGCGTTAGCGGCAGAAAACGGGACGCTGTGGCGGCAACCACGTAAAATAGCGGATTGACTGAACGATCTGAAAGCAAGAGCATGGCGATACAATGGTACCCAGGACACATGAACGCGGCCCGCAAGAAAGCGGCCGAGACCATGGAGAACACCGATCTGGTGATTGAAGTGGTGGATGCGCGCCTGCCGGCAGCCAGCTGCAATCCCATGGTGGACGAGCTGCGCCTGTTCCGCCAGCGCCCCTGCCTGAAAATCCTCAACAAGATCGACCTGGCCGATCCGGCCGCGACAGCCGCCTGGGTGGCGTATTTCAATGCCCAGGAAGGCGTGACCGCGTACGCGATGACGACCAAGAAGCCGGGCGACGTGGCGCGCATCCCGGAGCTGGCCAGGTCGCTGGCACCGCACCGTGGCGTACCGACGAAGCCGCTGCGCATCATGATCATGGGCATCCCCAACGTGGGCAAGTCGACCCTGATGAATGCGCTGCTGAAAAAACGCGTGGCCAAGGTGGGCGATGAGCCGGCCGTGACAAAAATGCAGCAAAAGTTGTATCTGGATAAGAACACCATCCTGGTCGACACGCCCGGCATGCTGTGGCCGAAGATCGCCATCCCCAGCGATGGTCTGATGCTGGCGGCCAGCCACGCCATCGGCTCGAACGCGCTGATCGAAGAAGAAGTGGCCGTCTTCCTGGCCGAGGAATTGCTCAAGCGCTATCCAGGCTTGCTGGCGGCCCGTTACGGCACCAAGGTCGATGAAGTCGACGCCATCGGCGTGGTCGAGGGCATCGCCGCCAAGCGCGGTTACCGTATCAAGGGCGGCGACTACGATTTCGAGAAGGCTTCGCACACCCTGCTGCTCGATTACCGCAGTGGCATCCTGGGGCGTATCTCGCTGGAAACGCCGGACACGCGCGCGGCCCTGCTGGCGCAGCACGCTGCCGAGATGGCGGAAAAAGCCGCCAAGGCGGCGGCGATTGCCGCCGAGAAGGCAAAGAATGCGGCGCGGGGCAAGCGCGGCACGTAAATCCAGACATTGCTCCTGAAAAAAGCGCCGCGACAGTTCACCCTGTCGCGGCGCTTTTTTTATGCTGCTGCAGCTTCGCCGAATCTAAAGCTGGTGACGGCCAGTGCTCCAAAGAAATCTTCCTCATGGTACACCACCTGCGCCGTTTCCTGCTCGGCGGCGCCCAGCGCCACCATCAGCGGCAGCAGATGGTCTTCCTGCGGATGGGCCTGGCGCGCGCCCGGTGCCTGGTCCCAGGCCAGCAATTGTTCCAGGCGCTGCTGCGGTGGCAAGGCCATCGCCTGGCGCAGCCAGGCGTCGAACTGGTGCGAGGCGACGGCGCCCGCCTGGCCGAACTGGCGCAGGTTATGGTAGCTGAGGCCGCTGCCGATGATCAGCACGCCTTGCCGGCGCAAGCCGGCCAGTGCGCGGCCCACCTCGACGTGCGTCAGCGGATCGTAGCCGTGTTTGAGCGACAGTTGCACCAGCGGCACGTCCGCCTGCGGGTAGATGGGGAACAGGGCGCTGAAGGTGCCGTGGTCAAAGCCCCGCTCATGGTCCAGGCGGGCCGGATGGCCGGCTGCGTCGAGCAGCTGCTTGACCTGCGCCGCCAGCGCTGGCGCACCGGGTGCCGGGTACTGAATCTGATACGTGTGCGGCGGAAAGCCCGAGTAGTCGTAGATCATGCCCGGCTGCGGGCTGGCCGAGACGAGGAACTGCGGCCCTTCCCAGTGCGCCGTGACCACCAGCACGGCCGTTGGCCGCGTGCCGACCTGGCGCGGGATATCCTGCAGCGACGCTTCGAGCACGTCGTAGCGGTCGCCGAACTGCTCTTTCATGAACGGCCAAGGACCGCCGCCGTGCGACAGAAAATAGGTGGGAAAGGTGTGCTCTTGCATGGCGGCTCCGGATAGGAATGGCTGATGATGGAATCATGATAGTCATGTGCGGTGAGTTGATCAAGATCGGTATTATTGATATATCATTTCCATTTTGTTGATGATTGGATGCCATGGATACCTTGCGCAGCATGCGCGTGTTTCGCGCCGTGGTGGAACTGGAGAGTTTTGTGCGCGCTAGCGAGCGTCTGGACCTGTCTCCGGCCATGGTCAGCAAGCACGTGATGCACCTGGAGCGCCACCTGGGCGCGCGCCTGCTGAACCGCAGCAGCCGCCACCTGAGCCTGACGGAAATCGGTAAGGTGTATTTCGAACAGTGCCGCGAGATGCTCGACAATCTCGACGAGGTGGAAGCGACCGTAGGCCGCACGACGGTGGTGCCGCGCGGCATGCTGCGCCTGAGCGCGCCCGTCTGGTTCGCCAACGCCATCTTTACGCGCACCCTGGCCGCCTACCGCGAACGCTACCCGGAAGTTACTTTCGATATCGACTTGAGCGGACGCGTGGTCAACCTGGTGGAAGAAGGGTTTGACCTGGCCTTGCGCGTGAGCCAGGCGCCATCGCCCAGTCTGATCGCGCGGCCCATCGGCAGCATCGCCTTTCATCTGGTGGCCGCACCGGCCTACCTGGCGCGCGCGGGTCACCCTTTGGTGCCGCAGGCGCTGGCGCAGCACGCCATGATCAGCTACTCATTGTTGTCAAACGGCAACGAATTGACCTTCGACGGGTCGCAGGGGCGCGACACGGTGAAGTTCGCCCCCGTGCTGCAATGCAATAACGAAAGCCTGCTGCACGCCGCTGCGCTCGATGGCATGGGCGTCGCCCTGCTGCCGTCGTGGCAGACGGATGGCGACTTGGCGGCGGGGCGGCTGGTGCGCCTGTTCGATGGCTACCAGCTGGCCGGCGGCAGCGTGTATGCCGTCTACACCAGCCGGCGCTACCTGTCGTCGAAAGTGCGCACCTTCATCGATTTCCTTGCCGAGGAAGCGCGCCTGGAAAGCTGACGGCGCCGGCGCTGGCGTTTGCCGCACGGCGCCGCGTGCGTATAATGATTCGCTTTTGCCATCCCCGCCTTTAACGCCACGCTCCCGCGTCGCGCCATCGCACTCAAGCCAGCCGCCATGATGCCTGTTCCCCTCGTCCTGACTGTTGCCACGCGCACCATGCTGCTGTGCGCCCTGGCCATGCCGGCGTGCGCGCAGGAAGGCGCTGATGTGGGCGGCAGCGCGGCGGCCGTTGCCGACGGCATCAGGCATGGCGACCTGTCCACCGAACTGGCGCAGGGCGGCCAGCGCAGCGTGCGCGGCGCCCTGTCGTATGGCCAGGGCAGCATGGTGCTCGACGCGGCGATGGATGAGCAGCGCAATGGCAATTACCGCGATGGCAGCGTGTTCCAGCGGCGCGGCGTCAACGGCGGCGCGGAGTGGAAACTGCGCCAGGGCCGCTTCGGCTTCACTGTCGAGCAGATGAGGCAAGATACGCGCTACCCGGCGCCAGAGGCGCCCTACCTGGCCCTGCTGGCGGCGCGCCCGGAAGACCTGTACCGCTATGAAGTGCAGCGTGCCAGCGCCTTCGTGCAGCGCTATGTGGGTAATTTTGAATTGGGCGTGGAACTGTCGCAGCGGGAAAAACACGCTGCGGCCCAGTATGCGGGCGCGGCAGGCAGCGCCGAGTCGTCCTACCGCAGCGGCCGCCTGCAACTGTCGCCCCGCGTGCGCCATTACGGCAAGGTGGGCGGCGTGGGCACGGATACGGAAGTGGGCCTGGACCTGATGCAGTGGGAGCGGCGCTCGGGCGGCGGCATACTGCGGCGCGATGGTGACGGGCAGCGGCGCCAGTTTTCACGCGCGCTGCTGCTGCGCGAAGAACTGGCCTTTGGCGGCTGGCTGGCGCCGCGCCTGCTGCTGGGGCTGCGGCATGAACAGATCGAGCTCGATCCGGCCGACATGCCGCCCGGTGGCAGTGATTGGGAAAACCAGAACGCCTGGAATGTGCAGGCCAGCGTGCTGCTGCGCCCGCAGCTGAGCGTGTACGTCAGCACCACGCGCAGCTACCGTATCGATGACGATGGCTATACCAGCGCCGGTTACCGTCCGCTGGCAGGGCAGGTGCGGCGCGAAACGGAGCTCGGCGCCACCTACGGCGATAGCGCCCGCAGCGCCTCCGTGCGCGTCTTCAGCGAACGCCTGAGCAACCAGATCGTCTTCGACCAGAGCCTGGGCCAGCTGGGCTTCGCCGGCAACCTGGATCCGTCGCGGCGCGACGGCATCGCCATCGAGGCCAGCGTGGCCATCGCGCCTGCGTGGCGCCTCGACGCGCAAGTGCGGCAGGTGCATGCGCGCTATGACGATTACGCCTACCACGGTCCGGATATCGCGCTGGTGCCGAAAACCCTGGCCACCGTGCACCTGTACTGGACGGCGCCGGGCGGCGCCAGTGTTGATGCCGGCGTGCAGTGGCTGCGCGCCCTGCGCTATGGCCCGGATTTTGACAATAGCTGCCTGGCGCAAGTGCCCGCGTTTGCCACACTGGACGGGCGCTACGTGCGCAAGCTGGGCGCCTGGGAACTGGAACTGGCCGGCAGCAACCTGGCCAACCGCCGCCACTACGGCGATGCGCCGGGCTGCCGTTCCAGCATTTACCAGAAGGACGCGCGCCAGCTGCGCGTCTCGGCGCGCTACCATTTCTGATGCATTCGCGCGGCGGCGCTGAGGTGGAGCTTAATTGGGGCTTAATCGGCGACGTCTGGCGCAAGGAAACGCGCCTTTTTTCTATCCGGGGCCCGATGGACGGCGCAAAAAGTGGTAATCTCGCCTCGTTCTCGACTATTTATCATGAAGGATTATCATGCGTTTTCTGCGTTTCTTGCGTCCCCTGCTCGCCGCCGTCACCCTGGTGGCTGCCACCGGCGGCGCCATGGCGGCCGATACCGGCTTTACCACGCTATCCACGCCAGTGCGTACGGACACGGGCAAGAAGGTGGAAGTGGTGGAGTATTTCATGTATTCCTGCCCGCATTGCTATGCGCTCGATCCGTTGATGCACGACTGGGTCAAGAAGCAGGGCGACAAGATCGCCTTCCGCCGCATCCACCTGGCGTTCTCCGGCCCGAAAGATCCGCAGGCGAAGGCCTACATCACGCTGGAGGCGATGGGCCAGCTGGAGCAGTTCCACGACAAGATCTTCCGCGCCATCCACGTCGAGCGCAACCGCCTGAACCGCGATGACGCCATCCTCGACCTGCTGGTGAAGAATGGCATCGACAAGGCAAAATACCTGGAAATGTTCAACTCCTTCGGCGTGCAGACCAAGCTCAAACGCAATGAACAGCTGATCACCGCCAGCAAGATCGACAGCGCGCCGACCATCGTCATCGATGGCCGCTTCGTGACGTCGCCGGCGCAGCTGTCGCGTCCGGGCCAGTCCGAGCCGCAGACCCAGGCAGCGACCCTGCGCGTGATGGATGAACTGGTGGCGCGCACCCTGAAAGAGCGCACTCCCGCGCCAGCCAAGAAGTAAGCGGAGATTGTCATGAAACAGCTGCCATGGACTTTATGCGTGCTGGCCGTCGCCCTCGTGGCCTGGCTTTCGCTTGCCGTCGTCAATGTGGAAAACCAGCGCAATGCGCTGGCCAGCAAGGCCTGCGTGGACCCCGCGTTCAAGACCGAGGTCGATGCGAAGTGCCTGGCCAGCGTGCAGACGCGCGACCACTGGTGGCAGCACCTGACGTATGCCATGACGCACTTCCGAAATTGAGTATTGAGTGCCGCATGGACGCAAACCCGCCACGCGCGGGTTTTTTTGCGCCTGCAAATTGCGGTTATCATGCAGCTACAACCACCGAGGAGAGGCAATGAAGGAAGTCATTCTGATTACGGGCAGCAGTCGCGGCATCGGTGCGGCGACAGCCGTGCTGGCGGCGCGCCAGGGCTATGCCGTGTGCATCAACTATGTGCGCGATGCGCAGGCGGCCGAGGCGCTGTGTGCACGCATCACGGCCAGCGGCGGCGAGGCCATCGCGGTGCAGGCCGACGTCAGCGACGAAGCCGATGTGGAACGCCTGTTTGCTGAAGTCGATGCGCGCCTGGGGACGCTGACGGCGCTGGTCAATAATGTCGGCGTGCTGGAGCAGAAATGCCGGCTGGTCGACATTTCCATGCAGCGCATGGAGCGCGTGCTGCGCACCAACGTGATCAGCTATTTCCTGTGCTGCCAGCAAGCCGTGCGGCGCATGTCGACGGCCTCGAAAGGGCAGGGCGGGCGCATCGTGAATGTCTCGTCGGTGGCCGCGCGCATCGGTTCGGCGGGTGAGTATATTGACTATGCGGCCTCGAAAGGCGCCGTCGACACGCTCACCATCGGCCTGGCAAAAGAGGTGGCGGGCGAAGGCATCCGCGTCAACGGCGTGCGCCCCGGCATCATCTACACGGAGATCCACGCCTCGGGCGGCGAGCCGGGAAGGGTGGCGCGCCTGGAGTCTGGCGTGCCGATGCAGCGCGGCGGCCAGCCGGAAGAGGTGGCGGACGCCATCTTGTACCTGCTGGGGCCCGGCGCGACGTATGTCACGGGCAGCATCCTCGACGTGGCCGGCGGGCGCTAGATTTCTACGCCTTGGCCGGCGCCGCTGGGGTGGCCTTGACCGTCGCCGAATGGGGTGTCACCACCACGGTGCAGGTGGTGCCGGCCACCAGCACCTGGTTCTTGTTTTGCTGGTCGATGTGGATGCGCACGGGGACGCGCTGTGCCAGGCGCACCCAGTTGAAGGTGGGGTTGACGTCGGCCAGCAGTTCGCGGCCCGTGGTGGCGTCGCGGTCGGTGATGCCGCGCGCGATGCTCTCGATGTGGCCGTGCAGGGTGCCGCCGCTCATCAGCTTCATTTCTGCCTTGTCGTCCTGCGCCAGCATGCCCAGCTTGGTCTCTTCGAAGTAGCCGACGACGTAGTACGAGGCGCTGTCGATGACGGCCAGCTTGGGCGCGCCGACGGCGGCGAAGTCGCCCTTGTGCACGTTCAGGTTCGTCACGTAGCCGCTGACGGGCGCACGCACGGTGGTGCGCTCCAGGTTCAGCTGCGCCAGCGCGCGGACTGCCTGCGCTGCCTGCACTTGCGAGGTGGCCGAGGTGGCGGCAAAGGCGGCGCTTTCGCGGCTTTCCGTGGAGATGATGCTGGCGTCGAGGCCGGCGCGGCGCTGCGCTTCCTTGCTGCGGCGGCCCTGCTCCGTCCTTTGCGCGGCCAGCACGGCGTCGGCCTGGGCCAGCGCGCTGACATAGCGTTCCTTGTCGACGACGAACAGGATGTCGCCCTTTTGCACCACCTGGTTGTCGCGCACCAGCACGTCCGTGACGGTGCCGGCCACGTCGGCGCTGATGTTGATGATATCGGCCTTGATGCGGCCGTCGCGCGTCCATGGCGATGCCATGTAGCGGTCCCAGACGGTCTTGCCTATCCAGAGCGCTGCGGCCAATAGCAGCACGGTGATTGCGTAGCGGGTCAGTTTGGTTACCATGTCGGCAGCCCTTCCTTGATCAGAATGAACAGTTTTTTAATTATTTATACAGCGACAGGGCCAGCGCGCCAAAGATGGCGATGAAGATGCACAGGCGCGCCAGCGATGGATGCCACACCATGCGGTATACGCCCAGCCAGCCCAGCACGCGGTCGAGCAGGGTTTGCAGGCCGATGCTGAGAATGAACAGGGGCAGCAGGGTAGGTATCAAGATACCGAACAGGGCGAATTCACGCGGCATGGTGGTCTCCGGCGCCAGGCGCCATATGGTCGAGTAATGAAGTGTAGATCGAGTGCAGGTCGGTCAGCGCCGTTTGCAGGCGCGCGCTGCGCTCGGGCGACGTATCGGCCTCAGCCTGGGCTGCGCGCACCACGGTGCCCGCCTGCAAGGTGGCGACCAGCGCCGCCTGCAATTGCGTATCGCCGCGCGTGCGCAGCCAGGCGGCGATGCCGTCCACGCATTGCTGCAGCGCGTGCGGCGTGGCGCCTGGCCGGGCGCTGGCGATCAGTTCGCGCAGTTCGATCACCGAGTGGCCGATTTCCAGCAGGGTCAAGGCCTGGCGCACGACGGTGCGCGTGGCCTCGCCCGGCGCCGGGCCCGCCGCTGCATTGAGCTGGCTGAGCAAATCGCGCACGCGGTTGTCGAAGCGGTGCTTGATTCGCCGGGCCGGCGCCGTGCACGCATGCAGCGCTTCGCGCCACAGGGCCGGGCCGATATGGTCCTTGTGGCCCATGGTGTGTTCGGGCAGGATCACGGCAAACACCACGGCGGCCAGCATCAGGCCGACGATCAGCGCCATGCCCATGTTCAAAAAGGCGGCGCCATCCAGATGCATTACGTTGGTCGGCGCCATCTGCGTGACGAAGGTCGAGATGCCCAGGCCCACGCCGAGCTTGGCGGGATTGGTCATCAGGTACAGGCCGATGGCCAGGAACGGCGCAAAACTGAGCATCAGCATGGGGAAACCGTCGCCGTGCACCAGCACGAAATACAGGCAGATCAGCGACAGCGGCATGGCGAACAAAAAGCCCGTCAGAACCTGGCGTATCATCACGATGGGGCGCGGCGCGGATGAGGCCAGCGCGGTGAAGATGGCCGCCATCAGCATCGCCGTGCTGGCGTAGGGCCAAGCCAGGAAGTAGGCGCCCAGGGCCAGCAGACCCAGGCAGATGGCCGCGCGCACGCCGCTGGCGATCACCAGCGCGGGCGGCGTCTTTGGTGCATACGCTTGCGGCGTGCTGATCTCCAGGGGCGTATCGTGGGCCAGGCTGAAATACACTTCGTGAAAGCGGCTCATGTCGCGCGCAAAGCGTTCCAGCAGCTCGCAGACGGTGTCGAAATCGATGCGCTGGGCATGCGCGACTTGTGCCGTATCAATCTCCGCGCGCGCCAGCGCCAGCGCCGCTTGCAGGTGCTGCTGCATGGTGTCGAGCGAGCCTTGCGACGGCGTCGCCTGCAGCGCTTCGGCGACGATGGCGTACAGGGGCGCGCAGGCTTGCATCACCTGCATACTTTGTGTTTTGCCGTCGAGCTGCAGGCGGTCGAACAGGCGGTGGAAGGTGTAGAAGGTGGTCAGCGCCGTCATGAAGGTGGCGTTGAAGGCGTGCAGCTTGCGGTTTTGCGCGCGCGCGTGGCCCACCGCGCTGGTCACTTCAAACAGGGCGGCCGAGCGGCCCAGTTCCAGCGCCGCCACGTCGGCGGCAAACTGCAAATGCGTCAATTCCACCTGCGCCGGTGTGAGCTTTTGCTGCAGCACGTCCTGGCAGAAGGTGAGGAGTTTTCCGTAGCGAGCCTGCACCGTGCGCATCACTTGCGTGCCCTGGTGGCGCGGCAGCAGCACACTGGAGACGGCAGCCGAGCAGATGATGCCCAGGCCCACTTCGGCCACGCGCGTGACGGCCAGCGCAAACACTTGTGTCGGCTGCTCGATGGCGGGCAGCACGATCATGCAGGCCGTGTAGCCAGCCAGCACGTACACATACGATTGCGCGTTGCGGTGCAGCGCCGAGCCGCTGGTGCACAGACCCACCCACAGGGCCAGGCCGGCAAACAGCAGCACCGGCTGCTGTGGAAACAGGCCGATCAGGGTCAGCGCGGCGGTGCATCCGAGCAGGGTGCCGCATAAACGGTAAAAGCTTTTTTCCAGCACCATGCCGCTGCTGGGCATGGCCAGGATGACGGTGGTGGTCATGGCCGTGCTGGGCGAATCGAGGCCCAGGCGGTAAGCCAGCCACAGGGCGCAGAAGGCGGCGATCAGGTTCTTGCCGACGTAGATCCAGCGTTCGCCTTCCGTCTTGCGCCAGTCTTGCAGCGCCAGCGCCAGCCAGTGGGCCGCCCGGGGCAGGGCGCCGTGCGTAGGTGTTGTTGCTGTGGCTGGCGTCATCGATAGGCTATCAGTTCTGGTTGTTGAGATTGTTCAGGTTGCGCAACTGGCGCACGTACAGCTTGTCGAGCACTTGCAGTTCTTCTTGCGTAAAACCTTCGTACAGGGACGCGGTTTCCTGGTACACGTCCGGCAGCGCCGTTTCGATCAGCGTGCGGCCCTTGTCGGTCAGCGAAATCATCACCGAGCGGCGGTCGCCGGGGCGCGTGCCGCGCAGGATCAGACCCCGCGTTTCCAGGTCGTTGCACACGCGCGTCAGGTTGGCCGGCTTTTCATGGGAAGCCATGCCCAGGGTGCAGGCGTTCGAGGCTTCGTCGTCCGTGCCGTACAGCACGGCCAGCACCATGTAGCTGGCATCGACCAGGTCGTGCTTTTTCAGCGCGGCGTTGGTCAGGTCCTTCATGCCTTTTTGAATGTGGTACGTCATGCGCAACAGGCGCATCAGTTCCATGGGGAACTCTGGCATGCGCGTGCGGATATGTTGCAGCCGCTTGGAGGTGGCGTCAAAAGCGGTCATGTCATAGTCCTTCATGTGTGAATGAGGCTCCGATTGTATCTTGTTGAGCTGGCGCAACGCGAACATTGCGGACCTAGATGCCGCCTCCCAATGCATTCATCAAGGAAACGTAAAGATCGAGTTCGCGTGCGCCATTTTGCGCTTGCTGCTGTTCTTCCGCCAGCAACGCCACTTGCGTGTTGAGCATGTTGATGGCGTCGCTCATGCCGGCCTGGTAGGCTTTTTCTGCCAGGTCGCGCGCGCGCTGCGCCGTGGCCAGCGCCTGCACTGTCAACTGGTGCTGCTTTTGCAGTGATTGGGCCTTTGTGACGGCATTGGCGACGTCCGACATGGCGTTGATGACGGTGGCGTTGTATTGCTCCACGGCGCCGTCATAGATGGCCGTCTGGCTACCCAGCTGGGCGCGCAGGCGGGCGCCGGCGAAGATGGGCAGGCTCAGCGCGGGCGAGGCGCCGCGGATCTGCGAATTGGCGTCGAGAAAATGGCTGAAGCCAAAGGCCTGGAGGCCGGCAAACGCCACCAGGTTGACGTTCGGGTAAAACTCGGCCTTGGCCGCGTCGATGCGGCGCGCCGCCGCTTCCACGCGCCAGCGCTGGGCGGCGATGTCGGGACGGCGCCCGATCAGGTCGGCTGGCAAGGCTTGCGGGATGGCCAGCGGCTGGTCCAGGCGCAGCACGGGCCGTGTGAGTGCCGCACCGGCCGCCGGGCCTTTGCCCGACAGGGCCGCCAGCTGGTTGCGCAGCAGGGCCAGCGATTCGGCCGATTGCTCAAGCTGGCGCCGCCCGGCAGGCAGGGTGGTTTCAATTTGCGCTACGTCAATATCGGTGCCGATGCCGGCGGTCTTGCGCTGGCGCGTGATGTCGAGGACGCGCGCGCGCTGCGCCAGGCTGCGTTCGATGACATCTTGCAAGGCGAATTCATACGACAGCTGGATGTAGGTGCGCACCAGCGCCGTTTCCAGGGCCAGGCGGGCCATCTGCGATTCGGCCGAGGCCATCTGCACATCGCCCAGCGCGGCAGCGAGCGCTTCGCGGTTGCGGCCCCACAGGTCGAGGTCGTACGAGGCAGTGATGGTGGCCTGGTTGCGCCAAGCGTAATTGCCGGCCAGCGGCGCCGGCGTGCTGCCGTGCTGTGAATACAGTTCGCGGTTGATGGAGACGGCCGCGTCCGCTTGCGGGCCGGTTCTATCTTCGGCCGCGCCGGCCAGCGCTTCGGCCTGGCGCACGCGCGCCTTGGCGCCGCGCAAGGTAGGGCTGTCGGCCAGCGCCTGCTGCATCAGGCGGTTCAACTGCGGGTCGTGCAAGTCTTGCCACCATTGCGAGCGCGGCCAGTCGATGGCGGCGCTGGCGGCAGCATCCATGGCCTTGCTGGCTTGCAGCGCATTGGCGTCGAGCATGGCCGATTGCGGCGCGATATGGCCCATGTCGGCGCAAGCGCTCAAGGCAAGGGTCAGGCTGGCGGCAAGCAGGCGGCGGTGCAGGGACATGCAAGGACTCCGGGACAAAGTGGTGTTGGGGTGTCGGGGTGTTGCAGGGGAAATCACAGCTCGCCGCGGTGCGCGTCGGGAGTGGCCCGAATGCTGCGCCGCAACTGAGTTGTTACTGACTGAAACCGGCTGACTGGTTTCTTATTGGACCATGTGCGATTTGATTTGTGCAACATCAAAGTCGGCTTCCGTTTGCGGGATCTGGCCAGCCTTGCGGGCGGCGGCGAGCTCGGCAATGACTTGCTTGCGCGTCACGTTGCTGGCGCTGACCGGCATTGTTGCTATCAGGTAGTCGGCTTCACCGGTGATGACTTCGCCGGCGTTGCGGGCACGAATATATTCGGCCGCGACTTGCTCGCGCGTCACGTTGCTGGGCGCGGTAGCGATGGTCTTTGGATAGTCGGCTTCGCTGGTGGCGATTTCGCCGGCGTTGCGGGCACGGATGTATTCGGCCGTGACGTCGGCGCGTGTCAGTTGCTCGCTGGTGGCGGCTGGTGCGGCGCTTTGCGCGAAAGCCGAGGTAGCTGCGGTGATGGCGAACAATGCTGCGACGAGTGATTTGGTTTGCATGATGAAACTCCTATATGTGCATGATGGCTGGGTGGATGGGCCGGCTCGCCACGTACCGGTCGGTTCGGCAGTACTGCGCGGTCGGGCGCGGTGCTGCCGATGAAGCAATTTCTGGATGAGAAGATGCTTACTTGAATTAACTATATCAATGAATATTACATTTGTGAAGTAATTTCTGAAAATATTTGTGCGATGCCGCATTTGCAAAGGGGAAATGTGCGTGCAGGCGTGCGCCATTGGCCAGGCCAGGGGAGTAAGCTGATTTTTTATTAACGGGAGTCAGCCATGAGCAGCAGTTCACTCGATCCGGACAATTTACCCGTCACCCCAGACCGCGTGCTCGGCCGTGGTCACGGCAAGGGCGCGCTCGGTCCCAGCGACAGTTCCGACAGCGGTAGCGACATGCAGGGCGTTCCCGGCCTGGATGCGGAAGCGCTCGACAGCGACAGTGATGCGGCCGGCACCGGCGAGCGCGCCGGCGTGGAGCCGCAAAACACGGCGCCCGATGGCGGCGATATCGATGTCGATCATGTGGAGCGCATGGTGCCCGAGCCGTCGGCAGAGGACGCCGATGCCAAACCCGGCGCTGCGCAGGCGCCAGCGCCGCATCCCTGATCCACGCTGCCTGCCGCGCATTGCCGCCGCGAATTACCGCCTCTCCTGCGCCATCAGCGTAAAATGAAGGCAAGGCGGCGCGTGTGGCGCCATGGCCAGCCGGCCGGCACGGGATAGGATGTCACGAGGATGCAAAAGCAGATGTCGGAAGAGAAAGAAAAAGGCTTGATGTCGATGTACCGCGAGACGCGGCCGCGTGCGTTCGTGGGTGAAAAAAGTACCACCAATCACCTTGCGTGGAGTTCGCTGGTGCTCTTGCTGGCACTGGCGTTCTGGCTGATGGTGGCCTTGTCGGCGGCGGAAAACCAGCGCTATGCCCTGCAAATCCGGGCATGCCAGGATCGCGTGTTTCCGACGGAGCTCGATATGTCTTGCCTGAAGCAGGTCAAGTCGCGCGACCATTGGTGGCAGCACGTGGGCCACGCGCTCGTGCATCTTGGCCGCTGAGGCTGGCGTTTGCCAACGGCCGTGATGGCCGTGCGGCTTGGGCCGGGTGGCAAGACACGATAGCCTGGTCCGCCAGGGCCGATGCGATGATGTTGCGGGAGGCGCCATGCCACGCGATGATTCGCGCGAACAGCCGCAATGGCTGTTTGCGCGCCACAATACCCTCACCGCGCGCCAGTTGCTGCGCGCCTATGGCTTGCTGTGCCTGTTTTCCAGCGTGATTGCCGCCGCCTTTGCGTTGCGCGGCTTCTGGTATATCCCCGTTTTTTCGTTTGCCGAACTGAGCCTGGTGGCGCTCGCCTTGCTGTATTACTTGCGCCACGCGGGCGATTACGAGCATATTACCCTGCGCGATGGTGTGCTGATGGTCGAGAAAGTCAGCGCAGGCCAGTGCCGTCGCAGCAGTTTTACGCCGTGGCGCACGCGCATCGTGGTACCGCAAGGGCCGCACCAGCTGATCCGCATCGGCGACGGTGCCGTTCAGGTCGAAGTGGGGGCCCTGGCCACGCCCGAGCGGCGCCTGCAGGTGGCGCACGAACTATGCGCGCTGCTGCCGTCGCCCACCTGAGCCGGCGCGCCTTACGTGGCGCGCGACGGGCCTGCCCACAGGTTGATATTGCCTTCGCGCGCCTGCACGTCGATGGCGGCCAGTTCGTCAGCGGTGAACGTCAGTTGCTGCAAGGCAGCCACGTTTTCGCGGATTTGCGCGCTGCTGCTGGCGCCAATCAGGGTCGAGGTAACGCGCGCATCGCGCAGCACCCACGCCAGCGCCATCTGCGCCAGGGTCTGGCCCCGCTGAGCGGCGATCTCATTCAGGGCGCGCACGCGGGCCAGGTTTTCCGCGCTCAGGTGCTGTTGCGGCAGCGAACCGCCGCCGGGACGGTTGATGCGTGCATTCTGCGGCACGCCATTCAGGTACTTGTCGCTGAGCAACCCCTGCGCCAGCGCCGTGAAGGTGATGCAGCCCATGCCTTGTTCTTGCAGGGTGTCGAGCAAGCCGTCTTCCTCGATCCAGCGGTTGAGCATATTGTAGGAAGGCTGGTGGATCAGGCAAGGTACTTTCCACTCTTTCAGCAGGGCGGCAGCTTCGGCCGTTTTTTGTGGCGAATACGAGGACAGGCCCACGTACAGCGCCTTGCCCTGCTGCACGGCGGTGGCCAGCGCGCCCATGGTTTCTTCCAGCGGCGTATCGGCGTCGTAGCGGTGCGAATAAAAAATGTCGACGTAATCGAGGCCCAGGCGCTGCAGGCTTTGATCGAGGCTGGCCAGCACGTATTTGCGCGAACCGCCGCCCTGGCCATACGGGCCGGGCCACATGTCCCAGCCCGCCTTGGTGGAAATGATCAGTTCATCGCGGTAGGGCAGGAAATCGTCGCGCAGCAGCTTGCCGAAATTGCTTTCCGCGCTGCCATACGGCGGCCCGTAATTGTTGGCCAGGTCGAAATGCGTGATGCCCAGGTCGAAGGCCGTGCGCAGCATGTCGCGCTGCGATGCGAGGCTGTTGCTGTCGCCAAAGTTATGCCACAGTCCCAGGGACAGCAGCGGCAGTTTCAGTCCGCTGCGCCCACAGGTGCGGTATTGCATGGTGTCATAGCGATTCTCTGCGGCGTAGTACGTCATGGCAACTCCTGAGTGAATGAAGCGCTTATTCTGGCGCAAAACCGGGCGTCGCGTGCTGCGTTTTACAATAGGTATTCAAGAGTTAAGCAAAGAACAAGGAGCGGTGATGGAAATCGAGTTGAAATTGCTGCTGGCGCCAGGCGACGCGCCCCGGTTGCGCGCACACCCGCTGCTGGCGCACTATGCGCCAGGCGAACCGCAGTTGTTGCTGATGCACGATATCTATGTCGATACGCCCGACTTGCAATTATGCCGCCACCAGGCGGGCTTGCGCGTGCGCCAGGTGGACGGGCGCTGGGTGCAAACCCTGAAGGCAGGCGGCAGTGTTAGCGGCGGCCTGCACAGCCGTCACGAATGGGAAGGCGAAGTTGCCGGACCGCAACCCGACCTCGACGCGCTCGACTCTGCCATCGGGCGCAGGCAGCCGCTGCGAGCGCTACTGCGCCAGGACGCCATCCGCGCCAGCTTGCAGCCCGTGTTTACCACGCGCATCGAACGCACGGTGTGGCAGTTGCAGACGCCGCAGGGCGAGCATATCGAATGCGTGCTGGACCAGGGCGTGATCGAGAGCGGCAGCGGGCCGGACGCGCGCAGCGTAGTCATCAGTGAAATCGAACTGGAGCTGAAGCACGGGCAGGCGGCCAGCCTGTTCGACGTGGCGCTGGCCTTGCTGCAGGACGTGCCGCTGCAACTGGGCCACATGAGCAAGGCCGAACGCGGCTACCGGCTGGCCGCGTCGCAGCCCTTGCGCGCCGTCAAGGCGCAGCCGGTGCTGCTCGATGAGGGCATGACGGTGCAGCAAGCCTTCCTCAGCATCAGCAGCAATTGCCTGGCGCAGGTCAGCGGCAACCAGGATGGCGTGGCGGCGGGCGAGGACGTGGAAAGCCTGCACCAGATGCGCGTAGGACTGCGCCGGCTGCGCTCGGCGCTGGGCATGTTCAAACCCTTGCTGGCGCTGCCGGATGCATTGCAGAGCGAACTCGATTGGCTGGGCGGCGTACTGGGCGAGGCGCGCGACTGGGATGTGCTGGCAGGCCAGACGCTGGCGCAGCTCGATGGCGACGCGGCGCAGGAGGCGGCAGCACTGGCGCAGGCGGCACGCAAGCAGGCGCGCGCCGCGCACGCACGCGCCGCCCAGGCCATCAGCTCGGCGCGCTACACGGCATCGATGCTGGGTCTGCAGCGCTGGCTGCAGGCGCAGGACTGGCGCGGCAACGCTACGGCGCGCCAGTTGCGCCGGCTGGACGCGGGTGTGCTCGCGTTTGCCCGCACAAGCTTGCGCAAGGATCAGCGCCGCCTGGTGAAGCGCGGCAAGCGATTGCTGCATGCCACGCCGCAGCAACGCCACCAGGTGCGTATCGCGGCCAAGAAGACGCGCTATGCGACGCAGTTTCTTGCCTCGCTGTTGCCTTCGCGCGCAGTCAAGCCGTATGTGGCGCGCCTGTCGGCGCTGCAGGATGAATTGGGCAAGCTCAACGACATGCAGGTGGGCGACCGGCTGCTGCAGGCACTGGCCGATGGCCAGCGTGGCCAGGCTGCCTTGCGGCTGCACGCCGCCTACCTGCGTGGCTACCTGGCGGCGCGCGCGCAGTCGCCCGGCGCGGATAGCCACATGCACAAGGCGTGGCGGCGCTTCAAGGCGGCGCGCCTGCCCGTGTGAGCCGGCCTCTTTGACGTGGGGCGCTCAGCCAAAGGACGGTTCAGCTGGCGCCTCCCGCTTGCGCCAGCGCATGGACAGCTGACAGTTTGCTGTTCTGGCAGCCGGCATTCACGTATTCGCGCACGCGCTCTTGCAGCAATTGCGCGCGTTCGATGGTGGTCTGGCTGGCGCAATCGAGGTTGACATAAAAGCCCGATGATTCGCGCTTTGAACAGCTCTTGTTGCGCTTGCCTATCCACGCCAGCTGGCCCGCCTTCAAGGTTTGCTTGCCGTTGGCATCGAGGCGGGCAGCGAGTTTCTCAGCAACTGCTTTCTGCATGGACATAAAACGGAACGTGCTGCGCGTCTACGACGGCGCAGTAGCGGTCGCCGCACAGCGCCTCTGCACAAATGCTTCCAGGTCCGGCAGTGTCAACGGCCGGCTGAAGAAATATCCCTGATAGGCGCGGCAACCATAGCGCGCCAGGAAATCACGCTGCGCCAGCGTCTCGACGCCTTCCGCGATGACAGCAATGTTCAGGCTGCGGGCCAGGGCGATGATGGTTTTGGCGATCGATGCATCGCTAGGGTCATGGATCACGTCGCGGACAAAAGACTTGTCTATCTTTAACTGATCCAGCGGCAGCCGCTTGAGATAGGCTAGCGAGGAATAGCCTGTGCCAAAATCGTCGAGCGAAAAACCGACGCCGTGCGCTTTGAGCGAGGACATTTTTGCGATCACGCCGTCGACGTCGGACACCAGCAGGCTCTCGGTCAGCTCGAGCTTGAGACGACGCGGATCGGCACCGCTGCTGGCCAGGGCGAACAGCACCTGATCGACAAAATCTTCCTGGTTGAACTGGCGCACGCTGACGTTGACCGCGATGCTCAGGTGGCGCATGTCGGGGCGTCCGGCCCAGGCGAGCAATTGTGTACAGGCCGTTTCAAGCACCCATTGCCCCAGCGGCAGGATCACGCCGATTTCTTCGGCCAGCGGAATGAAGTCGCCCGGCGGCACCAGTCCGCGTATCGGGTGTTGCCAGCGCACCAGCGCTTCGACTCCGGTAACGCGTCCGGTGTGGTCGATTTGGGGCTGGTAATGGAGTATCAGCTGGCGGCATGGAACGGCGTCGCGTAAGTCCGTTTCCAGCGCGGCCCGTTCGAGCATGGCCACCTCCATGGCGGGATCGAAGAAGCGCAAGGCATTGCGTCCCACCGCCTTGGATTTGTACATGGCCAGGTCCGCCTGCTTGAGCAGATCGTCAATGCTCGTCAGATTACCCATGAATAGCGTGGCGCCGATACTTGACGTACTGCGATGGGTAAGCTGGTTGAGCCGGTAGGTCTGGCTCAATTCCTTGCGTATCTTGTTGCCGACGATATCGACCTGTGCCGCCGCATGTTCCGCATTCATATGCAAGTCCGTCAGCATGACGACGAACTCATCGCCGCCCAGGCGGGCCACGGTGTCGCCCGCGCGCACGCACAGGACCAGGCGCCGCGCGACTTGATTGAGCAACAGGTCGCCCATGTCGTGCCCAAGCGTGTCGTTGAGCGTCTTGAAGTTGTCGAGATCGATGAACAGTACCGCGCCATGGTTGCCGCTGCGCAAGCTGCTCTTCATTGCCTGCTTCAGGCGATCCAGCAGCAAGATGCGGTTTGGCAGCTTGGTGAGTTGATCGAAGAAGGCCAATTGCTGTATTTGCTTCTCTGTCTTCTTGCGCTCGACGCGTCGCAGCCGGTGCCGCTTTTGGATGATCAGTAGCCCAAGTGTGCTCAATACGGCGACCAAACCGAACAGCACGCTTTGCACATACAGGCTGTGGCGCCATGGCGCGAACAAGACCTCGGTGTCGCGGCTGACGGCGATGCGCAGCGTCGTCCCGAAGGTGGCCGCGCCCGATGGCACGAGGCGTTCGGCGACCATGCGTTTCTTGCCGGTGCCGGGCGCCATGCCGGTCAGTGGTCCAGGCGTCCCGGCGCCGCTCTGGCGCGACGAAACCATGTACAACTGGCCGTCTTCGCGTGAGATCGAGCTAACTACATCGCGGGCATAACGAACCGAATCGAGCAGGTCGGAAAAGTATGCCGGCGCCAGGCTGACCATGACGATGCCACCAAAGCTGCCTTGAAACCCGCTGATGCGGCGACACAGAGTGATGGCGGCGGGAACGGCGGTGTTGCCAGGCGGCGCGCTAAGGTGCAGCAATTGCGGATCGGCGAGCCGCATGGCTTTCTGGAAGCAATCATTTTGGTGAAAATTGTCGCTGCTCATGCTTGCGTCGCTGCCGGCCACTAGGCGCCCGTCAGGACCAATGACCAGGATGGGACGAATACCGATCAGTGCATTGTTGATCACTTTGAGCGAGTGATTCACCTGCCGCAGATGGTCTCCTTGCGCCTGCCAGGCCGCCAGTTCATCGATGACGCTGTCGATCACCTGCTTGGTCAAATTCAATTGCGGCGTTAAATTCTTCTCCACGATTTCCGCCTGCATCGTCAGCCGTTCGTGTTCCTGGGTATCAATCCGGTGATATTCCTCGTACTGGGTGAATCCAATGAAGCCGGCCAGTGCGAATAGCACCATGGCGTGGATCAGCCATTGCTGGAAAAAGTGTTCATTCTTGGTGCGCTGCGGTGCGGTCATGGAAGGCGTGGGAGGTTCTGGCGCGGCATCGCGCCGCCACTGCGCGCCAGGCGGCACGCAGCAGTAACAAAAATGCCCAGCACTTGCTTCGGCCCGGAGGGCTGAACGCATTTGTTGCAAATGAGAAAGTGTAGCGGGGCATGCGTAAGCAAGATGTAAATTGCTCGGTCCGACACGTAAATGTTTAGTAAATTCCGACAATATCGTCAGTTCTCCGTCGGCAAAGTAGCCTTGCACGCTAGTGCGCTCTTTCAGGACTTGATGGTCATGCATTGCTGCAGGTCATCGATTTGCGCGAAGCCTCCGGCTCGATCATGCACTCGCACGCAAAAAAGGAAGTGATTACCTTGCGGTAAAAACTTCCTTTAGGAAAATATGACAAATGTTATTTTTATGTCATATTTTCATGCCGTCATTTATTTTACGTTGGCAGGAACGCGCTTACGCGAAGTTCTTGGCAACGAATTCCCAGTTGACCAGGCCCCAGAACGTTTCCACGTACTTGGCGCGCAGGTTGCGGTAGTCGATGTAGTAGGCATGTTCCCATACGTCACAGGTCAGCAGTGGCTTGTCGCCGGTGGTCAATGGGCAACCGGCGTTCGATGTGTTGACGATGTCGACGGAACCGTCGGCTTTTTGCACCAGCCAGGTCCAGCCCGAACCGAAGTTGCCCACGCACGATTTGGTGAATTCTTCCTTGAACTTGTCGAACGACGACCATTTAGCGTTGATCGCGTCAGCCACGGCACCGGTAGGTGCGCCGCCGCCGGCTGGCTTCATGCCGTTCCAGTAGAACGTGTGGTTCCATACCTGGGCTGCATTGTTGAAGATGCCGCCCGACGATTTCTTGATGATCTCTTCCAGCGACAGGTTCTCGAACTCGGTGCCCTTGATCAGGTTGTTCAAGTTGGTGACATACGCCTGGTGATGCTTGGCATAGTGGTATTCCAGGGTTTCTTTCGAAATATGCGGCGCCAGAGCGTCCATTTCATACGGCAGTGGTGGCAGAGTATGTTCCATGTGATGTCCCTTTGTGGTGAGTGTTCGGAGTCATCCGGCCTGGGGCCAGATGGTTGAGCCTGGTTGCTTGCATCAAGCATTCTTGCTGAACGAGCCACTATTGTAAAGCGGATGCGCCATTGCTGCAGATTCCGCCATGCGTTGGCGATCCCCTTGGCGTAATGATTCTCGTTCAGCGCGAAACCGGTGGAAATGCTTTCTGGCATCCCTCAACGAACACGCCGCGTGGTTTCCCGCACGATCAGTTCCAGCGGTGGAAGCGTCGCCTGCACCGCTTCGCCATTGATCAGGCCCAGCAGCGCCTCCGTGGCGATGCGGCCGATGTCGTACAGGGGCTGGTGGATGGTCGTCAGGGGCGGCGTCGTGTAGGACGAGCCTGGCAAGTCATCGAAGCCGACCAGCGAGATATCGTCAGGCACGCGGATGCCCTTGCGGTACAGGCACAGGCGCACGCCATAGGCAGACAGGTCATTGGCGGCGAAGACTGCGCTAAATTGTTGATGCGTATCAAACAAATGGTTCATGGCCAGCATGCCGCTTGCCTCGTGGAAATCGCCTTCCACCATCAATTTTGGGTCGATGGCAATATCGGCTTCGCGCAGCGCGCGCTGGTAGCCGGTCAGGCGCTCGGCCGCATCCGTGTTGTTGGCCGGCCCGGAAACGAAGGCGATGCGGCGGTGGCCCAGCTCGACCAGGTGGCGCACGGCCAGGTAGGCGCCGTATTCGTTGTCCAGTTTGAAGCCGATGGCGCTTTTGGTCGCCAGTGCGCGCCCCGTCGAGACGATGGGGCGCTGCTGCGAAAAATCCAGCACGCTCTGGTCCGAGATGCGCCCGGACAGCAAAATGATGCCGTCCACCTTGCGCGCCAGCAGTAAACGGATGCGGTCCGCTTCCTCTTGCGCATTCCAGTGGCCGCTGACGATGACGGACGCATAGCCCGTGCCCTTCAAGCCATCGTCCACGCCGCGCAGGCTTTCATCGAAGAAGGGGCTGGAAATATCCTGGACCACGATGCCGATGGTCAGCGAGCGGCCTTTTTTCAAGCCTTGCGCCATCTGGTTGGGCGCGAATTTCATTTGTGCAATGGCCGCCAGCACGGCGTCGCGCTTGTCGTCGGAAACCTTGGCCGTGCCGTTCAGGATGCGCGAGACGGTGCTGGGCGACACGCCAGCCTGGCGGGCCACGTCGAGCAAGGTGGAAGGGGAGGAAGCGTGGTCGTTGGCGGTCAAGGCAATTCCAGGTTAAAAACACGGGCGGCAAGGCTGGCGCTGCGAGGTTGTCACTGTCGTGAAAACCTTTTCAACGAAAGATTACCATAAATAGGCGCGCAGGCCGGGCGCATGGTGGCCAGGCCTGTCAGGGGAACATCAGTGGCAGAGAAGGCTTGAAAACGTTTTCATGAAAAACAACAGCCTTTGAACGGTGATATTTCCCCGTTTTTCATAGGAGGAAAGCCGCATCGCGATGCTTAATTCTCAGGCGTCATCAATAAAAATGACAACTTTTTTGATTGACTTCATTTTCTTTGCGGTGTTAAATAGACACATGTTGTGAAAACGTTTTCAAGATAGAAGACGCTCAATAATCGGAGATGAAATAATGAAGTCAAGCATTCCTGACGCAGCCTTACCTGCCGCGTCCTTGCTGTTCGCGCTGACCCTGGCCGCGGGTGTGGCCAGCGCCGCCGCCACAGCTCCTGCAGCCGCAGCCGTTCCACCGGCGCCGCCACTGCCGGTGCTGGCGCCCGCCACCATTACCATCGCTTCGTTCCCCGACCTGGACCGCGCCGTCAAGACGGCCTTGCCCCTGTGGGAAAAGCTGTATCCGCAAGTAAAGGTCAAGCTGGTCAGCCTGCAGATCGACGACCATCACAACTCGATGACGACGGCGCTGGCCGCCGGCGCGCGCCTGCCCGACGTGATGGCGATCGACTTCCGCTATGTCGGCAGCTTTGCCGAATCGAAGGGCATGGAGGACTTGCTGCAGGCGCCTTACGGGGCGGGGCAGTACCGCGCCCAGTTCGTGCCATTCACCTTCGTGCAGGCGACCAGCTCGCGCGGCACCCTGGGCGCCATGCCGGCCGACCTGGGGCCAGGAACCTTGTTCTACCGCAAGGACTTGATGGACAAGGCGGGTATCAAGGAAAGCGACCTGACGCAATCGTGGGAGTCGTACATCGCCGCCGGCAAGAAACTCAAGGCCGCCACGGGCACCTATCTGCTGGCTGGCGCCAGCGACCTGGCCGACATTTATATACGCGCCAACCTGAAGGATGGCGAAGGCATTTATTTTGGCGACAAGGGGCAAGTGCTGGTCGACTCGCCCCGTTTCGTCAAGGCCTTCGAACTGGCCAAGGCGGCAAGGGTGGCCGGCATCGACGCGCGCACGGTAGCCTGGACGGGCGAGTGGGCCGAAGGCTTCAAACGCGACAAGGTGGCCAGCCAGATGATGGGTTCCTGGCTCAGCGGCCACCTGGCCAAATGGCTGGCACCGGATTCGAAAGGCCAGTGGCGCGCGGCGAACTTGCCGGCCGGCGCGCTGGCGTCCTACGGCGGATCGTTCTACGGCATCCCGAAAAAGGCGGCCAACAAGGTGCAAGCCTGGGAATTCATCAAGTTCATGACTGTCAACAAGGACATCGTGCTGCACTCCTTGAAAGAAATCGGCGCTTTTCCGGCCCTCAAGGCCGCCTATGCGGACCCGATGATGGACGAGCCGCAAGCGTATTTCGGTGGCCAGAAGACGCGCCTGCTGGCGCGCGAGACGGCAGCGAAGATTCCCGTCATCCGCGTCGACAAGTTTGACGCCGTGGCGCGCGACATCGTCAACATGGAACTGGAAAGCGTGCTGGCGCAAAACAAGGATATCAAGACGGCCCTGGCCGACGCCAAGGCCCTGATCACCCACCGCGCGCGGCGCTAGGAAGCAGCATGACTCTTCATCCAGATCAAACCGGGAGCCGGCCATGAGCACGCCCTCGGCGTCCTTGGCGCAAGACGCGCCCGCCTCGGCGCGGCCGGCACGAAAACGCTTCAACATGAAAAAGTGGGCGCCGTATATTTTCATCAGCCCCTTCTTCATTTTATTCGCCGTCTTCAGCCTGTTCCCGCTGCTGTTTTCCATCTACCTGTCGTTCAACCAGTGGGAAGCGGCCAGCGGCGTGGAAGCCATGCAGTGGGTGGGCCTGGATAATTACAGGTATGCCTTGAGCGACCCGTGGTTTTTGCGCTCATTGGGCAATACGCTCTGGCTGGCGCTGGCATCGGGCGTGCCGCAGCATCTGGTGGCCATTCCGCTGGCGGCATTCATCCACAACAGCTTCAAGCGCTCGCGCAACCTGGTGATCGGCATTTACTTTTTACCGTTCATCACTTCCAGCGTGGCCATCGCCATGGTCTTCAATACCTTGTTCTCGCGCGACTACGGCCAGATCAATGTGCTGATCGAATGGTGCGCCAGCTTGCCGCTAGTGGGCGGATTATTCCCTGCCGAATCGATCGACTGGCTGGGCAGCTCGCTGTTCATCAAGCCAGCCGTCGCCTTCGTCATCTTCTGGCGCTATCTGGGCTGGAACCTGGTGCTGTATTTGTCCGCGCTGCAGGTCATTCCCAAGGACCTGTACGAGGCGGCCACCATCGATGGCGCCTCCAAGCGCCAGCAATTCTGGTACATCACCCTGCCGCAACTGAAGCCCATGATTTACCTGGCCGTGACGCTCACCATCATGGGCAATTTGCAGCTGTTCGAGGAACCGTTCGTGCTGGTGGCCGAGTCCAGCGGCGTGAGCCAGTCGGTGATGACGACGGCCATCTTCGTCTACAAGACGGCGTTTTCTTCCGGCGACTTCGGCACGGCGTCGGCCATTTCCTGGCTGCTGTTCCTGATCATCGCCAGCACCACCTGGGTGAATAACCGCATTTTCAGCCGCAACGAGCGCAAGGAGGCCCGATGAATACCCCCCGCTGGACGGCCTACGCCATGGTGGCCATCGGTGCCCTGATCATGGTCGCGCCGTTCTACTTCATGTTCGTCTTCGCCACGCACACCAGCGCCGAGATCTACAGCTTGCCGCCGCCGCGCTGGTTCGGCACGGCCCTGCTGCATAACCTGGAGCTGCTGCAGGAGCGCCTGCCGTTCTGGCGCAATATCGGCATCAGCCTGTATGTGGCCCTGATGACCACCGCCTTGACGCTGTTCTTTTGCTCGCTGGGCGGCTATGCATTTGCCATGTTCGAGTTCCGCTTCAAGCGGCCCTTGTTTACCCTGGTGATGGCGTCGATGATCATCCCGTCGTTCATGAACATGATCCCGACGTTCATGCTGATGGATTTCCTCGGTTGGCTCGACCAGCCGCGCGCCCTGTATGTGCCGGGAGCGGCCGGCGCACTGGGCATTTTCCTGATGCGCCAGTACATCGGCACGGCCATTCCGAAGGACCTGATCGAGGCGGCGCGCATCGACGGCTGCGGCGAATTTGCCATTTACTGGCGCGTCGTGCTACCGCTGATCGGCCCCGCCATGGGCACGCTGGGCTTGATCACCTTCATCAATTCCTGGAACAATTTCATCACGCCGCTGGTGGTCATGCGCTCGGTCGAGAACTACACGATCCCGCTAGCCCTGCGCAGCATGCAGGCACCGAACAACACGGAGTGGGGCGCCCTGATGACGGGGGCGGCGATTGCCGTGCTGCCGCTGTTGCTGATGTTTTTTGTTGCATCGAAGCGCCTGATCGAAGGATTGACCCAGGGCGCCGTCAAAGGCTGACCTTTCATTTGTTTAATTCACTCACACGACATGATCATGCATAACGACGATATCGACACCAACTTTCCCGCCACCTTCACCTGGGGCGTGGCTACCAGCGCTTACCAGATCGAGGGCGCAGCGGCCATCGACGGCCGTGGCCCGTCCATCTGGGATACCTTCAGCCACACCGACGGCAAAGTCACCGACGGCAGCAATGGCGACGTGGCCTGCGACCACTACCACCGCTACGCCGAAGACGTGGAGCTGATCGCCGCACTGGGCGTCAACGCCTACCGTTTTTCCATGTCCTGGTCGCGCGTGCAGCCCACGGGTTCCGGCGCCTGGAACGAAGCCGGCTTCGCTTTTTATTCACGCCTGCTCGATGCACTGGCGGCCAAGGGCCTGGACGCGCACCTGACGCTGTATCACTGGGATTTGCCGCAAGCCTTGCAGGACGAGGGCGGCTGGCTCAATCGCGCCACCTGCTACCACTTTGCCGCCTATGCAGCCGAGGTGGCGCGCCGCTTCGGCCACCGCGTAGCCAGCATCGCCACCCACAACGAGCCATGGTGCACTGCCGTACTGGGCCACGGCACGGGCCAGTTCGCGCCGGGCATGGCCGACCCTGCTGCCGCCGTGCAAGTATCGCACCATCTGCTGCTGTCGCACGGCCTGGCCATGCAAGCCATGCGCGCCGTGAATCGGCCGGCGAAACTGGGCATCGTGCTCAATCAATGGGTGGCCACGCCGGCCACCGACAGCGCCCAGGACAGGGAGCTGGCCGAACTTGAATATGCGCGCTCGGTGCAGTGGTATATGGATGCCATCTTCAAGGGCCGCTACCCGGCGCTGGCGCTGAAACACGTCGATGCTTCAACTTTAGCCATCTTTGAAAACGATTTCATAGATATCAAGCAGCCCATCGATTTCCTCGGCGTGAACTATTACACGCGCGCCTACATGAGCGCCGAGACGCCACCGCGCAAACCCGAAGGCAAGCTGGGCTTCAATGACATGGGCTGGGAAACCTACCCGCAAGGCTTGACGGAATTGCTGGTGGGCCTGCACCGCGAATACCGGCTGCCGCCCATCTACATCACGGAAAACGGCATGCCAGTGGCCGACAAACTGGTCGATGGCAAGGTGCACGACCAGCCGCGCATCGAGTACGTGCAGCTGCACCTGGATGCCTTGCGCGCCGTGATTGCCCAGGGCATCGACGTGCGCGGCTATTTCTACTGGAGCCTGATGGACAACTTCGAGTGGAATTCCGGTTATGCCAAGCGTTTCGGCATGCTGTATGTCGATTACGCCACGCAGCAGCGCAGCTTCAAGGACAGCGCCCTGTGGTACCGCGATTTCATCATGGCGCAGCGTGCGCTGCATGCTGGCGTGTCAATGCCAGCCTTGGCCGGGGCGCACTGACATGGCCGCCATCTCGCTGCGCGGCATCCGCAAGACTTACGGCGACGGCCCGGAAATCGTCAAGGGCCTCGACCTCGATATCATTGACGGCGAATTCATGGTCTTCGTGGGGCCGTCCGGCTGCGGCAAGTCAACCCTGCTGCGCATGATCGCCGGCCTGGAAGACATCAGCGCGGGCCAGCTGCGCATCGGCGACATGCTGGCCAACGACGTGGCGCCGGCCGAGCGCGGCATCGCCATGGTCTTCCAGAGCTACGCCCTGTACCCGCACATGACGGCGCGCGACAACATGGGCTTTGCCTTGAAAATGGCCGGCAGGCCGGAGGCCGAGGTGCGCGCTGCGGTGGGCAAGGTGGCCGAGATCCTGCAGATCACGCACCTGCTCGAGCGTAAACCCAAGGCTTTATCCGGCGGCGAGCGCCAGCGCGTGGCGATTGGCCGCGCCATCGTGCGCCAGCCCAAGGTGTTCCTGTTCGACGAGCCGCTGTCGAACCTCGACGCCTCGCTGCGCGTGCAGACGCGCATCGAACTGGCCAAGCTGCACCAGGAGCTGGGCACCACCATGATTTATGTGACGCATGACCAGGTCGAGGCGATGACCCTTGGCGACCGGGTCGCCGTCTTCCATGGCGGCCACCTGGAGCAGGTGGGCGCGCCGTTGGAACTGTACCGCCATCCGGCCAGCCAGTTCGTGGCTGGCTTCATCGGTGCGCTGCGCATGAATTTCCTGCCGTGCGCCGCTGTCCCTGCGCTGGCCAGCGAACTCGGCGGCGAGGCGAACATGCTGGTCGGCATACGTCCCGAGCACCTGCGCCTGCTGCCGGCTGGCGATGGCTATGGCGCCAGCGTCACCCTGATCGAGCAACTGGGCGATGCGCAGATCATCCACGCCACGCTCGATGGCCGCATCGATGGCAGCGAGCACGCGGTGGCCATCAAGCTGCATGGCGAGACGCGCCACGCCCTGGCCCCGGGCAGCGCCATCGGCTTTGCGCCGGAACCGGGCCATGCCTTTTTATTTGACACGGGCGGGCGCGCCGTGGCTACCCATAGACCCCGCACGGAGGCGACATGAACTCAGATTGACACCCAAAAAAAGTGCAGCAATAGCCAAAGAGCTATGTGATCATCATTCAACCAGCGGTACAGGAGACAAAAATGCAGCAGCTTAAACGCAACACCATCGCCATCAGCCTGGCGCACGCGACATTCGCCCAGTTCATTTTGCTGGGCAGCGGTGCCGCCCTGGCGCAGCAAACCGATACGCCAACCGAGGCAGCGAAACCGGCGGCCGAACAGATGGACCGCATCGTCGTCACGGCCACGCGCCGCAACACCTTCGTGCAGGACACGCCACTGGCCGTCACCGCCTTCAACCAGGACACCCTGCAAAACAACCAGGTCAAGGATCTGGCTTCGCTGGCCACCATGGTGCCCAGCCTGGTCGTCGAGCAGCATGGCGACTCGGGCGGCGTGCACGTCTACATGCGCGGCGTGGGTTCGGCCAACCACACGGAGCTGGGTGACCCGGCCGTCGCCTTCTATGTCGACGGCATATATTCGCCGCGGCCGCAGGGCGCCACGGCGCTGATGTATGACTTGTCCCACGTGGAGGTGGCGCGCGGACCGCAAGGCACCCTGAATGGCCGCAATTCCACGGCCGGCGCCGTCAACCTGGTGTCGGCCGCGCCGAATACCTCCAAGTTCATGGGCTCGGCCGGCATTACTGTGGGCGACTACCGCCATTTGCAGACGCAGGGCATGCTCAACATCCCGTTTTCCGACGACATGGCGCTGCGCATCGCCGCCATCAAGGATAGCCACGATGGCACGGTGGACTTCCGCCGCGGCTCGAACGTGATGCCGGGCACGGCCAAGTATGGCGCCGGCGACCAGATGGGCGTGCGCGCCTCCCTGTTGTGGAAGATCACGCCGCAGCTGCGCGGCACCTTCATCGCCGACTACTTCCTCGATCAGGGCGCTGGCAACGTCTACCTGGCGGCGGAACCGGCTGCGGGCCAGAAGTTGCGCTCGGCCCTGATCGACACGCCGGGCACCCTCGACCAGTCCATCCTGACCTACAAGGGCAAGCTCAATTACAAGCCGACCGAGTCGCTGGACCTCAGTTACCTGGGCAGCTGGAGCCGCTACAAGCGCCAGAACAGCAACGATGCCGATGCGGGCCTGTTCCCCGGCTTCAAGTCGGAAAATCGCACCGACTGGGCGCAGTTCGACAGCTATTCGCACGAACTGCAGGCGCGTTCGGACGATGATGCGCCATTCCAGTGGGTGGCCGGCCTGTTCCTGTTCAATGAAAAAAACAAGGTGCGCTTCGATATCGACCGCAGCCAGATTTCACAGGCGGCCGTACAGCAGGATATCGCCAACGGCGCCGTGATTTTCGTCCAGCCGACGGTGGGCCAGTACGCGTCATCGATGTCCTTCATTCAGGGCGACCGCCAGTTGAAATCGAAAGCCGTGTTCGGCCAGGTCAGCCAGCAAGTCACAGATACGCTCAAGCTGACGGCCGGCGCGCGCTACACGAAAGACCATAAATTCGACATCGGCGGCCAGAACTGGGCCTGCCCGAACTGGCCAGCGAACACGCCGCTGGGCACCACAGTGCTCACGCCCGAGCAGATGGCGCAGCTGGTCACGCCGGGCACGGGCCTGGCCAACACGCACAATATCGGCCCGGGCGGCGCGATCACGGCAGCAACTTGCGGCAATACGCCGGGAGACAATACGGCGGACCTGAAATATGGCCAGGCGACCTGGCTGGGCCGCATCGAGTACAAGCTGCGCTCCGACATCCTGTTGTTCGGTTCCGTGACGACGGGCTTCCATTCGCCGGCCATGGGCGACGGCGGCGCCACCACCAAGCCGGAAAAACTGACCAGCTATGAAATCGGTTTCAAATCGGACTTGCTGAACCGCGAACTGACCCTGAACCTCGATGCCTTCCTGATGAAGTACAAGGATAAGCTCGAATCGCAGGTGGTCAACAGCGTGCTGGCCAACTTCAATGCGGCCGGCGCCACCGTCAAGGGCCTGGAAGCGGAGTGGGTGTGGCGGCCGACGACGGTGGATCGCCTGACCGGCAACGCCACCTGGCTGAAAGCCGTGTATGACGATTTCATGTCATGCGACGTCGATGCGGCGCGCGCCAATGGCCAGTCTTGCGGTTCGACGGCGCCGCTGGTGAATGTGGGCGGCAGCACCATGAAGCACGCGCCGAAGTTCTCCACCACGGTGCAGTACGAGCATGACTTTGCCGTCGCCGGCGGCCAGGTCACGCCGCGCGCTTCCGTGCACTATGAAACCATGTCGTATGTGGGTGCAGGGGCGTTCAACGGCGACGTGCCGGGCCATGCTGGCGTCAAGCGCCAGGAAGCCTACACCACGCTGGACTTGAGCCTGCGCTTCCAGTCGGCCAACAAGGCTTACACGGTGGAAGCGTTCGTGCAGAACGCCACCGACAAGGCCGTCAAGCTGGACGTGACGGAGCTGTGTACGGATGTGGGCATGCCGTGCCAGCCAACGCAGCAGATCTACGGCGCCTTCTACAACGCACCGCGCACGTTTGGTGCCCGCGTGTCGATGAAGTTCTGATGGTGTAGTGCGGTAAGGAAGTTGAAGTCAACTCAGTAGGGCAGGTGTTGGGCCGGGTAGCGATACCCGGCCTTTTTTGCGTTGCCTGGGCTATTCCAGCGCTTATTCCAGCGTCGCCTGCACGCTGGCGATGCCGACCTGCGCACTGCCTTCGGCCAGGCGCACGTTGAGGTTCTGGCGCGCCTGCAGCTGCGCCGGCGAGCGCACGATATCGCCTTTTTCATCGCGCAAGATCGCATAGCCCCGTTCCAGGGTACGCTGCGGATTGAGTAATTCCAGCTGCGCGGCCAGGCCGCCCAGGCTGTGGCGGCGCTGCGTGACCAGCTGCGCCATGGCTGCGCCGCTGCGGCGCTGCGCTTCCAGCAGGCGCGCGCGCGGCGCCGTGACGTCGGGCCGCAAGTTCGCCCAGCGGTTGCGCAGGCGCTCTAGCGCGTATTGCGACTGGTTCACGGGCGCGCGCGCCGCATGCGTCATGGCCGTCGACAGGGCCAGCAGCTGCAGGCGCTGCTGCTGCAGCTGCGCCTTGGGATTGAGCAGGCGGCGGCTGTGGCGGTCCAGCGTTTGCGCGGCATCATCGAGGCGCCAACGCATGGCGCGGCGCAAGTCGGTGGCGTCGGCGCGCAGGGACGCCATCCAGTCGGCGCGCGGCGTGGCCGCCAGTTCGGCCGCCGCCGTCGGCGTGGCCGCGCGCAAGTCGGCCGCGAAGTCGGCGATGGTGAAGTCCGTCTCGTGGCCCACGCCGCTGATCACCGGCATGGCGCATGCAGCAATCGCATGGGCGACGGCTTCATCGTTGAATGACCATAAATCTTCGATGCTGCCACCGCCACGGCACACCAGCAGTACGTCGCACTCGGCCCGCTGCGAGGCCGTGCGGATGGCCTGCGCGATCTTTTCCGGCGCCTGCTGGCCCTGCACGGGCGTGGGATACAGGATGATGGCCACGTGCGGCGCGCGGCGCTGCAAGGCGATCAGTACGTCGCGCAGGGCGGCCGCCTGCGCGCTGGTGACGATGCCGATCGTGCGCGCGAACATAGGAATGGCGCGCTTGCGCCCGGCGTCGAAGAGTCCTTGCGCTGCCAGCTTTTCCTTCAGGCGCTGGAACGCTTCATACAGGGCGCCCACGCCGGCGCGGCGGATGGCTTCCACATTGATCTGGTAGTCGCCGCGCGCGCCGTACAGGGTGACGAGCGCGCGCACTTCGACCTTGTCGCCTTCGCGCGGCGTGAAGCCGGCGTACTGGGCACGGCCGCGAAACATCACGGCGCGCACCTGGGCGCCATCATCCTTCAGCGTGAAATACCAGTGGCCTGAGGCGGCGCGCGTGAAGTTGGAGATTTCGCCAGCGATCCAGGTCAAGGGAAACGAGCGCTCGAGCAGGCGCGCGACGGCCTGATTCAGGGCGCTGACGGTCAGCACGGGTGGGGCGGCAAAGCCGCTGTCAGTCGGGTTGTCGGTCATCATCTGTTTGCTTGGCTAGCGTGGGCAGGGAAGAACTGTCCACATATTATCGGCGAGGTCATGCTTATGTCATATATCGCGCAAAACAACAAGTTCTATTTCTAAGTATTTGATTTCATGATGAATTTCGCTATGCCTGATTTGCGTGCATTGGGGAAAAATCCTTTAATATCAAGCACATCAGTAAAGCGCATGGTAGTTACGCACAAAGTTATCCACAGAAATTGTGTGGAACTTTTACCGCTGCCACGTCGCAGGTGGAAGGCCCGGCCGGCATGCAAAAATGCCCTGCACAATTTTTTCGCATGAAGATAAAGTATATGGATATCAAAGACTTAGTGTGCCATGCCTGGCCTTGCGCACAATCTTATCCACAAAAAATGTGCAGAACTTCCTGGCCTGGCCGGATTTATCCATCGGCAGCCTGATTGCGCGGCTTGCCTGATTTTTACGCAGCGTAAAAATAACCATATAAATCAAGGGAGTAACGCTAAAGTGTGCGCCTTGCTCACAATCTTATCCACAGAATATGTGCAAAACTGCCTAAGCTGTTACGCCTTGCGCCCGGGTTTTTTAGCGCCGCGCCATGTGGTATAGCTGCCTTATTTTTCAGCATTGAAAAAAACTCCTTTAAAATCAACGGTCTTGCTTGGAGTTAATCAGCTTGCTCACAATCTTATCCACACTTTATGTGTGGAACTGCTGCGACGGTGGAAAATGCGCTTTTTCATGGCGAGCCAGGCCTGGAAAACGCCGCTTTTCGACCCGTGCCACATTTTTATGCAAGGCAATAAAAACGATATAAATCAATGTACTTGGCGTCTAACCGCGCGCTTGCGCACAATCTTGTCCACAGATTGTGTGCAGAACTTTAGCCGCCTGCATTTTCTTGATGTTACTGCCTCTGCCACTTTTTTGTGCATTGAAATAAGATCCTTTAAAATCAATGGCTTGTGCGTATTCCTTGGTCTTGCGCACAATCTTGTCCACAGTAAATGTGCAGAACTTTTATATTCTTGATTTTATGATATTGACTAGTGAAGATCATCTGCTATGCCTGTATTTTACGCAGAATGATAATATTCATCTAAATCAATGACTTAGGTTTAGCTCTTCATGCTTGCTCACAATCTTATCCACATAAAGTGTGCAAAACTATGCTGCGCCGGCAGGGTGTGCACAAGACGCGCCGCCATTGCTGCGCGGGCGCCACTTGCTGCGGGCGCGGCAACGCGCTACATTGCGCCATTGCGTCACCGGTGCACATGGCGTTGTCGGCGCTGGGTACAATGCAGGTTGTTCAGGCGCTACATCGCCTATCCTTTTGCCTCCCTTTTACCAGGAGTTTCTTTTGCTCGCAATCTTCCAGGCCGCTGGCTGGCCCATCTGGCTGTTACTGATCGCTTCCATCGTGGCCCTGGCCCTGGTCATCGAACGCTTGCTGTACTTGCGCCGTGCCAAGATTTTGCCGCGCAAGCTGTTCGATGAAGTGGTGCAGGTGTATCGCAGCGGCAAGATCACGCCGGACACGCTGGCCAAGCTGGAAGGCAATTCGCCGCTGGGCGTGGTGCTGGCCGCCGCGCTGCGCAATGTCGATGCGCCGCGCGACGTGATGAAGGAATCGATCGAAGAGGCGGGCAGCGGCGTGGCGCACATGCTGGAGCGCTACCTGACGACACTGGGCACCATCGCCACCCTGGCCCCGCTGATGGGCCTGTTTGGCACGGTGGTGGGCATGATCGAGATCTTCGGTTCGCAAAACGCCAGCGGCTCGAATCCGGCCCAGCTGGCGCATGGCATCTCGGTAGCCCTGTACAACACGGGTTTTGGCCTGGCCATCGCCATGCCGACCCTGGTCTTTTACCGCCATTTCCGCGCCCTCGTCGACAGTTTCGTCATTGACATGGAGCAACAAGCGGTCAAGTTCGTCGACATCGTCCACAGTGGCCGCAAATGAACTTCCGCAAAGGCAAGGGGCGTGAAGACCCCGAAATCAACCTGATCCCCTTCATCGACGTACTGCTGGTGATCCTGATCTTTCTGATGGTCAGCACCACCTACAGCAAATTCACGGAGCTGCAGATCACCTTGCCGACGGCCGATGCCGAGCAGGCCAAGGACAAGCCGCAGCAGATTGATGTCACCATCGATGCCAAGGGCAACTATACGGTGAACCGCGAAGCGGTCTCTTTCCGCGACGTGGCCGGGCTGGCTGACGCCTTGCAGGATGCGGCCAAAGCTGCCAATGGCGGCAAGGCGCCGGCGCAGACGCCCGTGGTGGTGGTCAACGCCGACCAGTTCGCCATGCACCAGATGGTGATCCACGTCATGGAAGCGGCGCGCCTGGCCGGCTATGAAAAGCTGACGTTCGCGGCGCAGGCTGGCGCCAAGTAGGCCAACCCTCAAACCCAAACCGACGTGCCGGGGTCGAACCCTCAGGATTCGACCCCAGGTGTCGATTCGGGTTTTCCAATTTTTAGTCGACACAGCATGCCCACATCTTCCCCCGCCAAGCTTGAATCGACCCTTACCCGCGCCTGGCTGACGCGCGGCCCGCTGGCGTGCGCCCTGTGGCCCGTCTCCTTGCTGTTTGGCGCCTTGAGTGCCGTGCGCCGGGGCCTGTACCGCGCTGGCCTGCTGCCGTCAGCACGCCTGCCCGTGCCCGTCGTCGTCGTCGGGAATATTTTTATCGGCGGCACGGGCAAGACGCCGTTGACCATCTGGCTGGTGCAAGCCTTGCGCGAGGCGGGCATGCGCCCGGGCGTGATTTCGCGCGGCCATGGCAGCGCCGACCGCTTGCCGCGCTGTGTGACCAGCGACTCCACGCCGCAGCAGGTGGGCGACGAGCCGCTGCTGATCTTCCAGCGTGGCGCTTGCCCCGTGATGGTGGGGCGCGACCGCGCGGCGGCCGGCCGGGCACTGCTCGCGGCGCACCCGGAGGTCGACGTGCTGGTCACCGACGACGGCTTGCAGCATTACGCCTTGCAGCGCGACGTGGAAATCGTGCTGTTCGACGGCCGTGGCGTGGGCAATGGCTGGCTGCTGCCGGCCGGCCCCTTGCGTGAATCGCCGCACCGCCGGCGCGATGTGACGGTGATCAATGCACCCGCGCTGGCGCCGCAGTTGGTGGCCAAGGTGGCGCCGCAAGGTGCTCTCGTGGTGCAGATGCTGCTGGCCGGTGGCGTCGCCGAACGCATGCTGGCCCGCAGCGAGAGCATGCCCTTGGCGAGCCTGGCGGCCAGCGGCCAGCGCATCGTGGCGGCGGCCGGCATCGGCAATCCGCAGCGTTTTTTCAGCATGCTGCGCGGCGCGGGACTGCGTTTTGACGAGCTGCCCTTGCCCGACCATCACGACTTCCTCGACCAGCCATTTGCCGCACTGGACACGGATGTGATCTTGATCACGGAGAAGGATGCAGTAAAATGTGCGCAAATTGAACATCTCAAAGATGACCCGAGACTGTGGGTCGTCCCGGTCAGTGCGCGCATCGATAGCGCGCTGGCCCAACAAATTGTGGAGAAATGTCGTGGACGCTCGACTGCTTGATATCCTGGTCTGCCCTGTTTGCAAGGGCCCGCTTGAACACGATAAGAAGGCGCAGGAACTGATTTGCCGCGCCGACCGCCTGGCTTACCCGATCCGCGATGGCATCCCCATCATGTGGGCGGACGAGGCGCGCACCTTGCAAGACGCAGTGGAATAGGCGATGCCGTTCATCGTCATCATCCCGGCCCGCCTGGCCTCGACGCGCCTACCGGGCAAGCCGCTGGCCGACCTGGGCGGCAAACCCATGGTGGTGCGCGTGGCCGAGCAAGCCTCGCTATCGGGCGCGGCGCGCGTCATCGTCGCCACCGACCATGAAGACATCCGCGCCGCCTGCGCCGCGCATGGCGTGGAAGTGTGCATGACGCGTGCCGACCACCCGTCGGGCACGGACCGCATCGCCGAAGTGGCGCGCGCGCTCGACTTGCCGCTTGACGCAGTCGTCGTCAACCTGCAGGGCGACGAACCGCTGATCGATCCGGCCTTGCTGGCCGCCTGCGCCGCGCAGATCAGCGACAACGTGCCGATGGCCACCTGCGCGCATCGGCTGCACGATATGGCCGACGCCTTTAACCCGAACGTGGTCAAGGTGGTGCTGGATAAACATGGCCGTGCGCTGTATTTTTCGCGCGCCACCATCCCGTGGCACCGCGACGGCTTTGCGCAGTCCCGTGAAAATTTGCCGCAAGGCTACGTGCCGCTGCGCCATATCGGCCTGTATGCGTACAGCAATGCGTTTTTGCAAACGTATCCTGCTCTCTCCGCCTCGCCGCTGGAAGCCATCGAGGCGCTGGAGCAGTTGCGCGTGTTGTGGCACGGCTATGCCATCGCCGTGCATGTGACCGATAGCGCTCCGGCTGCCGGCGTGGATACGCCGGAAGACCTGGCACGCGTGCAAGCGCACTACCGCGCCCTGTAGGCGCTATCCGCAAAACGGCAGGTGTGCAAATAAAATTTGTGCGCTTGCCGCAAAAACCACATTTTGAAACGCCTGCTTCGCAAATTGCTGGCTTTGATCAATCAGGGCATAGCAATTCGACAGCAAACTGGCGTTCAGGGGATTTTTTGTGGTAAGTTTCGTAGGGAAAGATAGCCATAGCAACACCATCTAAAAAAAATAACACATACCACCATCCAAAATCTGTTTTTTAGGAACTTCAATGCGTCTGATACTTTTAGGAGCACCCGGTGCCGGCAAGGGCACCCAAGCTAACTTCATCAAAGAAAAATACAACATTCCACAAATCTCCACGGGCGACATGCTGCGCGCGGCGATCAAGGAAGGCACCGAATTGGGCCTGGCAGCGAAAAAAGTCATGGATGCGGGCGGCCTGGTGTCGGATGACATCATGATCGGCCTGGTCAAGAACCGCCTGCAGGATGCCGATTGCGCCAATGGCTACCTGTTCGACGGCTTTCCGCGCACCATCGCGCAAGCCGATGCCATGAAAGACGCCGGCATCAATGTCGACTATGTGCTGGAAATCGATGTGCCGGACGAATCGATCATCGAGCGCATGGATGGCCGCCGCAGCCACCCGGGTTCGGGCCGCGTCTACCACGTCAAATTCAACCCGCCCAAAGTCGAAGGCGTCGATGACATCACCGGCGAACCGTTGATCCAGCGCGACGACGACAAAGCGGAAACGGTCAAGAAACGCCTGGATGTGTACCACAACCAGACCAAGGTCTTGCTCGGCTACTACAATGACTGGGCCAAGTCGGGCCTGCCAGGCGCACCGAAATACCGCCGCATTGCCGGCGTCGGTCCGGTCGAGCAAATCCGCGACAGCGCATTTGCCGCCCTGGCGGAATAAGCAGTTTCAAGAAGCGGACCTGAGTGTCCGCTTTTTTTACGCCGGCTTTCCATCTGCCGCCGCCCGTATCGTGTCAAATAAGCGCCGTTTTTCGTCATTTTTCGCCGTTTCTCGCCGTTTCTCGCAGTTTCTATTTAGCAGTAGAAGTTTTTTGCAGGTCGTGTTTTCCTGGCTGCGCGTGCCTACCCGGTGCGCTCTGCAGCTGTTGGCAATGACGTCGGATAAAAACAGAAGGGGACGATATGGCAGCCAGTCTTTGGTTTGCGGTAGCCTGCGGCGTGGTCGCCGTGGTGTATGGTTTGCTCTCGCGTAGCTGGATCCTGCGCCAGGATCCCGGTAACGCGCGCATGCAGGAAATCGCCCTGGCCATCCAGCAGGGCGCGGCCGCCTATCTGGCGCGCCAGTACCGCACCATCGCCATCGTTGGCGTGGTGCTGCTGATCGCCATCTACATATTGCTGGGCCTGCAGACGGCGCTGGGCTTCCTGATCGGCGCCGTGCTGTCGGGCGCCTGCGGCTTCATCGGCATGAATGTCTCGGTGCGGGCCAATGTGCGCACGGCGCAGGCGGCCACCCTGGGCATCAACCAGGCATTGAATGTCGCCTTCAAGGGCGGGGCGATCACCGGCATGCTGGTGGTCGGCCTGGGCCTCCTGGGCGTCACCCTGTTTTACTGGCTGCTGGTGACGACGGGCGCGCCCGGCCTGAGCCAGCATGATTTGATCAAACCTTTGATCGGCCTGGCCTTCGGCGCCTCGCTCATTTCCATCTTCGCCCGGCTTGGCGGCGGCATCTTCACCAAGGGCGCCGACGTGGGCGCGGACCTGGTCGGCAAGGTGGAGGCGGGCATCCCCGAGGATGATCCGCGCAACCCGGCCGTCATCGCCGACAACGTGGGCGACAACGTGGGCGACTGCGCCGGCATGGCGGCCGACCTGTTCGAAACCTATGTGGTGACCCTGATCGCCACCATGCTGCTGGGCGCACTGCTGATGGCCGAAGCCAGCAGCACGGCCATCATCTATCCGCTGCTGCTGGGCGCCGTCTCCATCCTCGCTTCCATCGTCGGCTGCTCGATGGTCAAGACGGCCCCCGGCAAGAAAATCATGTCGGCCCTGTACACTGGTTTGTGGTGGGCGGCCGGGCTGTCCTTGGTCGGCTTTGCCGTCGTCACCTGGCTGCTGTGGCCCGATGACGCCATGCGCTACAAGATGCTGGGCGCCACCGTCGTCGGCATCGTCCTCACGGGACTGATGGTCTACATCACCGAGTACTACACGGGCACGGACTTCAAGCCGGTGCGCCATATCGCCGAAGCGTCGACGACGGGCCACGGCACGAATATCATCGCCGGCCTGGGCGTGTCGATGAAGTCCACCGCCTATCCGGTGCTGGCCGTCTGCGTTGCCATCCTGGTGTCGTACCAGCTGGCCGGCCTGTATGGCATCGCCATTGCCGCCACGGCGATGCTATCGATGGCTGGCATCATCGTTGCGCTCGACGCGTATGGCCCCATCACCGACAACGCGGGCGGCATCGCCGAGATGTCGGGCTTGCCCGACTCCGTGCGCGCCATCACCGATCCGCTCGACGCCGTTGGCAATACCACCAAGGCGGTCACCAAGGGCTACGCCATCGGCTCGGCGGGACTGGCCGCGCTGGTGCTGTTTGCCGACTACACGCATGCGCTCGAATCGGTGGGCAAGCACATCACGTTTGACCTGTCGAACCCGATGGTCATCGTCGGCCTCTTCATCGGCGGCCTGATACCGTATCTGTTCGGCGCCATGGCGATGGAAGCGGTGGGCCGCGCGGCGGGCGCCGTGGTGGTGGAAGTGCGGCGCCAGTTCCGCGACATCAAGGGCATCATGGAGGGCACGGCCAAGCCTGAATACGACAAGGCGGTCGACATGCTGACGGCGTCGGCCATCCGCGAAATGATCGTGCCGTCCTTGCTGCCGGTGGTAGTGCCCATCGTCGTCGGCATGCTGCTGGGGCCTGCGGCGCTCGGTGGCTTGCTGATGGGGACCATCGTCACGGGCCTGTTCGTGGCCATTTCCATGACCACGGGCGGTGGCGCCTGGGACAATGCCAAGAAATACATCGAGGATGGGCATTTCGGCGGCAAGGGTTCCGACGCGCACAAGGCAGCCGTCACGGGCGACACCGTGGGCGACCCGTACAAGGATACGGCCGGCCCGGCCGTCAATCCCCTGATCAAGATCATCAACATCGTGGCCTTGCTGCTGGTGCCGCTGCTGCCGGCCACGGGCTGGCTGGCCGTGGCAGCACCCGTGCCCGTCCACGCGCCGCTGCCGCCTATCCTGGCGCCGGCCACGCCCGTGCAGGTGCTGCCGGCGCAGTAGTGTGAAAAACTGCAGCACGCCCTGGCGCCGGTCGGCATGCGCTGAGCGGCGCCAGGAGCGTTGCCTGTTGCCTGGCTACTTGCTACTTAAAAGCGCGAGGTCAGGCCGACGAACATGCGCCGGCCCGGCACATAGTAGTCGACCAGTCCATCGGCCAGCGGGCCTTTCTTGAACAGGTTTTCCACGCCGCCGCGCACGCTCCACTGAGGCGTCACCTTGTACGACACGAGCGCGTCGACGATGGTGTAGGCCTTGTTGGCCAGCTGGCCGGCATCGAGTTCCTTGCCCGTGTATTGGGCCGACACTTCGCCGAACAGCTGGTCGTTGACTTGCCAGCCCAGCGCCGAATACCACGACAGCTTTGGCGTCGACAGCAGGTTGGCACCCGTGGTCAGGTTTTTCGCCTCGGCCATGTAGGTGACGTTGTTGCGCCAGTTCAGGTTTTTCGTCAGTGGAATGGTGGCCGTCGCTTCCAGGCCGCTGGTGCGCGCTTTCTGGATATTCGTCATCTTGGTCCACCATTGCTTCTGGAAAAAGCCCAGCGGCGCGTAGTCGATCTTGTTCTTGAAATCCGTGTGGAACCAGGTCAGGCCCATGTCCCAGCCATTTTGCTCCCAGGCCACGCCGATCTCGCCAGCCGTGCTCGTTTCCGGCTTCAGGTCCGCATTGCCGGCCATGTAGCAGCCGCCCGTGATGTAGCCGAGCGGTTTCAAGCTGCCGCAACCGCGTCCGCCTGACTGCGTGGCTGCCGCCGGCGAATTTTCCTTCAGGCTGGGCGCGCGGAAGCCTTGCGATACGCCGCCCTTGATGGTCCAGGCCGGGGCCGGGTGGTATACCAGGTACAGGCGCGGGCTGGTGTGATTGCCGAACTTGCTGTGGTGGTCCAGGCGCAGGCCCGCCGTGGCCGTCAGGTTCTCGCGCAGGAACAATTGATCTTCCGCAAACAGGGCCGAGGTGGTACCCGACAGGGTCGCGCCGCTGACCGGATTACCCAGGTAATCGGTGGGCACGGTGCCGATGGTGTCCGTGTTCGTCAGTTCCTGGCGCTTCCACTGGCCGCCCATCACCAGCATTTGCTCGATGCCGCCCCAGCCGACTCTTTTTTCCAGGTTCGCGTCGAGCGTGCTGTCCTTGGATTTGGCCACCGTGCCGACGACTTCGTTATCGAAATCGTTGTGATACAGGTTGAGCGTGGCCTTGCCGAAGTCCCAGCGGCCTTCATAGCCGAGGCTGGCGCTCTTGCGCACCAGCTTGCTCGCGCCCCAGGCGCCGAACAGCGGGTAGCCTTCTTCATCGAGGGTGGTTGAATCGCTCGATTGCTGCTTGCCGTAGCTGGCGTCCAGCGACAGGTTCTGTTTCTTGCCCAGTGCCCAGTTCAGCTGTCCCGAGACAGTCTGGTTGCGCTCGCCTCCGATGCCGCCCGATTTGCCGATGACTTTTTCATCGGCGTTCTGCCGCGTCTGGCCCACGCCCAGGCGCATGCCCAGCGTGTCCGACAGGGGGCCGGCCAGGTTCACGCCCAGCTGGTGCGCCGTGCCACGGCCGCTGTCCTGCGGCTGCGTGTAGTTGGCTGTGGCCGAGCCGTTCCACTTGCCCGGCACCTTGCGCGTGATGATGTTGATCACGCCGCCCATGGCGTCCGAGCCGTACAGCGAGGACATGGGGCCGCGCACCACTTCGATGCGCTCGATCATGTCGGGCGAGATCCAGTTCAAGTCCTGGCGTCCCAGGTCGGGGCGGTAGGCCGTGTCGGCCGAGCTGCCCACGCGCTTGCCATCGACCAGGATCAGGGTGTATTTGTCGGGCAGGCCGCGCAGCTTGATCTTCGATTCCTCGCCTACGGGGCTGGTGCCGCCCGTCACGCCGGGAATGCGGCGCAGCAAGGTGTTCAGGTCATACACGGGCTGGCGCTCGATTTCCTCGCGCGTGATGACGCTGATGCTGGCCGGCGCGTCCTTGATGTCGATGGCCGTGCCCGAGGCGGTGACAACCACCGTGTTCATGCCGGGCTCGGTGGCCGCATTGCCTTCAGCCCAGGCATTGCTGACGGCCAGCGAAAGCAGGCAGGGCAGCAGCATGGCGGCTCGGTGCGACGAACGGGAGGGGGTGGTGGCTGGGTGGGGTAGAGCGGGACTGCGCTTGGTCATGATGAGTTTTCCGGAATTGTTATTTCCTGGCTGCCTTCCGGGTGGCTTGGGTATGAAGTGGATAAGTTGCAAAATAAAGTGCAAAACGAAGGCAATAAGATACGCTCGAATTCCATTAATGAGAATAAGAATCATTATTATTGTAGTGCCGTACTGGCAAGAAAGAAAGTGCTAGCGAGAAATAAAAACATCGTTACCGCCAGCAAGCGTGGCGTCTTCCTTGTATGCAAGCGTGAGAAATTGTTACGCAGGCTGGTATCTGGCGCGCTGTGTGCACATAATGAAACGAGTATATTCACGCTCAGGGAGGCGGCATGGACACCACGACAGTAGTACCTCAGCGGGTTTGCGCCGCGCTGGCGCTGGCCTTTGCCCTTGCCGCGTTGGCCGGCGCCCATGCTGGCGCGGCGGCCCAGGCGGCAAGGGCGGCGCCCGAAGCGCTGCCCGTTTGCCGCCTCGACCCGCACGACAGCAGCAAACTGGCCGTCGAGCCGTGCCAGTCGGCGCCACCCGTGCAACCGCGCCGCTCGGTGGCGCAGGTGATCGGCCGCATGCCGGCGCAGCGCACGGCGCCACCCGTGGTGGCCATGCCCCCCTTGCCGCCCAGTCCCGCAGTGCCCATGCCCCGGGCGCCGCAGCCAATCGGTGCATGCGATACGGGCGGCTGCCGCGATGCGTCAGGCGCGCGCTATAACGGCGCGGGCAATGCCACGCTCGACGCCAACGGGCGCATCTGCCATCGCAATGGCGCTTTTGTGCAGTGTTTCTAGCGCTTCGCTAGCCGGTAAGTACACGTTTCGCGGGATGCCTGCAAAATTGGCTACAATTGTCGCCGACATTACGTTTACGTAAACGTAACTGTGGCATCATGCGACATCCGTATTCCGGGCCGGGCACACGGCCATCACCATTCAGGAGACTTCATGCAGATTCAAGACAATGTATTCATCATCACGGGCGGCGCTTCGGGCCTGGGCGCGGCGACGGCGCGCATGCTGACGGCGGCGGGCGGCAAGGTCGTGCTGGCCGACGTGCAGGCCGAGGCGGGCCAGGCGCTGGCAACCGAACTGAACGGCGTGTTCGTGCAGTGCGATGTCACATCCGAGGAAGACGGCATGGCCGTGGTGGCGGCGGCGATGAAATTGGGCACCTTGCGTGGCCTGGTCAACTGCGCCGGCGTGGCGCCGGCCGTGAAGACCGTGGGCAAGGATGGCCCGCATCCGCTGGCGCTGTTCCAGAAAGTCGTCAACATCAACCTGGTGGGCACCTTCAATATGTGCCGCCTGGCAGCCGACGCCATGGCCAAACAAGAGGCGACGCCCGAGGGCGAGCGCGGCATCATCATCAACACGGCATCCGTGGCGGCCTACGATGGCCAGATCGGCCAGGCCGCCTACGCCTCGTCAAAGGCGGCCGTGGTGGGATTGACCCTGCCAATGGCGCGCGACCTGTCGCGCAACGGCATCCGCGTGATGACGGTGGCACCCGGCATTTTTGAGACGCCCATGCTGCTGGGCATGCCGGCCGAAGTGCAGGATGCGCTGGGCAAGATGGTGCCGTTCCCATCGCGCCTGGGCAAGCCTGGCGAATACGCGCAACTGGTGAAAGCCATCGTGGAAAACGTCATGCTCAATGGCGAAACTATCCGTTTGGATGGTGCGATCCGCATGCAACCCAAGTAGGCAGGGCAGCGCGTAGTCGGGCATTTGATGTAGGATACTCCCGTATGCGGCGTACAGCCTTGCTTGGCTGTGCGCCCTTTTTTTATCGGAGAACCCATGATCACATTGAAGCCGCTAGCGCTGAGCCTGACCTTGCTGGGGGCGCTGGCCGCCAGCCCCGTGTTTGCCGAAGTGCCTACGATGCCGCCGGAAATCGCCACCGCGTATGCGGAAAAATCGGGCTGGACGGCGCAGAAATTCATGGTGGCCGCCGCCAACCCGCTGGCGGCCGATGCCGGCTACAAGATGCTGAAACAGGGCGGCAGCGCCATCGACGCGGCCATCGCCACGCAACTGGTGCTGACGCTGGTCGAGCCGCAATCGTCGGGCATCGGCGGCGGCGCCTTCCTGTTATACGCCGATGGCAAGCGCGTGCAGGCGTTCGACGGGCGTGAAACGGCCCCCGCTGCTGCCGACGAACACCTGTTCCAAAATGCCGACGGCACGCCCGTCTCGCGCGCCACCGGCGTGGTGGGCGGGCGCTCCGTGGGTGCGCCGGGCGTGCTGCGCATGCTCGAACTGGCGCACAAGGAACATGGCAAGCTGCCGTGGGCGACCCTGTTCGGCCCGGCCATCAAGCTGGCGCATGGCGGCTTTCCAGTCAGCCAGCGCCTGAATGGCTTGCTGGCCTGGGACCAGGCTTTGAAGCGCGACCCTGTCGCCGCCGCCTATTTCTATGACAAGGCTGGCAAGGCACGGCCCGTCGGCCATGTGCTGAAGAACCCGCAACTGGCGCGCACCCTGCGCGAGATCGCCCGTGGCGGCGCCGACGCCTTTTACCAGGGCCGCATCGCGCGCGACATCGCCGCCAAAGTGGCCGCGCACCCGACCAATCCGGGCAAGCTGACGGCGGTCGATATCGCCGGCTACCAGGCCAAGGTGCGTGTACCGGTCTGCAGCGACTACAAGGCCTGGACCGTGTGCGGCATGCCACCGCCGTCGTCGGGCGGCATCGCCATTGCGCAGATGCTGGGCATCCTGGAAGTGAAGGACATCGGCCCGTACCGGCCCGTCGATGGCGTGCTCGATGCGCAGGCCATCCATCTATTCACGGAAGCGGGGCGCCTGGCTTACGCGGACCGCAACCGCTACGTGGCCGATACGGACTTCGTGCCGCTGCCCGGCAACGGCATCGCCTCGATGCTCGATAAAACCTATCTGGCGCAGCGCGCGTCCCTGATCGGCGACAAATCCATGGGCCGCGCCTTGCCCGGTACGCCGCCTGGCATGCAGGTGGCGTGGGGCATGGACAACGCGCTGCAGCGCCCGTCGACCTCGCACCTGGTGGCCGTCGATGCCTTCGGCGGCGGCCTGTCGATGACCACCAGCGTGGAAGACGCCTTCGGCGCGCGCCAGATGGTCGACGGCTTCCTGCTGAATAACCAGTTGACCGATTTCTCCTTCGATTCGCGCGATGCAGATGGCCCCATCGCCAACCGCGTGCAGCCGGGCAAGCGCCCGCGCAGCGCCATGTCGCCCACGCTGGTGTTTGAAAAGGGCACGCAGAAACTGGTGCTGGCCACCGGCTCGCCGGGCGGCTCGTCCATCATCAACTATGTCGCCAAGGTGCTGGTCGGCACCATGGACTGGGGCTTGAACGTGCAGCAGGCCATCAGCCTGCCCAATTTTGGCAGCCGTAATGGCCCGACGGAACTGGAAAAGGACCGCGCACCAGCGAGCCAGGTCGAGGCGCTGCGGGCCATGGGCCATGAAGTGCGCGTCATCGAGCAAAATTCCGGCTTGCAGGGCATCATGCGCCTGAATGCGCATGGCAAGGATTTCTGGTTTGGCGGGGCAGATCCAAGAAGGGAAGGCATGGTGAGAGGAGACTAATCTTTTCCACAAGGCATCAAGACCCTGCTAATCTGCCGGCATGGGAATGGAAAATAAAACCGGCTTGATACTCACGGGAGGAGGCGCCCGTGCCGCCTACCAGGTGGGCGTGCTGCAGGCGATTTCGGCGATTCTGAGGGAAGCGGGCTGGGCGCCGGCGCGCAACCCCTTCGACATCATCTGCGGCACGTCGGCCGGTGCCATCAACGCCACGGCGCTGGCTTGCCGTGCCGATAATTTCGGCGAGGGCGTGCAAAAGCTGCTCGACGTGTGGCAGCACATCAAGGTCGAGCAGGTCTATCGCGCCGATTCGCTGGGCGTGATCCGCTCGGGCGCGCGCTGGCTCTCCCTGCTGTCGTTTGGCTGGCTACTGCGCCAGTGGCATGCGTCGCCGCCCAATTCCCTGCTCGACAATACGCCGCTGGTGAGTCTTTTGCACCGCATGCTCGACTTGCCGCGCCTGGACGCTGCACTGGCCGACGGCCTGCTGCATGCGCTGGCCGTCACTGCCTCGTCATATTCGGGCGGCCGCCACATGACGTTTTACCAGACGGCGGAAGACATCGCGCCGTGGGTGCGCACGCAGCGCCTGGCCTTGCCGGACCAGATCGGGGTGGAACATTTGCTTGCCTCGGCCGCCATCCCCTTCATCTTCCCCGCAGTGCCCTTGTACGTGGGCGGCCAGCGCGAATATTGCGGCGATGGCTCGATGCGCCAGCTGGCGCCCATCTCGCCTGCCATCCACCTGGGCGCGAACAAGGTGCTGGTGGTGGGCGCGGGGCGCATGACGGAGCCGGCGCCTGTTGCGGGCGAGTCGGCGCGCTATCCCAGCCTGGCGCAGATCGCCGGCCACGCGCTGTCGTCGATCTTCCTCGACGGCCTGGCCGTGGATATCGAACGCCTGAACCGCATCAACCTGACCCTGTCGATGCTGCCGCCCGAATTGCTGGGCAAGACGGCTTTGCGGCCGGTGGAGCTGCTGGTCATTGCGCCGTCCGAACGGCTCGACGGCATCGCCAGCCGGCATATCGGCAGTTTGCCCCGTCCCATACGCACCATGCTGTCGGGCATCGGCGCGGCCGAAGCGCGCGGCGCGGCGCTGGCATCGTATTTATTGTTCGAATCGACGTATACTAATGAGCTGATCCGTCTTGGACAGCGCGATACGCAGGCCCGCAAGGACGATGTACTGGCGTTTTTTGGTTCTTGAGACGGCCCCGGGGGAGTGTTCCCGGATTTTTCGCGTTTTTTTTGACAGGACGATTGTGCTGGTATTTCGACGTGCTTGCGATGTGGTGTTGCTGTTATGCCTGCTGCTGGGGAGCGGGGCCGGGGCGGCGCCAGCGCCCACCCTGCGTTTCGACCAGCTCAGCGTCGAGCAGGGCCTGGCGCAGGAATCGGTACTGGCCATCGCCCAGGACCGGCAGGGCTATATGTGGTTCGGCAGCCAATCAGGCCTCAGCCGTTTCGATGGCTACCGCATGGTGGTCTACAAGAATATCGAGGGTGACAAGACCAGCCTGGCCGACAACTGGGTCGGCGAGCTGCATGTCGATAGCCAGGGCCAGCTGTGGGTGGGCACCGACAATGGCCTGGACCGCTTCGACGCAGCCAGCCAGACCTTCATCCATTATGTGCCGGCGGAAAAGAGCAAGCGCGGCAATGGCAACCGGCGTATCCACGCCATCCTCGACGATGGCGCGCGCGGCTTCTGGATCGCCACCTCGGATGGCTTGCAGCATTTCGACACCGTCACGGGCACTTTCCGCATCTGGCACAATGAAGAGGGCAACCCGCACAGCCTGGGCGACAACGAGATCAAGGCCCTGGCGCTGGACGCGCAAAAGCGCCTGTGGATCGGCACGGTGACGGGCCTGGACATGCTGGCGCCGGGCAGCGAGCGTTTCGAGCATTTCGCCATCGACACCGCGCCCGGCTCGAAATACAACGTGATCCAGTCGCTGCTGGTCGACCGCCAGCAGAACCTGTGGATCGGCACCATGGCTGGCGCCGAGCGCTGGCGCTTGGGTGGCGCCGGAGAGGCACCGCAGACGCGCCTGCGCCTGAATGAAAAGCAGGGCTTTTCCGCCATCCGCGTGGCCAGCCTGTACCAGGATATCGACGCCACGGTCTGGCTGGGCAGCAATGCCGATGGCCTGTTCCGCTGGCTGCCCGGGAGCGACAGCTTCCTGCAGTACCGCCACCAGACGGGTGACAAGTTCAGTGTCGCCGACAACCAGCTGTCGTCGCTGTACCGCGACCGCGCGGGCACGTTCTGGGTCGGTTCCTGGTACAGCGGCGTGAGCCGGGTCGACCTGGGCAGCGGCGGTTTTTCGCGCATGGCGCGCGCCCCAGGCGACGTGGGCGCGCTGGCCGACAAGAAGGTGCGCGCAGTGGCCGATGCGGGCAACGCCAAGCTGTGGCTGGCCACCAAGGGCGGCCTGAAGCTGTACGATACGCGCGATGGCACGTCGCAGCTGTTCGATTTGCGCAGCGCCCCCGGCATGTCGCGCGACGAGCAGGTGACGAGCCTGTACAAGGCGCCGGACGGCGTGCTGTGGGTGGGTGGCTCGACGGGCCTGCACCGCTTCGATCCGGCCCTGGGGCGCTTCTTTACCATGCGCTTTGCCGCCGGTGACCCGAACAGCGATACCATCCGCAATATCGTGAGCGACCGCAGCGGCATGCTGTGGGTGTCGACGCGCGGCGGCGTGCACCGCTTCGACCCCGCCAGCCGCCGTTTTACCACCTTCCGCCATGATCCGGCCGACCCGAACAGCTTGTCCGACAACATGGTGCGTCCCGTGCTGGAAGACCGTAAGGGGCAACTGTGGATAGGCTCGTTTCATGGCCTGGACTTGCTGGACCGCGCCAGCGGCCACTTCCGCCATTTCCGCCATGACCCGCAAAACCCGCACAGCCTCAGCCACGACGAGGTGCATTTCCTGCATGAGGACAAGCGCGGCGTGCTGTGGGTGGGCACGGCCAATGGCCTGAACCGCATGGATGTCGATGCCAAGGGCGAGATCAGCTTTCGCCGCTACCTGCGCAAGGATGGCATGGCCGACGATGCCGTCGCCAGCATCCTGGGCGACGACAACGAGCAGCTGTGGCTGAGCACCAACAGCGGTATCACGCGCCTCGACACGCGCAGCGGCTTGTTTCGCAATTACGACAGTGCCGACGGCACGGTGGAAGGCTCGTATTTCGATGGCGCGGCCCTGCGCGCGTCGGATGGCACCATGTATTTCGGCGGCTTCAACGGCATGACGGCGTTTGCGCCGCAAGAGATCCACGACAACGGCGTGCCGCCGCTGGTATCCATCACGGAGCTGCAGATTTTTAACAAGCCGGTGGCCATCGGCCGCGGCGAGTTCGGTCAGGTGCTCAGGACGGCGATTGACCACACCCGCAAGCTGCTCCTGAGCAGCCGCGAAAGCGTCTTTTCGCTGGAATTTGCGGCGCTGCATTTCGCCGCCCCCCAGCGCAATGTGTTTGCCTACCGGCTCGAAGGTTTCGACCAGGATTGGGTCATGACGGATGCGAACCGGCGCTTTGCCACCTACACCAATCTCGATCCCGGTGATTATGTGTTTCGCGTCAAGGCGGCCAACAAGGACGGCGTGTGGAACGAGAGCGGCGCCACCCTGGCCATCACGATCTTGCCGCCGTTCTGGAAAACCTGGTGGTTCCGTACCTTGATGGCGGTGCTGCTGCTGGGCGCCGTGTATGGCGCTTACCGCCAGCGCATACGCACGCTTCGGCAGCAGCAGAACGAGCTGGAAAAGCTGGTCAGCGAGCGCACGGCCGAGGTGTCGCAGAAGAACACCGAGTTGCAGAGCAAGGAAGTCGAGGTGCTGGCGCAGTCGGACAAGCTGGCGCAGGCCAACAGCAGCCTGAAGAAAAATGAGGAAAGCCTGCGCCAGGCCAAGCGCAAGGCCGAGGATGCGACGCGCCAGAAATCGGAATTCCTGGCCAACATGAGCCACGAGATGCGCACGCCGCTGGCCGGCGTAATCGGCATGCTGGGCTTTGCCTTGCGCGACGAACAGCTGCACGGTGCCACGCGCGAGCAGATCTTGCGCGGCCAGGCCAATGCCCAGTCGCTGCTGGTGATCATCAATGACTTGCTCGATTTTTCCAAGATCGAGGCGGGCAAGTTGAGTATTGAAAACATCGACTTTGCGCTCGGTGCGGCGATCGAGAACGTGGTCAGCCTGTTCGAGGAGCAGGCGGCGGCGCGCAGCATCGGTTTTACCATCGATTTTGCCGCCGATTTGCCGCCCTTCGTGGTGGGCGACCCGACGCGCTTGCGCCAGGTGCTGGTCAACCTGGTTGGCAATGCCTTCAAGTTCACCCAGCGCGGCGGCGTCAGCGTCTGCGTCGAGCGCGCGGGCGTGGCCGAGGTGGCGCGAAGCGGTGGGCGCCACATGAACCTGATCCGCTTTACCGTCAGCGACAGCGGTATCGGCATCGGCACCGAAGCGATGGCGCGCCTGTTCCAGAAGTTCGAGCAGGCCGACGCGAGTACCACGCGGCGTTATGGTGGCACAGGGCTGGGCCTGGCCATCTGCCGCCAACTGGTCGAGCTGATGGAGGGCGAGATCGAGGTGGCCAGCACGCCGGGGCAGGGCAGCGTCTTCACTTTCACCCTGCCGCTGGCCGATGGCGTGGCGCCGCCCTTGGTGCCGCAGGTGGCGCTGGCGCCGCACAGCCATCAGCTGCGCGTGCTATGCGCGGAAGACTTCCCAACCAACCAGATCATCATCCGCGTCATGCTGGAAGAACTGGGGCACCGGGTCGATGTGGTGGCCAATGGCGTGCTGGCAGTGGCGGCCTGCGTGCATACGCGCTACGACCTGATACTGATGGACGGGCGCATGCCGGAAATGGATGGCGCGACGGCGACGCGTTTGATACGCGTGGGCGGCTGGACGGACCAGCCGGTGCGCGACCAGGAGCTGATGATCGTGGCATTGACGGCGAATGCCAGCGAAGAAGACCGCAGCCGCTACCTGGGCGTTGGCATGGATGATTTCCTCAGTAAGCCGGTGGACGAGGCGGCGCTGCATGGCTTGCTGGCACGCGCCATCGAGCGCCAGCTGCAGCGCGGTTTCATGTTGCCGCGCATGCCCTCCAGCGCACCGCGCAACGTGGCGCGCGGCCAGGCCGAACTCGATGCGCTGTTCGGCGTCGCGCCAACGGTGAGCGCCATGCCGCCGCCGCCGTTGCCAACCCTGGCCAGCCGCGGCGGCGAACTGCAACGGCGCATCCGCGCCGCCTTCGCCGCCGACCTGGAGGGACGCCTGCGTGAACTCGATGCCGCCCTGGCCGCGCAGGACAGGGATGGCGCCGGACGCTTGCTGCACGGCTTGAAGGGCAGCGCCGCGTATCTCGACGAGACGGAACTGCACATGCTGTGCACGGAACTGGAGGAAGCGGCGGACGGTGGACGCTGGCAGCAAGTAGGCTTGCATTTGCCGCACTTGCGGGTGCTGCTGGCGCAAATCGCCGCTTTGGACAAGGAAATGTAAAACAGGCAATGCCGGTAGCGGGAAGTGCGGCGAAACTGGGTAGAATACGCTCTGGCACCCTGACGCTGCCGCCAATGGAGAGAGTAATGAAAGTACTGGTGGTTGACGATGACGTCGTTTCACGCATGGTATTGATGCACCTGATCGACAGTTGTGGCGTGCACGATATCGTGGAAGCCGAGGATGGCGCGGCGGCGTGGGAGCAGCTCGAAAGTGGCTTGCGCCCGGCGCTGTGCTTTTGCGACTTGCGCATGCCGCGCCTGTCGGGCATGGAGCTGCTGCAAAAGATCCGCTCCGACAGCGCGCATGACGCCATGCCGCTGGTGCTGGTGTCGTCGGCCAATGACCAGGATACGGTGCGCGACGCCGTGCAGGCTGGCGCCGCCGGCTACATCGTGAAGCCCTTCCAGGCGGCGCAGGTGCGCAAGCATATCGATGCCTGCTACGACGCGGCTCGCATGCCGGCCGAGGCGCCGCTGGCGACGGCGCAGCGCCTGGGCATCGATGGCGAGCGCCTGCTGGCCTATCTGACGGGTTTCCAGGGCCAGGTCGGCGCGGCAGGCGAACAGGTCGAAGCCTTGCTGGCGCGTGGCGAACCGGTGCAGGCGCGCCAGCAGCTCGAACGGCTGCACCTGGGCTGCCGCACGCTGGGCTTGCATGGGGCGGAGGCCAAAATGCTGGCCTTGCTACAGGCAGTGGTGCTTGACGGTGGCCAGATGCAGGCGGCACTGGCCGCGCTGGCGCGCAGCGTGGCGCAACAGGCGTTTCTGCTGCGCCAGCAGGACGGCACATACTAGGAACACCTAACCAAACCTACTGCGCGTCGCGATTTGCGGCCTCCGATGCTCACTGTGCATTCGCACAGCTCCGCTTCTCTGCCACAACTCACATTCGCTCGCTACGGTTTTGTTCGGTGTTGTGGGTCTGCCGTTTTCTGCTTGCTGGAAAAATACTTTAGGTTTAAAGTATCTGCTTCCGGGCACTGTGCTGGCGCCCGCTACCAGTCAGGATGAGCATGAGCAGCGACCCATCGCCTATCACCGCATCGCCCCAGGATGACTTTGCGCGCGCGCACCTGCCGCCGCGCGCGTCGTGGCCGCAGCTGTGCTTTGACTTGCCCGAGCTGCAATATCCGGCGCGCCTCAATTGCGCCGCCGTGCTGCTCGATGGCCCCGTCGCCAGCGGGGGCGGCGAGCGCATTGCCATCCATGCCGAGGGCCAGCGCTGGAGCTACGCCCAGCTGGCACAGCAAGTCGACCGCATCGCCCATGTGCTGCGCAGCGACCTGCAGCTGATCCCCGGCAACCGCGTGCTGCTGCGCGGCGCCAATACGCCGATGATGGCAGCTTGCCTGCTGGCCGTGCTGAAAGCCGGCTGCATCGCCGTACCCACCATGCCGCTGCTGCGCGCGCGCGAACTGTCCACCATCCTGGTCAAGGCTGAAGTGAACGCCGTGCTGTGCGCGCAGGGCTTGCGCGCGGAACTCAACGCCTTGCCCGGTTTGCCGACTATGCTGTGTTTTGGCGCTGACGACGCGGAACTGGAGCAGCGCATGGCAGCCCATGCCGCGTCCTTTCCTGCGCACGATACGGCGGCCGACGATGTCTGCCTGATCAGCTTTACCTCGGGCACGACGGGCGTACCCAAGGGCACCATGCACGTGCAGCGCGACCTGCTGGCCATCTGCGACTGTTTTCCCCGTTCCATCCTGCAGGTGCGCGCCGAGGATATTTTTATCGGCACGCCACCGCTGGCGTTCACGTTTGGCCTGGGCGGCTTGCTGCTGTTTCCCTTGCGCTTTGGCGCTTGCGCCGTGTTGCTGGAAAAACTCACGCCCGAGGGCTTGCTGCGCGCCATCGGCGTCTACAAAGCCACCATCTGCTTCACGGCGCCCACGTTTTACCGCCAGATGGCGCCGCTGGCAGCGCAGCACGACTTGCGCAGCCTGCGCCTGTCCGTCTCGGCCGGCGAAGCGTTGCCGCTGGCCACGCGCGATGCCTGGCTGGCGGCCACGGGCCTGGCCATGACGGACGGCATCGGCGCCACTGAAATGCTGCATATCTTCATTTCCGCCACCGGCGACGGCATCCGGCGTGGCGCCATCGGCAAGGCCATTCCCGGCTACCAGGCGTGCATTGTCGACGCGGCTGGCGTGCCGCAGCCGCCCGGCGTGACGGGCCGTCTGGCCGTCAAGGGTCCCACCGGCTGCCGCTACCTGGCCGACCCGCGCCAGCGCGAGTATGTGCAGCATGGCTGGAATTTGACGGGCGACACTTTCGAGATGGATGGCGACGGTTATTTTTATTACCGTGCGCGCAGCGACGACATGATCGTCTCGGCCGGTTACAACATCGCCGGGCCGGAAGTGGAGGAAGCGCTGCTGCGCCACCCGGCCGTGGCCGAGTGCGGCGTGGTCGGATGCGCCGACGCCGAGCGTGGCCAGATTGTCGCAGCGCACGTCGTGCTGAAGGACGGCTATCTGCCCAGCGAGGCGCTGGCGGCCGAACTGCAGGACTTTGTGCGCCAGCAGATCGCTCCCTACAAATATCCGCGCGCCATCCGTTTCCTGCCTGCGCTGCCGCGCACGGAAACGGGCAAGCTGCAGCGCTTCAAACTTCGCACGGACATGCCATGAATATCGTCTGCATCGGCGGCGGCCCCGCCGGCCTGTATTTCAGCCTGCTCATGAAAAAGCAGCACCCCGAACATCGCATTACCGTCATCGAGCGCAATCGCCCGTATGACACGTTTGGCTGGGGCGTGGTGTTTTCCGACCAGACCCTGGGCAACCTGGCTGGCGCGGACGAACCGACGGCGCGCGCCATCGCGCAGGCGTTCAACCACTGGGACGATATCGAGATCCACTTCAAGGGCGAGACGGTGCGTTCGGGTGGCCATGGCTTTTGCGGCATCGGCCGCAAGCGCCTGCTCAACATCCTGCAAGAGCGCTGCGAGGAACTCGGCGTGCAACTGGTGTTCGAGACGGAAGTGCAGGACGACCAGGCCATCGCGCAGCAGTATGGCGCCGACCTGGTGATCGCCAGCGACGGCTTGAACAGCCGCATCCGCACGCGCTATGCAGCCAGTTACCGGCCCGACATCGATGCGCGTCATTGCCGCTTCGTCTGGCTGGGCACGCGCAAGAAGTTTGCGGCGTTTACGTTTGCTTTTCGCCAGACGCAGCATGGCTGGTTCCAGGCGCATATCTATCAGTATGACGGCGACACCTCGACCTTCATCGTTGAAACGCCGGAAAGCGTCTGGCGCGCGGCAGGTCTCGACGCCATGAGCCAGGAAGAGGGCATCGCCTTTTGCGAAGCGCTGTTCGCGCAGGAACTGGACGGCCACGGCTTGATGAGCAACGCGCCCTACCTGCGCGGTTCGGCGCAGTGGATCACCTTTCCCCGCATCGTTTGCCGGCAATGGGTGCATCACCAGGATGGCGTGCCGGTGGTGCTGATGGGCGACGCGGCCCATACGGCGCATTACTCGATCGGCTCGGGCACCAAGCTGGCGCTGGAAGACGCGATCGAACTGGCGCGCTGCTTTGGCCAGCACGGTGATACGGGCGCGGCGCTGCTGGCCTACCAGCAGGCGCGCGCCGTCGAGGTGCTGAAGCTCCAGAGCGCGGCGCGCAATTCCATGGAGTGGTTTGAAAACGTCGAGCGCTACAGCGCCATGGAAGCGCCGCAGTTTGCCTATTCCATGCTCACGCGCAGCCAGCGCATCTCGCATGAAAACCTGCGCCTGCGCGATCCCGCGTATGTGGCAGACTATGAACAATGGCTGGCGCGGCGCGCCTGCGCGCAAGCGGGCGTGGCGCTGCCGGAAGAGGCCATGCCGCCCATGCTGACGCCGTTCAGGCTGCGCGGTGTGCTGCTGAAAAACCGCATCGCCGTCTCGCCGATGGCGCAGTACAGCGCCGTCGATGGCGTGGCCGGCGACTATCATTTGATGCATCTGGGCGCGCGCGCCATGGGTGGCGCTGGGCTGGTGTTTGCCGAGATGACGTGCGTCTCGGCCGATGCGCGCATCACGCCTGCCTGCCCCGGCATGTACAACGAAGCGCACACGCAGGCCTGGCGGCGCATCGTCGATTTCGTGCATGCCAGCAGCGACGCGAAGATTGCCCTGCAACTGGGCCACGCGGGCGCGAAAGGCTCGACGCGCCCCATGTGGGACGGCATCGACCTGCCTTTGAAGGAAGGCAACTGGCCGCTGCTGTCGGCATCAAGACAGCAGTACCTGGCGGGCGTGTCGCAGGTGGCGCGCGCGGCCACGGAAAACGATCTGGCACGCATCGAGCAGGACTTCGTGCGCGCCACCCTGGCTGCTGCCGTCGCCGGCTTCGACTGGCTCGAACTGCATTGCGCGCACGGCTATCTGCTGTCGGGTTTTATCTCGCCGCTGACGAACCGGCGCGCGGACGATTATGGCGGCAGCCTGGAAAACCGCTGCCGCTATCCGCTGCGCGTGTTTCGCGCCATGCGCGCGGCCTGGCCGCAGGACAAACCCATGAGCGTGCGCATCTCGGCCCATGACTGGGTCGAAGGCGGCATCACGCCGGACGACGCGGTCGTCATCGCACGCCTGTTCAAGCAGGCGGGCGCCGACTTGATCGACTGCTCCTCGGGCCAGGTCAGCAAACTCGAACAGCCCGTGTATGGGCGCATGTTCCAGGCGCCGTTTGCCGACCGCGTGCGCAACGAGGCGGGCATCGCCAGCATGGCCGTTGGTTCCATTTTTGAAGCCGATCACGCCAACAGCATCATCGCCGCCGGGCGCGCCGACCTGTGCGCCGTAGGCCGTCCGCACCTGGCCAACCCGGCGTGGACCTTGACGGAATTGGCGCGCATCGGCTATGCCGGCGCTGGCGCAGCATGGCCGAAACAGTACCGGCCTGCGAAACTGCAGCTGGAACGCAATCTGCAGCGCGAGCGGCAACTGGCAGCGGCAAATACGGGATTGAACCCGCAACAGGTGGCCGCGCGGCTGCTGGAAGGATGACATGAGCAAGGAACAATTGGCGGGCGCCTTGTCGGGCAAGCATGCGCTGGTGACGGGCGCCGGCAGCGGCATTGGCCTGGCCTGCGCGCGCGCCTTGCTGGGCGCCGGCGCCAGGGTCACGCTGGCCGGGCGCGATGGCGCGCGCCTCGCAAGGGCGCGGCTGCAGCTGGAAGAAATGGGCCATGCGGGCAGGGTGGCCATCAGCGTGCTCGATGTGAGCGTGGAAGCATCCGTGCAGGCCGGTTTCGCGCAGGCGCAGGCGCATTTCGGCCGCATCGACATCCTGGTCAATAACGCGGGCCAGGCGCATGCGGCGCCGTTCGGCAAGACCGATACGGCCATTTGGCAGCAGATGCTGGCCGTGAACCTGACGGGCGTGTTCCACTGCTGCCAGGCGGCCATGCCAGCCATGCTGGAAGCTCGCTGGGGGCGCATCGTCAACGTGGCATCGACGGCGGGCTTGAAAGGCTATCGTTATGTCAGCGCCTATGTCGCCGCCAAGCATGGCGTGATCGGCCTGACGCGCGCGCTGGCGCTGGAAGTGGCGCCGCGTGGCGTGACCGTCAACGCCGTCTGCCCCGGCTACACTGATACGGAAATGGTGGCGCAGGCGGTGCAGAACATCGTGCGCAAGACGGGCCGCAGCGAAGAGGCGGCGCGCGCCGAACTGGCCGCCGCCAACCCGCAGCAGCGCCTGGTGCAGGCGCAAGAAGTGGCCGATGCGGTGGCCTGGCTATGCCTGCCCGCGGCGTCTGCCATGAATGGACAATCGATCGCTGTCGCCGGCGGCGAAGTAATGTAAATGACCGAAGATGAATGAAATTCATGGATAAAGAACCCGCAAACGCGCAGGATGAACCGGTGCTGGACCTGGCCAGCCGGCTGACGCAGGACCATCACCAGTCGCTCAAACTGTGGCTGCGCATGTTGTCGTGTACCGTAAAAATCGAGAACGAGGTGCGCTCGCGCCTGCGCGCCACCTTTGGCATCACCTTGCCCCGTTTCGACCTGATGGCGCAGCTGGAACGCTTTCCCGACGGCTTGCGCATGGGCGAACTATCCAGGCGCATGATGGTCACGGGCGGCAATATCACTGGCATCACCGACCAGCTGGAGCAGGAAAAGCTGGTGGTGCGCGTGGTCGATCCGAAGGACCGCCGCTCGTACAGCGTCAAGCTGACGCCAGCCGGGCGGCGCGCGTTTGACGAGATGGCGCGCGTGCACGAAGGCTGGATCGCGGAACTGCTGCAAGGCGTGACGCCGGACGAGAAGTCACAATTGATTGCGCTGCTGTCACACATGAAGCAGCAACTGAATGACACAATCGTGACACGATAGACAAGTAATCACCCGATAAAGGAAGCACCATGCGCCATCTTCCCGGCCAGCCGCAAGACCTGCCTGGCAACCGTGCCAGCCTGGCCAGCTATGCTGCGCGGCATTTTCTGTTCGCCGTCGATGCCGGCATCGCCACACTGACCTTGCACCGGCCCGAGCGCAAGAATCCGCTCACCTTCGATTCGTATGCCGAACTGCGCGAGCTGTTTCGTGCGCTGGCCTATGCCGATGACATCAAGGCCGTGGTGATTACTGGCAGCGGTGGCAATTTCTGCTCGGGCGGCGATGTGCACGACATCATCGGCCCATTGACCCGGCTCGACATGCCCGGCCTGCTGGCCTTTACGCGCATGACGGGCGACGTCGTGAAAGCCATGCGCGCCTGCCCGCAGCCCATCATTGCCGCCATCGACGGCATTTGCGCCGGTGCGGGCGCCATGCTGGCGCTGGCGTCCGATATCCGCATCGGCACGGCGCGCAGCAAGACGGCCTTCTTGTTTACCCGCGTCGGCCTGGCCGGCTGCGACATGGGCGCCTGCGCCTTGCTGCCGCGCGTGATCGGCCAGGGCCGCGCCGCCGAACTGCTGTACACGGGCCGCTCGATGGCCGGTCTTGAAGCGGAACGCTGGGGCTTTTTCAACCGCCTGGTGGAACCGGACGAGCTGGCAGAGGCGGCGCAGCTATTCGCCGCCGGCCTGGCCAGCGGTCCCACTTTCGCGCACGGCATGACGAAGAAAATGCTGCAGCAGGAGTGGAACATGGGCGTCGATGAAGCCATCGAGGCGGAAGCCCAGGCGCAGGCCATCTGCATGGCCAGCAACGACTTCCACCGTGCCTATCACGCTTTCGTCGCGAAACAGACACCGCACTTCGAGGGTAATTGAGATGCGCGACACCACTTATCTGGACTGGCCATTTTTCGAGTCGCGCCATGGGGAACTTGAGCGCGAGCTCGATGCATGGGCTTCGCAGCACCTGAGCGGCACCCATGGCAGCGACGTCGATGCCGCATGCCGTGCGCTGGTGGCGCAACTGGGGCAGGGCGGCTGGCTGGCGCATGCCACGGGCGCCGATGGGCAGATCGACACGCGCGCCATTTGCCTGATCCGCGAAACCCTGGCGCGCCACAATGGCCTGGCCGATTTCGCCTTTGCCATGCAGGGCCTGGGCGCGGGCGCCATCGGCTTGTTCGGCAGTGCGGACAACAAGGCGCGCTACCTGCCAGACGTGGCCAGCGGCAGGCAGATCGCCGCGTTTGCCCTGTCCGAGCCGCAGGCCGGCTCCGACGTGGCGGCGATGCAGTGCGCGGCGCGCATCGATGGCGACGAGTATGTGCTCGATGGCGAAAAGACCTGGATTTCGAACGGCGGCATCGCCGACTTTTACGTGGTGTTTGCGCGCACGGGCGAGGCGCCGGGCGCGCGCGGCATCAGCGCCTTCATCGTCGATGCCGATAATGCGGGACTGGAAATCGCCGAACGCATTGCCGTCATCGCGCCGCATCCGCTGGCGCGCTTGCGTTTTGTCAATTGCCGCGTGCCCGTGTCGCAGCGCCTGGGTGCCGCGGGGCAGGGTTTCAAGGTGGCGATGGCCACGCTGGACGTCTTTCGCACCTCGGTGGCGGCCGCCGCGCTGGGATTTGCGCGGCGCGCCTTCGAGGAAGCGCTGCGCCACGCCACGGCGCGCCAGATGTTTGGCCAGACCCTGGCGGACTTTCAATTGACGCAAGCCAAACTGGCGCAGATGGCAACCGGCATCGACGCTTGCGCCTTGCTGACCTACCGCGCCGCCTGGCAGCGCGACCAGGGCCGCAAGGTGACCAAGGAGGCGGCGATGGCCAAGCTGACGGCCACCGAGACGGCGCAGCAGGTGATCGATGCGGCGGTGCAGCTGTTTGGCGGCCTGGGCGTGGTCAGCGAGCACCCGGTCGAGCGCCTGTACCGCGAAATCCGCGCGCTGCGCATCTACGAGGGCGCCAGCGAGGTGCAGCAGTTGATCATCGCGCGCGAACTGCTGCGCGAGGCGGGCCACGCATGAATAATCAGGAGAACAAGATGCAAGTGTTGCAACCGGCGGGCTGGGCCCGGCCGCGCGGCTATGCCAATGGCGTTGCCGCCAGCGGGCGCACGGTGTATGTCAGCGGCATGATCGGCTGGGATGCGCAGGGCCAGTTCCATACGGACGATTTCGCGGGCCAGGTGCGCCAGGCGCTGCAAAATGTTGTCGCCGTGCTGGCCGAGGCGGGCGCCTTGCCCGAACATATCGTGCGCATGAACTGGTATGTGCTCGACAAGAAGGAATATGTGGCCGCCTATCGAGCCATCGGCGAGGCCTACCGGGACATCATCGGCAAGCATTTTCCGGCCATGACGGCGGTACAGGTGGCCGGACTGATCGAGGACAGGGCGAGGGTAGAGATCGAGGTGACGGCGGTGCTGCCTGCCTGAGTTTCTGCCATGAAATATTGTGCATTGGCATTTAAATAATAAATATAAAAATAGTATCTATCATGTTATATTTAACAATCTTAAGATGTGCTGGATTAAAATATTGATAGTCGAGGTAGTGGATGCAAAACAATTTCAGAGCAGCAAGAAGTGTGGTGCTGGCGGTGACCGGCGTGTGTTTTTGCCTGGGTGCCCAGGCCGATTCCGGTACGTCACTACTCTCTCCCGGCTATCAGGCGCAACTGGAAACCTGGCTGGGCGAAGGTCGGTTGGCGCTGAGCAATATTTATACCAAGGTGGCCGGCGATACATCGCTGGATTTTCACGAGGCGTCCGATGGCAAGGGACGCACTTTTTCCGTCATGGAGGCGACCAACGCATCAGGTCAGACCTGGCTGGTCGGCGGCTACAATCCGCAAAGCTGGAGTTCCACCGATGGCATGCACGTGACCGTGGATGACAGCCAGCGCACGGGCTTCCTGTTCAATTTGACGGCGGGCTTCATGTTGCCGCAATTGAAGCAGTATTTCAGCGGCGATGGTATCGGCATGGATCAGACTTTCAACGACGCCAACGTCGGACCTACCTTTGGCGTGGGTCACGACTTATATGTGCCACACGATTTGACGCACGGAGGGTCCTCCTTCCTCTACTCTTATAATTATCATGGACAGCCCGCACAGGGCTACAGCCTTCTGGATGGATCTATCTGGAAAGGAGCCGACATTACCTATGGCGCCATGCAAATATTTTCGATCAGTGCCGTGCCGGAACCTGGTACTTATGCGTTGCTACTGGCCGGGCTGGGAATGCTGGCCGCGGTGCAGCTGCGCAAGCGTTCGGCCGTCTTGGTCTGAGCTGCCATGAGCAGGGCCGCCTGCCAGACTGTTAATGGCCAGCGCTTGCCTGTATAATGCCGCAGCGCGTGTCGCCATCGTACAATGGATAGTACAAGGTCCTCCTAAGACTTAAATGCAGGTTCGATTCCTGCTGGCGACACCAGATTCCCACGCAGCGCGCGTCGGCGGCCTGACTTCATGCGGGCACAATTTACTGGTCGATAGCGATTGAAGTCCGAGTTATCGGTACAATGCGTGCTTCATTCATCTAATCGGCGGCTGTTTTGCGCACCACGCGGTGTGCAGGTGACGGCGCCCGAGCACTCTTACTCATTATGGCTGTCATTTCTCTTTCATCGGCGCAACTTGCGTTCGGTCACGTCGCGCTGCTCGATCACGCGGAATTTTCACTGGAAACCACGGAACGTGTAGGCCTGATCGGCCGCAACGGCACGGGTAAATCCTCCTTGCTGAAGGTCATTTCGGGCAAGTTCAAGCTCGATGACGGTTTGCTGGTCATGCAGCAAGGCATCAAGATCGCGTATGTGGAGCAGGAACCGCAATTCGAACCGGAAATGTCCGTGTTCGACGCGGTCGCCTCCGGCATGGGCGAGTCGCAGGCATGGCTGAAGCAATACGATGAGTTGACGGGCCAGTTTGGCCAGGGCAATGACGACGAATTGCTGGAACGCATGCATGACATCCAGGTCAAACTCGATGCGGCCGACGCGTGGAGCTTGCCGAACAAGGTGGAAACCGTGCTCGACCGTTTGAACCTGACGGGCGACATGCTGATGAAAACCCTGTCGGGCGGGATGCAAAAGCGCGTCGCGCTGGCGCGCGCGCTGGTCTCGGCGCCGGACGTGCTGCTGCTCGATGAGCCGACCAACCATCTGGATTTCAGCTCCATCCTGTGGCTCGAAGGCTTGCTGCGCGACTTCAAGGGCAGCGTGCTGTTCATTACCCATGACCGTTCCTTCCTCGACAACGTTGCTACGCGCATCATCGAACTCGACCGCGGCCGCTTGCTGTCGTATCCGGGCAACTTCACGGCATATCAGGTACGCAAGGCCGAGCAGCTGGAAATCGAAGATGTGGAAAATGCCAAGTTCGACAAGTTCCTGGCGCAGGAAGAAGTGTGGATACGCAAGGGCGTCAAGGCGCGCCGCGTGCGCGACGAAGGCCGCGTGCGCCGCCTGGAAGCGCTGCGCCTGACGCGCAATGCGCGCCGCGACCAGCAGGGCCAGGTCAAGCTGGACGTCTCGGCCGGCGAACGCTCGGGCAAGATCGTGGCGGATCTGGAAAACGTCTCGAAGGTGTATGGCGACAAGGTTATTGTCAAGGATTTCAGCGCCACCATCCTACGCGGCGACAAAGTCGGCCTGATTGGCGCCAATGGCGCCGGCAAGACGACCTTGCTGAAGATGATCCTGGGCCAGGAAGAGTCGGACACGGGCACCATCCGCCTCGGCACCAAGCTGCAAGTGGCGTATTTCGACCAGATGCGCACGCAGCTGAACGAGGAAGCGAATTTGATGGAAACCATCGCCCCGGGCAGCGACTGGGTCGAGATCAATGGCCAGCGCCGCCATGTGATGACGTATCTGAACGATTTCCTGTTTGCCCCGGAACGCGCCCGTTCGCCCGTCAAGTCGCTGTCCGGCGGCGAGCGCAACCGTTTGCTGCTGGCGCGTTTGTTCGCCAAGCCGGCCAACGTGCTGGTGCTCGATGAGCCGACCAATGACTTGGATATCGATACCTTGGAACTGCTGGAAGAGTTGCTGGAAGAATACACCGGCACCGTTTTCCTGGTCAGCCATGACCGTACCTTCCTCGACAACGTCGTCACGCAAGTCATCGTTGCCGAAGGCGAAGGCAAGTGGCGCGAATTCGTCGGCGGCTACACGGACTGGGAGCGCGTGCGCACCTTGCCGGTGGCGACCGCGCCGGCCAGCAAGCCCGCTGTCAAGGCAGAGGCTGCGGCACCCGTCGCCAAGCAGAAAAAGCTCAGCTACAAGGAACAGCGCGAACTCGACGAATTGCCGAAACTGATCGCCAAGCTGGAAGACGAGCAATCCGTCCTGGCGGCCGAACTGTCGCACCCTGACTTCTACAAGAAGACACCGGCCGAAGGCAAGCGCCTGAACGCGCGCGTGGCCCAGATCGAGAGCGACCTGCTGGAAGCGCTGGAAAAGTGGGAACAGATCGAGGCACGCACCAACGGTTGATCGTTTTCCCCATTCCTGTTGTAAATAAGTTAGGATTACTTGCCACGGCAACTGTTCAGCTTGATATAATTATATAATTATATTTTTTACATCGGGGGATGCATGTTTGTTATGAAAAACACGCGTACCGGACCACGGCGTCCGGCGCGTGGTCCGGTCCTGGATGCGCGGCAGTATGTTTGACCGCGCCGCCTTGCCCCGGGTAGTGCCATTCCTGGCCTATCTCTCCTTCATCTTCATCGCCGACATGCTCGGCCGCCTGGGTTTTTCCGCGCAGGACTTGCGCTGGCTGTACGCCGTCAAGATCGGCGTCGTGCTGGGCATGTTGCTGTACTGGCGCCGCAGCTACACGGAACTGGTCTGGACACCGCTGGGCGCACGCGCCATTGTGGTGGCGCTCGTTGTCGGGATTGTTGTTTTTCTGTTGTGGATTAATCTCAACGCTGGCTGGATGATGATCGGCAGTTCCGACGGCTTCGATCCCCGCAATGGCGGCCAGATCGAGTGGAGCCTGGTGGTGCTGCGCATTGTTGGCGCAGCACTGGTGGTGCCCGTGATGGAAGAGCTGTTCTGGCGCTCCTTCCTGCTGCGCTGGATCGACGCCCCGGACTTTCTGAAATTCAACCCGCGCCTGGCCAGTGCCAAGGCGTTCATCATCAGCGTGGTGTTGTTCGGCTTTGAACATAATTTGTGGCTGGCCGGCATCGTTGCCGGCGCCGCCTATAGCCTGTTGTACATGCGCAGCCAGTCCTTGTGGTCGCCCATTCTTGCGCATGGCGTGACAAATGGCGTGCTGGGCCTCTGGATTATTTCCGGTGGACACTGGACTTACTGGTAATATTGCCTATCGACTGTTTGCTCTCTCAAAGACAATGCTCATGTTGACTTCCCCGTATCACTGTCAGGCCCCTGTTGGGCAACCAGGAATGCAGCGCAACCGTTTGGCCTCGGCCCTTGCGCGCATATTACCCACTTCGCTGCTGCTTGTCGGTGGTGCGGCATGCAGCTTGCCTGCCTGGGCAGCAATCAGCGATACGATCTCGCCATTTATTGCGACATCGTACTCATATGATAATAATTTATTCCGACTCGATGAGAATGTGCCCGGTTTTAATGGGGAGCGTTCCGATACCTCGCGCCAGGTACAAGCGGGTTTTTTGATCAATCGTCCGATAGGCCGGCAATTGTTGACGGGCCAGCTAAAGTGGTCGCGCGTCTTTTTTAACCATTTTGACCAGCTCGATTACACGGGCAAGGACTATCTGGCCGACCTGGAGTGGCATATTGCCAATCATCTTGAGGGTCACGTGGGAGCCAGTTACTCGCAGACGTTGACCCCTTTTAGCGACTTGCAAAGCACGGACCGTAACCTGCGCACGATTCGCCGTGAGTATGCGAATGGCGGCTGGCGCTTCCATCCAAGCTGGCGCGTGCGCGGCGGCTTCTCGCGCGATAAATATACCTATGACTCCATCGCGCAGAAGATCTCCGATCGCCAGGAAGATGCGCTTGAGCTTGGCTTCGATTACTTGCCCGCCAGCGAAAGTCGGGTAGGAATCCAGTTACGCCATTTAAAAGGGACGTATCCGAACCGGGCAAACCTGGCTGCCTTTGGCGTTGAGCAGGGGTATGAGCAGGACGAGGTCAAGGCTAATATCTATTGGCGTTTCAGTGGCGTTACGCAAGTGCAATTACTCGGCGGCTGGGTGAAACGCAAGAACGAGCTATTTACGGGGCGCGATGCCAGTGGTGCCAATGGCCGCATCGTGGTGTATTGGGCACCGCTCGGCAAGGTGCGCTTTACGGGGAGTTTGTGGCATGAATTTGCGGCGGTGGAAAATTCACTGATTTCCAGCAGCTTGAACAATGGCGCCAGCCTGGCTGCTGCCTGGGATATCTCTGCCAAAGTGAGGATGGATGCGCAGGTGCGACGCGAAAAACGCGACTTTTCCGCCGCAAGTGGCCTCATCCTTCCAGGCGACGTGAGCGATACGACACGCACAACGACCATCGGCCTGACCTATGCGCCGCGCCCCAATATCCAGTTGGGTGTCAACGCCTTTCGAGATGAGCGCAAGGGCGCGCCATTTGTTAATACCGGCACCTATCACGCCAATGGTATTTCTTTCAATGCCAGCGCCCAGTTTTGAAGAGCATCATGACGGTTAATGATATACCCATGATTTCGTTTTTCCAGCGCATACTCGATCCCCTGATCATCATGGGAACGCTGTATTTGCTGTGCATCCTGTCGGGTTCGCCCTTTACCGGCTATTCGCTGGTGCTGATGATATTGGCTTTTTTTATTTCCTCGCCCGTGTTTCAGTATGTCGACCCTTACCGCACATGGCGCAGCGGCCGGATGCTGGCGTATGCCCGTGATATCTTCGTCAGTTGGGCCATCACGGCACTGATTCTCATTTTTTTGGGTTCGGCAACGGGATTGGCTTTTCATTATGACCATGACCTGGTCATGGCCTGGTTCGTGCTGACCCCGTTCCTACTGTTGCTCAGTCATCTCGCCGCGCGGCGCATGGTGGCCGATCCCGGGCGCGAAAGTGAAGTGCGCTCCGTCGTCATCATCGGCGCCAATGACGCCAGCCTCAAGTTTGCCACCACCGTGGAGTGCAATCCGAATCTGTTCATGAGCGTGCGGGGATTTTTTGATGACCGCACCGATGACCGCTGGCCAGGGACGATGCGCGAGCCCATGCTGGGCAAGATGGCCGGCATTGCCGCCTATGTGCGCGAGCACAATATCAAGATGATATTCATCAGCCAGCCTATTTCGGCCCAGCCACGCATTCGCAAGATGCTCGATGAATTGCAGGATACGACAGCGTCCGTGTACTTCTTGCCGGATATCTATATTTTCGATCTGATGCAGGCGCGCTTCGACAATGTGGGCGGCATGCCGGTGATTGCCATCCGAGAATCGCCGTTCACGGGCTTTAACAGCATGGTCAAGCGGGGCAGCGATATCGTGCTGGGCTTGCTGATCCAGATACTGCTGCTGCCTGTGATGCTGCTTGTCGCCATTGCCGTGAAGGTGACCTCGAAAGGGCCGGTGATCTTCCGTCAGCGCCGCTATGGCCTGTATGGCGAGGAAATCATCGTCTATAAATTCCGCTCGATGAGCGTCAGCGAGGATGGTGCCACGGTGACCCAGGCAACCAAGGGTGACCAGCGCCTGACACCCATCGGTGCTTTTCTGCGCAAGAGTTCGCTTGACGAATTGCCGCAATTTATCAATGTACTGCAAGGGCGCATGAGTATCGTTGGTCCGCGTCCGCATGCGGTGGCGCACAACGAACAGTACCGCAAGCTGATCAAAGGCTACATGCTGCGCCACAAGGTCAAGCCTGGCATCACGGGATGGGCGCAAGTCAACGGCTTGCGCGGTGAGACGGAGACCCTGGACAAGATGGAGGCACGCATTCATTTTGATCTCGATTACCTGCGCAACTGGTCGCTATGGCTGGATCTGTGGATTATCTTGCGTACGGTGAAAGTCGTGCTCAAGCGGGACAATGCCCATTGAACGAAGTTGCCAGGCAACAGCGTGTGGGAATATCTTTTGCTCAAGATCAATACGCGTTAAAATGAAGCAGCATTCAAAGTGCGGGTCCGTGGCCCGCACCGGGCACACCAGGCGGCAATGCAAAGAACGATATGAGACAGGCGCGACAACATCGTGTGACGGCATCTGGCGACGCATCTTTTGCCGGGCCATGCCTTTTGCAGGCTGCCAGCCGGGTGCGGTCACTGTCTCGCCTGGGCCATCATTTTGAGCTTTTCCATGCCGCGCAGCAGGATACGGCTCCATCCTCGCCGATCTTGTGTTTGAACACGCTCCCCGCAGCGTGCACGCAAGCAAGCATCATTCGTGTTACGCACAAAAAATGCTATTCTATTAAAACTATGCACAGATGAACAATAGTTCACTACGGTAAATTTTCTTTGGAAACAGTTGTTTTTAAAGCTTCTTAATAGATTTTTAAGCAAATATTTACCAGATGTTCATGTGCATTGTGTATATTATTTATAATATTGACAATTATGCGATCGGATCACATGATCTCGCGGGAAGTTTGTGTTTTTTTGGCAATGTTTTATGCGTGAACGTTGTTTCTATGCATATAGTTGGCAGCACTCGATTTCCTTACCTGAACTGAAGGAGTAATTTTGAACCATTTGCACAACGCCCGTTTGATTGCGCACAAATCCGTACTTCCCTCACGTTTGCTGTGTGCGGCCTTGGTCTTGCTGGCTGCGGCTGGCTTGTCCGCCTGTGGCGCCAAGGAGAAAAAGCCGGGCCAGGCCTTGGCCAGTGTGAATGGCGAGGAAATTACCGTGTTACAGCTGAATGAAGAATTGCAACGCGCCAATGTTCAAGCTGCTCAGCAGGAAATAGCCAGCAAGCAGTTGCTGGAATCCCTGATTGACCGCCAGTTGCTGCTCAATGAAGCCGTCAAGGAAAAAGCGGACCGTGATCCGAAAGTGGTGCAGGCCGTCGAGCGCGCCAAGGCGCTGATTGTTGCGCAAGCGTATATGCAAAAGCGCATCGGCACCATTGTGCGGCCGACGAAGGTAGAAGTGGAAGATTATTTCAACAAGAATCCGCAATTCTTCAGCCAGCGCAAGCAGTTTGACATGCGCGAGCTGGTGATCGCCAGCGCCGACATGAATGATCAGCTCAAGGCCGCGATGGATGCCGCCAAATCGCTGGAAGATGTGGCCGCATGGCTCGATGCCAACAAGGTCAAGTATGCGCGTACGCAACTGTCGCGCACCAGCGCCGACCTGGCGCCGGAACTGACCGCGAAATTGCTGACGATGCCGAAAGGGCAGTTGTTCATCATTCGCGAAGGTGACCGCACGCTGCTCATTTCGCTGGCAGACATTCGCGACAATCCGACCAGCCTGGCGCAGGCAGCACCTCAGATCGAGCAATTCCTGTTCAATAAAAAGAACAAGGATGCCGCCGATGCTGAACTGAAACGACTGCGCGCCACCGCCAAGATCGAGTACCTGAACAAGGACGCGGGCGGCAAGGCTGCCGCCAGCGCGCCAGCGCCCGCAGCGGCGAATGCTCCGGCGCCAGTCAGTGCCCCGGCGCCGGCCGCGAATCCACCGGCAGCGTCGAGCTCCTCGGAGGCCAATGATCGTGGTGTTGCAGGCTTGAAGTAAGCCGCAGCTTTTAGTGAGTACTTTATTTAGAAAATGAACCAATCATGAAACGACTTTCGATGTGGTGCATGGCGCTCCTGCTGACAATGAGCGCCGGCTTTGCCGGTGCTGCCGACGTGCTGCTGGGCGCCGGCGACGTGCTGAAAATTTCCGTGTATGGCAGTCCCGACCTGGCACTGGAGACGCGCATCAGCGAGACGGGAGAGATCACTTTCCCACTGGTTGGCAATGTGGCAATGGGTGGCTTGTCCGTCTCTGCGGCGGAAAAGAAACTCGGCGGTTTGCTGGAAGGCGGCGGCTTTCTGCGCAAGGCGCAGGTCAACATCATCGTGACCTCGCTGCAGAGCCAGCAGGTATCCGTGCTGGGCCAGGTAAACCGGCCGGGACGCTATCCGCTGGAAGGCAAGCGTAGCGTGATGGATATCCTGGCCATGGCCGGCGGCATCGCCGGCGATGGCAGCGAGACGGTGAACCTGATTCGCAAGCGCAATGGCCAGTCCACCAAGGAAGAGATCGACATCGTCGCAATGGTGCGTGATGCAAACTTGAACCGTGACTTTGATTTGGCTGGCAACGACGTCATTTATGTCGAACGTGCACCGCGTTTCTATATCTATGGTGAAGTGCAGCGTCCCGGCGCCTTCCGCCTCGAACGCTCGATGACTGTATTGCAGGCCTTGTCGGTGGGCGGAGGCCTGACGGCGCGTGGTACGGAGCGGGCCATGCGCATCAAGCGCCGCGATGCCGATGGCAAGATCGAGGTCATTACCGCCAAGCACGACGATTTGCTGCAAGTGGACGATGTGGTGTATGTCCAGGAAAGTCTGTTTTAAGCAGCGCCTGTTTGCCAGCGCTGACGTCACGTTGTATGGCTATTTAATCGAATGAGAGTTTAAAGATGAATTTTTCACAATTCCTGCTTGTCCTGAGAGCGCGCCAGAGGATCGTCTTTATTACGCTCCTGCTGACGGTGGCCACCACGTTGATCGTCAGCCTGATCTTGCCGAAAACGTATAAGGCCACCAGTTCTCTGGTCTTGAACTACAAAGGCGTCGATCCGCTGACGGGGCTGACGATGCCCGGGCAACTGTTGCCAGGATATATGGCCACGCAGATCGATATCATCAGCAGCAAGAATGTTGCGCTGCGCGTCGTCGATCAGTTGCGTCTCGCCGATAGCCCCGCCGTGATGGCCCAGTTTAGCGAAGCGGCCAACGGCCGTGGCACGATCCGCGACTGGCTGGCCGACCTGCTGCTGAAGAAGCTGGAAATTGTGCCGTCGCGCGAAAGCAGTGTCGTCGACATCAGCTTCAAGGGCGCCGATCCGCAATTCGTGGCGGCCGTTGCGAATGCATTTGCCGATGAGTATCAGAAGATCAATGTGCAGCTGAAGGTTGAGCCCATGAAGAAGGCTGCGGCCTATTTCAGCGAACAGACCAAGCTGCTGCGCGATAATGTCGAGATTGCGCAGAGCCGCCTGTCGAAATACCAGCAGGACAATGGCATCGTCAGCATCGACAACCGGCTTGACGTGGAGTCCAATCGCCTCAACGACCTGTCGGCGCAATTGGTGGTGGCGCAGGGCCAATCGATGGAAGCGTCTTCGCGCCAGCGCATGGCGCAAAGCGTGAACGGCGCCGAGTCGCCGGACGTCGCTTCGAATCCCCTGATTCAAAACCTGAAAATCGGCCTCGGGGCGGCGGAATCGAAATTTGCCGAAATCTCGCAGCGTTTGAGCGCGAATCACCCGCAATTCCAGAGCGCGAAGGCGGAAGTGGACAAGCTGCGCGCAGATTTGCGCGAGCAACTGCAGGTGGCATCGCGTAGCGTGGGCGGCAATGCGCAGATTTTTGCCCAGCGCGAGGGGTCCATCAGGTCGGCCCTGGCAGCCCAGAAAGCGAAAGTGCTGGAATTGAACCGCACGCGCGACGAGATGAATGTGCTGAACAAGGATGTGGAAAGCGCGCAGCGCGCGTTCGATGTCGCCTCGCAGCGCTTCTCACAGACGAAGATCGAAGGGCAGTCGGACCAGTCTGATATTGCCGTGTTGAATCCGGCCGTGCCGCCGATCGAGCCAGCTGGTCCGAAAGTGCTGCTCAATACGGTCCTGTCCGTTTTCCTCGGTGTGCTGCTGGGACTGGGCCTGGCAATGTTGGCGGAAATGCTGGACCGCCGCGTGCGTTCCGAAAGTGACTTGTCCGAAGCGGTGCAAATTCCGGTCCTCGGTTCGATCGCCTGGAATGCCACGAAACGCCCGCGATCACGTTCGCGCCTGTTGCGTGCCATTCTTCCCCGCCGCCTGCGGTTGAATTAATCTTATTATGGATATGACGATGAATCATCCCGCACTCCCTATCCCGCCAGATGCCGCGCTGAAACGTGGCGATTCGAGCATCGGCGGCTTGCTGCTAGAGTCAGGCAAGATTACGGCAGAAAATGCCGAGCGCGTGCTGCGCATGCAAAAGGAGCTGGGTATCCGCTTTGGCGAGGCGGCTCTGCGCCTGGGGCTGATTACCGAGGCCGATATCCAGCAGGTGCTGGCGCAGCAATTCGAGTATCCGTACCTGCAGCCGGGCGAGTCCAACTTTTCGCCGCGCCTGGTGGCCGCCTTCGATCCGTTCAGCCCGCAGGTGGAAACGTTGCGTGCCGTGCGTAGTCAATTGATGCTGCGCTGGTTCGCCCGCGGACGCAAGGCCCTGGCCATTGTCGCCGTCGATTCCGGCGATGGCGCCAGCCTGTTCGCTGCCAATCTGGCGGTGGTGTTTTCACAGCTGGGCGAACAGACCTTGCTGGTCGACGCCAATTTGCGCCAGCCCAACCAGCAAGATATTTTCGACTTGAAGGGCCGCCAGGGCCTGTCCGACGTGCTGGCGGGGCGCGCCGACCTGTCCGTGGTCACCAGGATCGACTCCTTTGTCGACCTGTCCGTGCTGTCCTCCGGCACCTTGCCGCCGAACCCGCAAGAGTTGCTCAGCCGCAGTTCCTTTGGCAGCCTGAATGCACAGATCGAATCGCGCTATGACGTGGTGCTGTACGATACCGCAGCCTTTGCCACGGCGGCCGATGCGCTGGCCATCGCCGGCCGGGTGGGTGGCGTCTTGCTGGTGGTGCGCAAGAACAAGACTCACCTGGACGATATCATGACCATGTGCGACCAGGTCACCCATGCGGGCGCCGAAGTCGTTGGTTCCGTGCTTGTCGACTTTTGATGGACCGCACCATGAATTCGGCGACGCTGCAAAAATTCCCCGCTTTTCATAAAGTGGAGGAGTGGTGGCCGATCGCGCTGGGCATGGCGATCCTGTTCGTGCCGACCTTCTACGGCTTGATGCATGGCATCTGGGCGACGGAAGAGCAGGCGCATGGCCCGATCATCCTGGCCTTGTCGCTGTGGCTGCTGTATCGCCAGTGGCCGCGCATGACCCAGGACAGCATCCGTGTCAAGAGCGCCTGGGGCTGGGTCTTTGTCGCCGCCGGCCTGCTGCTGTATATCCTGGGCCGTTCCCAGCAGGTGCTGGCCTTTGAGATTTCTTCCTTCATCATCCTGCTGATAGCCATCGTGCTGCTCAATTTTGGCTGGCATGGCTTTGGCAAGGTGTGGTTCCCGTTCTTCTTCATGCTGTTCATGGTGCCCTTGCCTGGGCAGGTGGTCAGCCTGCTGACCATGCCGATGAAGATGGCCGTGTCGTACGTTACCGAGCACATATTGTTTTGGGCCGGCTATCCGATTGCCCGTACGGGCGTGATCTTGCAAGTGGGGCAATACCAGTTGCTCGTGGCCGACGCCTGCGCAGGGCTGCAGACCTTGCTGACGCTCGAAGCGTTGGGCCTGTTTTATCTGAATGTGGTGCGGCATACGGCCGTGCTGCGCAATGTCGTGTTGGCCTTGCTGATCATTCCGATTTCGTTTACTGCCAACGTCATACGCGTGATCGTGCTGACGCTCATCACCTATCACTTCGGCGATGCCGCCGGACAGGGATTCCTGCACGGCTTTGCCGGCATGGTGCTGTTCATGACGGCGCTGTCGCTGATCCTGGCGACCGATAGCCTGTTGCAGTGGATCGTCCGCCGCCGTGAACGGCGCTCCACCGTGTCGAGAGAGGAAAAAGCATGAAAAAGCCACTGTTGACGAGTTTGATCCTGGGGGTCTTGATGGCTGGTTCGGCTGTCCTGACCAAGGCCGTCACGCCGACTGTCAAGATTGCCGACCTGCAGGCGAAGTTCAATCTGGAAACGATGATACCCGAGCGTTTTGGCGATTGGCAGGTCGACCGGTCGATCGCGCCGCTGCAGGTCGATCCCGAGGTGCAGGCAAAACTGGACAAGATTTACAACCAGACGCTGTCGCGCACGTATATCGACAGCCATGGGCGGCGGGTGATGCTGTCGCTGGCCTACGGCGGTGACCAGGGCGACAACATGGGCGTGCACAAGCCCGAGATTTGCTATGGCGCGCAGGGCTTTGAAATCAGCAAGGAAAGCAATGAGCGGCTGCAGACCGCGTATGGCAGCCTGCCGATCAAGCGCCTGATGGCCGTCAACGGCAGCCGCAATGAGCCGATCAGCTATTGGATTACGATCGGCAACAAGGCGACCAAGCCCGGCATGGAACAGCGCTTGCAGCAGTTGCGCTATGGTTTGAGCGGCACTGTGCCCGATGGCATGCTGGTTCGCGTGTCCAGCATCGATACCGACCGGGCTGCCGCCTATCAAATGCAGGATGCCTTCGTCAATGAAATGTTGCGTAGTTTATCACCGGCATCTCGCACCAGACTGGTTGGCGTGTTCAGCGGCTAGTTGCTGCGTAAAAGAGAATAATCATGAAGATGCCATTTTTCGCTGGCCGCGCCAAGGCTGGCGCCGCTCCTGCGCCGTTTGCCAGGCGCAAGGCCGCTAACACGCGCCTCTCGCTGCTGTTGCTGATCCCCTTGCTGTTCCTGGCCCTGCTGGTTGGCGCCGTTGCCGGCCTCGATTCGCCCGTGCTGCTGGTGATCGTCAGCGGTGCCGTCTTTGCCATGCTGGCGTTTTTCCTGGTCAATGCAAATATCCTGTTGCATCTGCTATTCCTGGTGACGTTCGTCATCCAGGGTTCCGCGCTGTATTTCTTTGGCCTGCGCTCGGCCACCTGGATCGCCGTCGGCATGGCTGGCCTGTTCGGCATGCGCACCTTCATGGATCTGGTGCTCAAGAACCGTCAACAGTCACGGCGCACGACGCAGGAAGGGAAGTCGGTGAGGCTGGTCATGCTGCCTTTCTGTGCCTACCTGCTGTGCTACATGGTGTCGATCGTCCTGAACCGCCCCTCGACGGGGCAGCTGATGTCGGCATTGAAGTCGAACTTGCCGGTGTTTAGCGTGCTCCTGGCCTTCTATTGGTTTGCCTGGCGCCCGGTGGCTTTGGAAAAACTGTGGCAGGCGCTGATCTGGATCGGCGTATTGCAGCTGCCGGTGGTGCTGTATCAGCATTTTTTTGTCTCAAGTAAACGCGACAATGGTTTCGACTCGGTCGTCGGGACGTTCGGCGGCACCCCCCTGGGCGGCGGCCTGAGTTCCATGCTGGTGTTGTTCATCGTGGCTGTCAGCGTGTATGCGCTGGCGCGCTGGAACCGGGGGCTGATGTCGCGCCCGCTGGCGCTGCTGATATTTGCCATCGGCCTGGCCGTCATCCTGCTGGGCGAGGTGAAGGCGGCGTTCATCTGGCTACCGCTGGCCGTGTTCATCGTCTTGCGCCAGCGGATCATGAAAAACCTGTTCTCCGTCATGGCCTATGGCATCCTGGCAGTGGCGCTGATTGGCAGTATTTACTTCGTGTACAACGCGCTGTATTGGGGCCAGAGCCAGAGCCGTAGCGCTAGCCTGGAAGGCAAGTTCGATGCGGCCGGCGGCTACTTTTTCGATACCCATGGTGTCAATTACCTGACGGGAGAGATCAGCCGCGGCGCGTCGCTGGCCTTGTGGGCCAAGGATGCCACGGCGAGCCTGCCGAAGCGCTTGCTGGGCTATGGTCCGGGGGCGAGCAAGTCCAGTAGTTCCATTGGCGGCAGCGGCGTCATCGCCCGCCGTTACGCGCCACTGAACGTGGATGCTACCACCGTGGCAGTACTGCTATGGGATGTGGGCATACTGGGGGCGGCCGCGTATAGCCTGATGGCGCTGGGTGGAGTCATCCTCGGCTGGCGCTACATCCGGCGCGGGCAGGGGAGTGCGGCGCAGATGGCGATCGTCGAGGCCAGCGTGGCGGTGTTGGTGATTTATGTCTCCTTGCTGGTGTATAACCGCACCATGCTGGACGAACCCACCGTGCAACTGCTGTACCTGTTTTGCCTGGGCAGCGTGATCCAGATTTGCCGGTATGGCCACGCGGCGCCCGTGGCGCCGGCTACGCCAGCTGGCGCGGACACGCCTGTGCGTGGGCGCCGCCGAGTGGCCACCCCGGCGGCCGCGATGCAGTGGAGCACGCATGGGGAATAATCCATACGTTGCTTCCCGTATGGTTTCGCAAGCAAAATGGTTCGCGTTAGCAAAGGTTTGGGGGGCTATTGCCTCGCTGCTGACTCAGTTCGTGCTGGTGCGTAACTTGGGCGTGGAAGACTACGCGGCCTATACGATCTTTGTCGCCGGCACCGCCGTGCTGGTCTACGTGACGATGTTCGGCATGGACCGTGTGGTCTATCGCTTCATGCCGCCCTTGCGCGAAGCCGTCAAATGGCGTGAAGTGCTGCTGCTGATGCTGGGCTTGATCTCGGCGCGCCTGTCGCTCATGCTGCTATTGTTGCTGGGCCTGTATTTCTTCTCATCGCTGGTATTGCCCCAGCAAATCATTGAACAGTCCTCCTCGATTCCCTTGCAGTATATTGCCTATGGGCTCAGCTCGGCCTGTAATGACAGTTTGCTTATTTTTTGTAACAGCCTGGGCTTGCAGAAGCGCCAGGCCGTGCTGTTCATGCTGGCCGGCTGCGTGCGCCTTGCCGGTCTGACAAGCCTGGTATTCATCCATGACCTTAGCGTGGTCGATGTCGCCAACGTGTTTGCCGGTGCCGAATGCGTGCTGTCGCTGGCCTTGCTGTTGGTGCTGGTGCGCGAATTCGTGCAATTGCGGCGCCATGCGCCCCCCCCTTTGCCGCTCAGTTTTGGTTTTTCGTTCCGCATCCTGTGGCGCGACAGCCTGGGAACGCAGGCCGCATATATGCTGGGGCTGCCGTTTCGTGGCGCGCTGCTAAAGCTCATCGTCGGTGCGGTGGCCACGCCATTGGTGACGGCATCGTTCGGCTTCTTCCAGACCCTGTCGGACCGTGCCTATCAGTTCATGCCCATTTTCCTGGCCAAGGGCATTGTTGAGCCGGCCCTGGCCAGCGATTACAGCAAGCACCACGATATCGAGCGCATACGCTCAGCCGTGTCGCTGCTGTTGCGTTTCAATTATGTGATCATCGGCCTCGGCATTGCCAGCCTGCTCGGCTGCGGCGAGCCCCTGATTAACTGGGTGACCCACGGGCGTTATGGTGGCGAAATGTTGTTGGCTATATTGATCCTCATCCAGCTGGCAGGGATGAGCCTGGGTGAATCGCTGTTCCTCAGCTTGAATCCGATCGGCCGCATCTCCCACCATAATCGGCTGTGGATATGGTTTTCCTTGCCCTTCCTGGGTCTGCTCGGCTTGTGTGCCTACTTGCGCAGCCCGCTCATGCTGGTGCTGGTCAGCACCATGCCGTATTTCATCATCTATGGCTGGTTGCGTTGGGTGAACCGGGAGCCGAGCCTGCAAAAAGGCTTTGGTATCGGCTTGCCAGTCTTGCTGCGCCTTGCCGCAGCCATCGCTGGCGCCGCACTGGCGGCGCGCCTGGTGTTGCTGCTGCCTGGCGGCCATTTCATCATCGTTCTTGCGCTGCTGCTGTGCGTGGGGGCCTACGTGCTGGCCCTGCGTTTCGTGGGCTTGTTCAAGCGTGCGGAGCTGCCAGCCCTGGCACGTATCTCGCCGCGATTTTCACGCCTGTTGGAACCAATTTCATCATAATAATATTATCCTAAGTTCATGTAACTTCTTCGATAATATTATCAACTTCTTCAAAAATGACTGGTACTATCGCTATACAACAAATTCGGCGAGTTTTTGATTTTTTGTTTTTGATGCTGATACCCTTTCCTGTATAGTTGCTTCAATGCAGGAAAATATGTACTGCATCGTGCGCATCGGGCGTGCCAGGCGACACTTCCAGCTTCCCATTTTTGACTGATTTTGCATTGCAATAATTCAGGTATGGTGCCGCGTGCCACGTGGTGTGCTTTTGGTTTTCCTTATTTGGAGCTACTCTCATGACGTTTCCTACAGCGACGCTGCTTCGCTTGCTCATCCTTGCCAGCCTGAGTGTCAGCGGCGCCAGCCGCGCAGACTGGGTCATCGCACCCGATATCGAGGCAATCAAACCCCTGCCCAATGATAATCAGCGACAGCCACAGAATCCCCCCAGTTTTTCCTGGTCCCAGCATAAAACCCGGCCTGCTTCCTATGTGCTGGAAGTGAGCTTGAAGGGTGCAGTGGTGTATACCTACACGACTGAGCGCAACTGGTTCTTGCCCACTGCCGCGTATGCTCCTGGCAACTACTCCTGGCGCGTTCGCCCTGCCACGACGACGGAATGGTCGACGCCGCGCACTTTCACCATCGATAGCAGCGTTGCCTTGTTTATCCTGCCAGACAGCAAGGTTGTGAGCGACAACGTCAAGAAACACGCGCGGCCGCGCATGCTGGCGCCGGGTTTCCTCAAGGCCTCCCAATGGCCTGCGGCCATGCGCACGGAGCGCGCCGTGCCACTGGCCAACATGATCAATGAAGTGAGCTACAAGATAAGCAACATGGCTGCCGTGCAGGACAGCGACTGGCCGCTGGTGAACACGGGCGTGGCGACGGCTGCGCTGAGTGCGCAGAACGCGAATATCCGCACGCGCATCAATACGACGGGGCGCCAGCTGGAATCGGCGGCATTGCTGTACCGCCTGACGGGCGAGGCGCGCTACCTGAAAGAAGCATTCGTGCGCGGCGATCAGTTTTCCCGTCTCAGTGCCACCGGCCCGACCAGCTATGTGAATCAGGACCAGGGCACGCGCGTGATTGCGCTGTCGCTGATCAAGGCAATCGACTTCTTGTCCGCCGAAATCGATGCGCCGCGCCGCGCCGCCTGGCTCAATACGGTCAACTTGCGCACCACGGATATCTACAATGACCTGAGTGGCAGTAATAACCGGCTGGACCAGTATCCGTATGATTCGCACGGTGGCACCAACCTGGGTTTTCTGGCGCTGATTTCAACGCTGGCGCTGGGTGAATTGCCTCAGGCCAGCACCTGGTTTGACTTCTCCTTCCGTTCCTACGTCAACACCGTGTATGCATGGAGCGGCCCGGAAGGCGGTTTTGCGAATGGCACTGCGTATGGGCAATACACGGCTGATCTCGCTTTGCAGATATGGCAGCCCTTGTTAGAGGCGACGGGCGTGAACATCTTTGCCAAACCCTGGTCCAACGGCTTCCTGCAATTCTTCGCCCATTTCGTACCGCCCGGTGCGGTGACCCACGCCTTTGGCGATGAAAGCGAGCTGACGCCGGATTTCCGCTACATGAAGGCTTTTGCATCGCGCTCCTCGACCCCCACTGCTGCCTGGTATGCGCGTAATATCGCTGGCGACGAGGATTTCCTCACCTTGCTGCAAGCTCCCTATCCGCTGCCTTACACGCGGGCAGCAACATCGGTCGCGCCGCCGAATGCCGCGCTGTATCCGAGCATAGGCTGGGTTGCCATGCATAGCGATCTGGGCGATCGCGCCCGCACCTCCGTGTATTTCAAGTCCAGTCCGTTTGGTTCCTACAATCACAGTCACGGCGACCAGAACAGCCTGCTCCTGTCCAGCGGCGGACGCCCTCTGCTGATCGACAGCGGCTATATGGATTGGTACGGCTCCCCGCTGTTCCATTCCTGGTACCGCCAGACTCGCGCGCACAATGCCATTACTTTCGATGGCGGCATCGGTCAGCTGATTGACGGCAATACGGTCAATCTGGGGCGCAATGGCAAGGTTCTCAGTTTCGCCACCACGCCCGCTCTCGACTATACGGCCGGCGACGCGCTCAATGCCTATGGCAGCGTGCTGAGCAAAGCTTTGCGCAAAGTGTGGTATTTCCGGTCGAAGAACGTGGTGGTGGTGCAAGACCTGCTGGCCGCGCCGGCGCCCCACAAGTTCGAATGGAATTTGCACGCGGCCGCGCCTATCGTGGCACAAGCCGATGGCTCCGTTTCCATCCTCAACGTGGATCGCAAATTGTGCGCGCGCTCCATCTCCAGCGAGCCGGTCACCTACCAGGCGCGCAGCGGGCCGCCGCCGAAGGCGGGCAAGTTCGAAGCGCATGGCGCCTTCGTCAAGCCTGCAGCAACGAGCGGCGAGTTCCTCGTGCTGCTTGATGTGGGCTGCAATAATTTGCCCTACAAGCTCAGTGCACCGAGCACTACCGGACGCACGCTGACGATTGACGGACAGTCAATTGTGATTCCAAATAACTAATTTTTATTAACATAAAACGGAGCCACGGTTATCATGGGCGTGCTCCTCGCGAGCGATGGCTGATTCTCAGCCATCGCTCTTTCTTTTGTGCGCCCGTTTTTTGCGGGCCTGTCATGGTGTCTTACTTTGAAACCACACAGCGTCTTTCGTTTGTTGCAATTGGTGCCAGAGCCTTTGCCGACTTTCCGTGCCGATGTTGCTACCCTGTTCGGGAAGTACCTGCCGCGCCACGGCGTGGTCTGCGATATCGTCGGCAAGGCCGGCGAGGGGGCATTGCCCGATGGCGCTTATGCGAGCCAGGCGCGGCCGGCCGTGCAGTCCAGCCGCATGCGCCAGGAATGGGCATTTTTCAAGCTCTGCCTGCGGCGCGTTGGCACTGCCCGCAAGGACCAGTGCCACCTGATACAGGTGCGCGACATGGTGTCGATCGGCTTGCTCTCCATGTTGCTTGCGCGCTGCAAGGGCATTCCGTTTGCATACTGGGTATCATTTCTGATGAGCGAGGGGCGTATCGCGCGTGCGCGCGCGGAAATTGCCGCAGGCGGCGGGCGCCGCTACCATGTTGTTTTGCTCAAGGGATTGATCGAGCGTTTCCTGCTGTACAAGGTCGTGCTCAAGGGGGCGAACCACGTCTTCGTGCAAAGCGAAGCCATGAAGGCCCTGATGGTGGAAGGTGGCATTCCGGCGGAAAAGCTGACGGCCGTGCCGATGGGAGTCGACATGGAAATCCTGCACGCCGATGCGATCGCGCCACGGCGCCTGGCTGGCTGGGAAGATGTTCCCGTGCTGGCCTACCTGGGCACGCTCGATCGTTCGCGTGAGCTGGGCATGCTGCTCGAGGCCCTGCAGGTGTTGCGCCGCAATCATCCTTCCGCGCGCCTGTTGCTGATCGGTGCTTCGCCGACCGCCGCCGATGTGCCAGCGCTGCTGGCCCATGCCTGCCGGCTGGGCCTTGCCGATGCCGTGCACGTGACAGGCTGGCTGCCATCGTTGCAGGCACTGTCACTGTTGCGTGGCGCCGATGTGGCGCTGTCTTATGTGCCACGCGGTGTGCTGTTCGACTACAGTTCGCCGACCAAGCTGCTCGAATACCTGGCGCTGGGCATGCCGAGCGTCGGCAACGATAGCCCGGATCAGGAAAACGTGCTGTGCACCAGCGCTGCGGGGTGGCTGAGTCTCAGCAACGCCGATGCGATGGCCGCGCAAATGGGCGCCATTCTTGCTGACTTGCCAGCAGCGCGCTTGCGCGCAGCCAGTGGCCCGGCCTACATCGACGCGACGCGCAGTTACCGCGTGCTGGCGCAGCATTTGTCGTTTACCTACAAGGAAACAATTGCCAAAAATTCATAATATGTAGTAATTCTGTGCACCAGCAAAACGGTGGACGATGTCGTTATGCTATGTGATAATGTTTTTTTGAAAGTGTTTCTCTCATGATTCAAATTATCCTTTCCCAAGCTGGTGGTTATCAGGACGTTATTGCTTATCTACAGCAACAGGGCGCCCAGGTCTGCAATGTGGGACCGGAGCGGGTCCGCGGCTCATCGTTTCGCGGCAAGCTGTCGATCCTCGTAGGCATGGTCTCGCCCAAGCTGTGGGGCGTGCGCAAGCTGTGGGGCAAGGACGATGTTGTGCTGCTGCTAGGCTGGCAAGCGCTGCCGATCCTGGCGATGATACGCTGCGGCCTGGTATGGCGTCCGCGCAAGGTACTGGTGATGGCGTGTTTCGTCCATTCCATGCGGGCGCGCCGCTGTGTCAACCTGGTCTGGCGTGCCTTGCGTTTTCCCGGCATGGGTTTCATCGCCTTTTCGAAAGGCGAGGGCGATAATCTGATCCAGGCGGTCGGCATGGCGCCGCAAGATGTGCATCTCCACCAGTGGCGGCAGGAACTCTACGGTTTTGGCGGCGCCGACGCGGCGGTTGAAGGTGATTACGTTTTTGCCGGCGGCTATTCCAACCGCGACTACGACTTGCTGCTGCAGGCCATGGCGGGCGTCGATGCGCCGCTGGTAGTCGTGGCCACGGAACGCAATCATGTCGTCGTGCCAGCGCAGAGTCGCGTGACGCTGCACCTGGATTTGCCGGAGGCCCAGTTCGAGAGTCTGCTGGCCGCCAGCCGCGTGGTAGCCATGCCCTTGAAAGGTCAGGGCGAAGCGTGCGGACAAAGCGTGCTGTTGCGCGTGTTGCGCAATCGCAAACCGCTTGTGGCGACGCGCCATGAGGCGATCGAAGCCTATCTTGGCAGCGACTACCCGGGCTTCGTGCCGCACGATGATGTCGAGGCCATGCGCGCCACGCTCGCTCGCGCCATTGCCGATGGCGCCTTCCGCCAGGTACTCAGCGACGCCATCATGCAGGCAGAACGCCGCCTGGCCCATAGTGGCAGCCCAGGTGAAGAAATTCACCGTTTCCTGCTGCTCTGATGGCCAGGCACCCTTTCCTGCAGGAAGTGCCGTTGCGGGGGCCACTGTGACGATGTCTTCGATCAAGAACGAATTGCGTTTTGGCATGCGGGCGATGTTGCGCGATAATTTTCTGTTGCAGCGCGCGATGCACCGCCTGGCGGCGCATGAGCGCATGAGCGTGGATGAATTGGCGCATGACGCGCAGTTGCGCTTGCATGCCAGTATGCAGCATGCGATCCGCACGCTGCCGTATTATGCGGCCGCGCCCAGCGGTTTTACGCCCGCCCAGGCGGCGCAGGTGCTGCGCGAACACTTTCCCGTGATCGACAAGGCGACCCTGCTTGCGCAGCGTGCCGCGCTATATCCGCAGCAGGGGCGCAAATTGCCGTGGCAGGCGGTGGGCCAGACCAGTGGCACCACCGGCACGCCGTTGACGATCTTTCGCAGCATGCAGTCGGTGTTGATGGAAAACGCCTTCATCCAGCGCCATTGGAGCTGGTCCGGCTACACGCCACGGATGACGCGGGCCACCTTGCGCGGTGACATGGTTGCCGGCATTAACCAGAGCACGCCGCCGTTCTGGTTCTGGAACCGCTACAACCGCCAGTTGCTGTTGTCGTCGCGCCATCTGACCGAAGCGCATGCCGACGCCATCATCGACCGCCTGGAACAGGCGGCGCCGGCCATGTTGCAAGCCTATCCATCGACGGCCTATACCCTTGCCGGCTTGTTGCAGCGGCGCGGCCGGCGCCTCGCCATCCCGTATGTGTTTACGGCATCCGAACCCTTGTATCCGCACCAGCGGGCGCTGATAGTCGAGCGGCTGGGTGTGACCATCATGGATATGTATGGCATGGCCGAGCGCGTGGCCTTCGCCACCGAATGCGAGCATGGCAATATGCATGTGAACAGCGATTATTCCCATGTTGAAATCGTCGATGAACATGGCGCCGCGACGGCTGGCGAAGGCTTCGTGGTGGGAACCACCTACCATAACCTGGCGATGCCGCTGCTGCGTTACCGGCTCAGCGACCGCAGCCGCTGGAAACCGGGCCGCTGCGCGTGCGGCAGGCCATTTCCCATGATCGAACCGGTAACGGGAAAGTTCGAGGACAGCATCACCGGCAGCGGTGGCGCCGTGATCAGCCCGTCGGTGCTGACGTTTGCTTTCAAGGGCGTCGACCACATCCTCAAGTCGCAGGTAGCGCAGGTCGGTGCCGCGCGTTGGGAAGTGCGCCTGCTGCCCGCCCCCGCCTTCTGCGATGCCGACAAGCGCAAGTTGCTTGAGAATATACATACCATGGTCGATGCCGGCGTGAATGTGGACGTGGTGCTGAAAGACGCCTTGCCGAATACGGCCGCGGGAAAATTCCGTTGGGTGGTCAACGAGACGCAGGCGCCCGTAAACGCCTAGACAGCGCCCCCGCTTGCTGGTGGCCGATGCATACATTACCTGGGTCGAGATGAAAAAAATTCTGATGGTTGGCACCAGCTTGAACACCATGGGCGGCATTGCCGCCGTGGCGCGGGTGTATGAAAGTACGGGCCTGTTCGAGCGCTATCGCGTGCATTATCTGGCTACGCACTGCGATGGCGGCCCCGCTGCCAAGCTGCGCATCATGCTGTGCGCCTATGCGCGTTTTCTGGGCATGCTGCTGACAGGCCAGGTGGGCCTGATCCATGTGCATGTCGCATCGCATGCCAGTTTCTGGCGCAAGTCGGGCTTTTTCCTGCTCGCTTTCCTGTGCCGGATTCCCAGCATCCTGCATTTGCACGGTGGCGGCTTTGCCGTCTTTTATGGGCAGCAATGCGGCCCCTTGCGGCAAGCTTATATCCGCTACATTTTCAATCATGTTTCTCGCGTGCTGGTGCTGTCGAGCGGCTGGCAGGCGTGGGTGAGCAGCATCAGCCGCAATCCGCACGTCGAGACCATCTTCAACCCGGTGGCGCTGCCGGCCGGTGTCGCAGCCTGGGCCTCGCGCGCAGCGGGGAGTGTCTTGTTTCTTGGTAAATTAGGTAAAGCCAAGGGCGTCGATGATCTGTTGCTGGCGTGTGCCGGGCTGGCGCAGCGTTGTCCATCGCTGCGCCTGGCGCTGGGCGGCGATGGCGACCGTGCTGCCGTGCAGCAACAAGTCGAGGCGCTCGGCGTGGCGCGCCACGTCGACTTGCTGGGCTGGGTACAGGGCGAGCAAAAGACGCGTTTGCTCGATAGTTGCCGCATCTACGTCCTGCCTTCGTATTTCGAGGGCTTGCCGATGAGCATACTGGAAGCGATGGCTTGCGGCGTGCCGGTGATCGCCACGTCCGTCGGCGGCATTCCCGAAGCCATCGAGGATGGCGTGGAAGGGTATTTGCTTGCGCCCGGCGATGTCGCGGGACTCGCCCAGCGGATCGAACAGCTGTTGTCTGACGATGCGCTGGCGCAAAGAATGGGCGCGGCGGCGCGCCGCAAGGTGGAACGCCAGTTTGCCACCACTGCGGTCATGCCGCTGCTGGAAAAAATGTATGCCGACTTGGGAATGCCTGCTGTATGACAACTTTAGCGTGGAAAATCAACCGCTTGAAACTGATGGGCGCGCCAGAAATCGCCTGGCGCGTGCAGCAGCTGTTACAGAAAAAAGCCAGCAAGTTCGGTATCGGCTTGCTGCGCAGCGTGCCGGCGCCGCAACTGGCACGCATGGGCCAGCCGTTTCTGGCTGGTAATGGCTGCGATACCGATATCGCCGCCTTGCGCGCCGCCGCCGACGCCGTACTGGCGGGCCGCTGGAATGTGTTTGCCCTGCGCGGCGCGGCGTTAGGTTTCCCGCCGCAATGGAACCGCGACCCGAAGACGGGCACGGTCGCGCCTTTGATGCTGGGCAAGCAGATCGATTACCGTAGCGAAAAAGTGGTTGGCGACATCAAATATCTGTGGGAGCCGAACCGCCACCTGGAATTGGTGGCGCTGGCGCAGGCCTGGAAGGCGACGGGCGAGCAGCGCTACGCCGATGGCGCGCGCGTGCTGCTGGAATCCTGGTTTGAGCAATGCCCGTATCCCCTGGGCGTGCACTGGACCAGCTCGCTTGAACTGGCGCTGCGCCTGCTGAATTGGGCTTGCGCCTGGGAATTGCTCGGCGGCCTGGCGTCGCCGCTGTTCCAGGGCGAAGCGGGCCAGCGCTTCCAGCGCCAGTGGCTGGACGCCATTTACCAGCATGGTCACTTTATCGCCGGTTATTTTTCCCGTCATTCGTCGGCCAACAATCATTTGTTCGGTGAGTACATGGGCTTGTTTGTCGCCAGTACCGTGTGGCCCTGCTGGCCCATCAGCAAGCAGTGGCAGGCGTTGGCGCGCAAGGGGCTGGAAGAAGAGGCGCTGAAGCAAAATACGCCCGATGGCGTGAACCGCGAGCAAGCCGTCTACTATCAGCATGAAGTCATGGACATGATGCTGTTGTGTCACTTGATCGGGCGCGCGAATGGCGCCGGCTTTTCTGCCGCCTACTTGGCGCGCCTGGAGCGCCTGGCCGGCTTCATCGCCGCGCTGATGGATGTGGGCGGCAACGTGCCGATGACGGGCGACGCCGATGATGCGCAGATGGTGCGCCTGGCGCACGAATCGGGCTGGAATCCCTACCGCTCGCTGCTGGCCAGCTGCGCCGTGCTGTTTGGCCGCGCCGACTTCAAGCGCAAGGCTGGCGCTTTCGACGACAAGAACCGCTGGCTATTCGGTGTCGCGGGCTTGCAACAGTGGATGGCGCTCGACGCCAGCGTGCCGGAGGCGCCCGTGCTGGCCTTTCCCGAGGGGGGATACTACCTGCTCGGCGGTGGCTTCGGCACGTCGAACGAGGTGCGTCTGGTGGTCGACTGCGCACCGCTCGGCTACCTGTCGATCGCCGCGCACGGCCATGCCGATGCGCTGGCGTTCACTCTTTCCGTCGGCGGCGAGGAGTTGCTGACCGATCCGGGCACCTACGCCTACCACACGCAAAAAAAGTGGCGCGACTACTTCCGCAGCACGGCGGCGCACAACACGGTGTCTGTCGATGGTGTGGACCAGTCTGAAATCGGCGGCAATTTCATGTGGCTGAAAAAAGCCAATGCGCGCATGATTGCTCATGAAACGAATTCTGATGTGCAAGTTTTTGAAGGCGAGCACGACGGCTATCGCCGGCTGGCCGATCCCGTGCTGCACCGGCGTCGTATCGAGTTCAACCTTAATAATAAATGCATTGTTGTAAAAGACATATTACAATGTATAAATGTACATGAAATTGCCGTGCATTGGCAGTTCGGCGACCACTGTATGGTGACTGTTGACGATGGGCAATTGCAGGCACAGGGACAACGCTCCGGCTTGCGCATGTGCTGTTCGCATGGCGCGCCGGAAATCATGGTCGGCAGCGATACGCCGCCTGGCGGGTGGATCTCGCGCCGTTTCGATGAGAAATCACCGATTGCCAGCGCCGTCTGGCGCGTGAAGGTGCAAGGGACAACTGAAATCGTGACGCACATCGAGCTGATGGCGTTGACGTCGCCGGCTATTTATTAAGGGAGAATATTTTGAAAATCAGTATTTTTGGCCTCGGCTACGTGGGTGCGGTATCGGCAGGCTGCCTGGCAACGGATGGACATGAAGTGATCGGTGTCGATCCGAACAAGACCAAGGTGGACCTGATCAACCAGGGCAACACCCCCATCATCGAGAAAGATATCGGCGAAATGATCGCCGCCACCGTGAAAAGCGGCCATCTGCGCGCCACGGCGGACGTGCGCGACGCCGTCTTCGGCTCGGACATGTCGCTGATCTGCGTGGGCACGCCGTCGCAGCTGAACGGCAACCTGGACCTGCGCCACGTGCGCAAGGTATGCGAGGAAATCGGCGCCGCCATCCGCGAAAAGGACACTTTCCACGTTGTCGTGGCGCGCAGCACCATGCTGCCAGGCTCCATGCGTTCGCTGGTGATCCCGACCCTGGAAGCGGCGTCGGGCAAGGTCGCTGGCGTCGATTTCGGCGTGTGCAACAACCCGGAATTTCTGCGTGAAGGCACGGCCGTCCACGATTACTACCATCCGCCCAAGACCGTCATCGGCGAATCCGATGAAAAGGCCGGCGCGCTGCTGGTGCAGCTGTACGCAAAAATGGATGCGCCGCTGGTGCGCACCGATGTCGAAACGGCCGAGATGGTCAAGTACACGGACAATACCTGGCATGCCGTGAAAGTGGCGTTTGCGAACGAGATCGGCAATATCTGCAAGGCGGTCGGCATCGACGGCCACAAGGTGATGGAGATTTTCTGCCAGGACACCAAGCTGAACCTGTCGCCGTACTACATGAAGCCAGGCTTCGCCTTCGGCGGCTCATGCCTGCCGAAAGACGTGCGTGCGCTGACCTACAAGGCGCGCACCCTGGACCTGGACTTGCCATTGCTCAACTCCATCCTGCCGTCGAACCTGCGGCAGGTGGAAAAGGGCATCAAGATGATTACCGACAAGGGGGCGCGCAAGGTGGGCATCCTGGGCTTCTCGTTCAAGGCCGGCACGGATGATTTGCGCGAGTCGCCGCTGGTCGATGTGATCGAGTATCTGCTGGGCAAAGGCTACGAGCTGAAGCTGTACGACAAGAACGTCAATCTGGCGGCCTTGACGGGCGCCAACCAGGATTATATCCTGAACATGATCCCGCACATTTCCAAGCTGATGGTGGACAACATGCAGGACGTGCTCGATTTTGCCGACACCATCGTCATCGGCAACGGCGCGGCCGAATTCAAGACAGTGCCAGGCAGCCTGAAGCCGCACCAGCACATCGTCGACCTGGTGCGCATCAGCAAGGAACAAAGTGGAGAGCAATATGACGGCATCTGCTGGTAAGAACGTGGCAGGCGCGCCACGGCGGGTGCTGATCCTGGTGGAAAACCTGCCGTCGCCCTTCGACCGGCGCGTGTGGCAGGAAGCGACTACCTTGCATGCGAACGGCTATGAAGTGTCGATCATCTGTCCCACGGGCAAGGGTTACGAGTCGCGTTACGAAGCCATCGACGGCATCCATATCTACCGCTACAACCTGCCGCTGGAAGCGGAAGGGGCCAAGGGCTACCTGGTGGAATACTCGCTGGCGCTGTTCCACACCTTCCGCCTGGCCTGGAAAGTGCATTTTGCGCGCGGCTTCGATGTCATCCACGCCTGCAATCCGCCCGATTTGCTGTTCCTCATCGGCGGCTTCTTCAAGTTGACGATGGGCAAGCGTTTCCTGTTTGATCATCACGACATCAACCCGGAGCTGTATGAAGCCAAGTTTGGCCGCCGCGACTTCTTTTACAAGCTGATGGTGCTGTTCGAGCGCTGGTCGTTCCAGAGCGCCGACGTGTCGATCGCCACCAACGAGTCCTACAAGAAGATCGCCATCGAGCGGGGCGGCATGGACCCGAACGACGTGTACGTGGTGCGCAGCGGTCCCAAGCTGGACCGCTTGCGCTTGCTGCCGCCCGTGCCGGAACTCAAGAAGGGCCGCGCCTACCTGGTCGGCTACGTGGGCGTGATGGGGGCGCAGGAAGGCATCGACCTGCTGCTGCAGGCGGCGCAATACATCGTGCAGACCCTGGGGCGCCAGGATGTGCAGTTCGGCCTGGTGGGGGGCGGCACGTCGCTCGAACAGATGCAGCAGATGGCGCAGGACATGGGCATCGCCGACTACGTCACCTTCACGGGCCGCGTGCCTGACCAGCAATTGCTGGAAATGCTCAATACAGCCGACGTGTGCGTGAATCCCGATGTGGCCAACGACATGAACGACAAGTCGACCATGAACAAGATCATGGAGTACATGGCCCTGGGCAAGCCGATCGTGCAGTTTGACCTGGCCGAGGGCAAGGTTTCAGCGCAGCAGGCATCCTTGTATGCCTTGAAAAACGATCCCGTCGACATGGCACGCAAGATCGTCGAATTGCTCGATGACCCGGTCCTGCGCGAGCAGATGGGGGCGTTTGGCCGCCACCGCGTGATCAATGAACTGGAGTGGGAATATGAGGCGCCGAAGCTGCTGGCCGCATATGCGCGCCTGTTTCCCGGCGCCGTGCCCGCCGCGTCGGTGACGCTGAGCAAGGACGGCCGCTAAGGAGGCGCCGGCGGCGCTGTATGCTGCCCAATAAACTGTTTGCGAAGTGAAACCATGAAAATTTATCCAGTCATCCTGTCCGGCGGTTCGGGCACCCGTTTGTGGCCGTTGTCGCGCGCCCTGTTGCCCAAGCAATTGTTGCCGCTGGTGACGGACAAGACCATGCTGCAAGAGACGGCGCTGCGCGTGCACTGCTTGCCCAACCGCCGCGCCGGTGATAGCGCGCTGGCCGACTTCGACATCATGCCGCCGCTGGTGGTGTGCGGCAATGAGCACCGCTTCATGGTGGCCGAGCAACTGCGCGAGATCGGCCTGGCGCCGCTGGGTATCCTGCTCGAACCGGTGGGACGCAATACGGCGCCAGCCGTGGCGGTGGCGGCGCATTACCTGCTGGCCATCGATCCGCAGGCACTGATGCTGGTTTTGCCGGCCGACCACGTCATCACCGATGTCGCCGCGTTCCACTTGGCGATCGCCGAGGCGGCGCTGCTGGCCAGCAATGGCGCCCTGGCCACCTTCGGCATCGTGCCGACGGCGCCGGAAACGGGCTATGGCTATATCCGCAGCGGCGCGCCCGTGGCGCAGGGCGGGGCGGGCTGCCAGGTCGAGCGCTTCGTGGAAAAGCCGGACCTGGCCACGGCGCAGTCTTTCCTTGCTGCTGGTAATTATTTCTGGAACAGCGGCATGTTCATGTTCCGCGCCGAGCGCTATCTGGGCGAACTGGGTGCTTTCCAGCCAGCCATGCTGGCCGCTTGCGAGGCGGCCGTGCGCGACGGCTACCGCGACCTCGATTTCTGCCGCCTGGAAGAAAAAGCCTTCGCCGCCTGTCCGTCGGACTCGATCGATTATGCCGTCATGGAACAGACGGCGCACGCGGTGGTGCTGCCGGCCGCCATCGGCTGGAGCGATGTCGGCTCCTGGTCGGCCCTGTGGCAAGTGCAGGCGGGCGACGCCAGCGGCAACGTGGTCCGCGGCGACGTGTACCTCGATGGCGTGAGCAATTGCCTGGTGCGCGCCGAAAGCCGCATGGTCGCCGTGCTCGGCGTGCAAGACCTGGTGGTGGTGGAAACGGACGACGCCATTCTGATCGCGCACAAGGACCAGGTACAGCGCGTCAAGCAGGTGGTCGATCATTTGAAGCAGGCCGGCCGCAGCGAGCACCAGCAGCACCGCAAGGTGTACCGCCCGTGGGGCAGTTATGAGGGCATCGACATCGGCGAACGCTTCCAGGTCAAGCGCATCATCGTCAATCCGGGCGGCAAGTTGTCCTTGCAAATGCACCACCACCGCGCCGAACACTGGGTGGTGGTCAGCGGCACGGCCAGCGTGACTTGCGGTGACAAGGTGACCTTGCTAACGGAGAACGAATCGACCTATATCCCCATCGGCATGACGCATCGCCTGGAAAATCCGGGCAAGCTGCCGCTCCACCTGATCGAGGTGCAGTCGGGCAGTTACCTGGGAGAGGACGATATCGTGCGCCTGGAGGATGTGTATCGGCGTGTCTGATGTGCGCCTGGGGCTGTGCGGTGCACTACTCGTCAAGCGGAGCCGGATGCATGACGTCGGGAATGCAGTCGCTCTTGATGATTTTCCCAGGGTTTCCTGCAACGATGGAGTAGGGGGGGATGTTTTCGCTGACGACGGCGCCGCCCGCAATGCGGCTGCCGCGCCCGATAGTGATGCCGCCCGTTATGATCGCATGCGGACCGACCCATACTTCATCTTCCAGTGTCGGGTAGCCCGTCATGCGCTGCCCATCTGCGCTAATGCGGTCACGTCGCCCCAGCGTTACGCCATGAAATAATGTCACATTTCGGCCAATGACTGCGGCAGGACTCATGACCATTCCCCAGCCATGCGTCAGGGCAAAACCGGCCCCAATTTTTGTTTGCCAAGGGAAATCCACGCCGGCCATCGAGGAAGTGCATCGATGTAGTAGCTTGCATGCTGGCAGCAGCAACTTCCCCGCACCTTTGGCATTGCGCGCTGCCTGGCACAGCCGGGCCGTTGCCACCACTCGGAATGCGCGATTGCGTATCACGCCCGCAAGCGTCAATAGCGCGCTGCTGCGGCCATATTGACGATAGGTATCTGCCTGTAACTCCATCCATGCTGACATGTGCGCCCCAGTACATTAAAAACGGGTTGGTATTATTTTAATAATTATAACCTTATCCATATTGTTGTACTGAACGAATAGCATTGTTAACCTATCGAGAAATGATGCCATAAGGAAATTAATAATTAAAAATAGTGCAGCATAAAAAATTGATTTATGCTATTTCCATGTCTGATTTGATAAGATAAGTTTATGTGGGTACGCCGTCATCCGCCATCACATTTGGTGGAATCGTATGAAGAAACATACTTTTTCGATACATGCACAGTCAGACAGCAGGGGCACAGGGAAAAAACCTGGAGTTCCCCTGCTTGACGTGGACAGAGCTTTTTTTCGCCTGTCGATTGCATGGCGCTATAATCATCTGGCACAGCTGGCGGCTGCCACGTGGCGGCTTCGATTCCACCTCATCGGGCGAGATTCACCATTGCGTAACTTTTTCTGTTTTTCGCTGGCGCTGGTCGCCGGCATCGCGCATGCCGAGGCGCCGCCAGCGGCGCCACGATTGCAGCCGTCGCAACTGGCCATCGTCATCAACGATGCCGAGCCGAATAGTATCGAAGTGGGCGAGTATTACCGCCAGGCGCATGCCATCCCTGTGGCGAACGTTGTGCACGTGAATATCCCGAACCGTCCGCGCAAGCTCAGCGCAGATCAGTTCGCGCAATTGAAGGAGCGCATCGACGCGCAATTGACGCCGGGTATCCAGGCCGTGCTGATGGTGTGGAGCGCCCCTTATGCGGTCGAGTGCAATGCCATTACTTCCGCGTATACCCTGGGCTATGATGGCGCGCAATGCAGCAAGACCTGCGGCCCAGGCAAGCCGAGCACTTATTTCAACAGCAATGTGCAGCAACCGTTTACCCAGATGGGCATGCGCTTGTCGATGCTCTTGCCTGTCGATTTTGTGGACGAAGCCAAGGCCGTGGTGGATCGCGGCACGGTCATCGGCTTTTCCGTGCCGACCGCCAGTGCGTATTATCTGACCACCAGCGAAGGTGCGCGCAATAGCCGTGCCGCCTTCTTTCCGCCGGCCGGGGTCGTGCGCCAGCGCAAGCTGACGATCAAGAACCTCAAGGCGGACGTTCTCGAAGGGGCGCAGGACATCATGGTGTATCAGACCGGCGTGGCGAAGGTTGCCAAGCTCGATACCCTGCGCTTCCTGCCTGGCGCCCTGGCCGACCACCTGACCTCGTTTGGCGGGGACCTGCAGGGGACTGCGCAGATGAGCAGCCAGCGCTGGCTGGAAGCCGGTGCGACGGCCAGTTATGGCACCGTCAGCGAGCCCTGCAACTACTGGCAAAAGTTTCCCAATTCGACCGTCCTGCTGCGCCGCTACCTGGCGGGCATGACGGCGCTGGAAGCTTATTGGGGCAGTGTCGCGTGGCCGGCGCAAGGATTGTTTATCGGTGATCCCCTGGCGGCGCCATATGCGACATATCGGCGCTGATCAGCGCTGATCAGGTTAGGTAGACGAAAAAAAGCTCTTGCGAGCCTTTTTTCTTATGCTGTGCGGGCCGCCTTGCGGCGTCCGGCAAAGGCCAGCAAGCCGAGGCCGGCCAGCAGCATGGCCCAGGTTTCAGGTTCCGGGACGGCGGGAGTGATGGGCGGCACGACGGCGCCGCCTCCACCAATGGTGTTGCCGCCACTGTCGATGCCGCCAGCCGAGCCGCCACCGCCCACGTCGGCTTGGCCGTCAGGCGCACCTGTTTCGCTGCTGGAAGAAAACAGCAGTGGCGCATATGCGCTACCCGCGTCAGCGTAGGTGCGCGCCGCGCCGCGGTAGCCACCGGCATCGTCAATCGGTGGCTGCTCTTGCCCGGCAACAAAATCACGTGCGCCGAAGCGGTATTGGCCCCCGGAACGTCCGGTACGCGAGCCGGCGCCAGCGCTGTCATCACCCTGCTGTGCCAGCAGGTTCGCCATGCGATGGTCCTGCTTGCCGAATTGCGGATTGCGCAGTACCTGATCGGACTCGCCGGTGCCAAACTCCTGCGCCTGGTTCGTGCCGTCATTGGTGCGTGCGCCGAAGCCAATGAAGCCATTGACGAGGCTGCAGGCACTGTAGGTACCGTCGAGGTCGGCATCGTTGGCCTTGCCATTCGCGCCAGATGTATTTGCCTGGCACCCCTTGTCATCCGTCGTGGACGGTTGCTGCGCACTTTGCGCCTGGGCATTTCCGCCGCACAGTGCTAGTGCCGTGGCAAGCACCAGGGCGCTCGTCGGGCGTCGGGTAAGGGTTGTTAGCATGGCTGATCTCTTTGAATGTGTATCCGGGCCCGCGTGCGCACGCCGTCCAGATGGGATTTCTGCCGGAATCGGCGATGCCGCCTTTATGGGCATCGTCAGATCGGCAACTCAAGGTGCTGGCGTGGATGGGGCCTGCTCCTGCGATCCTCTTGCATTTAGCTTTAAAGTATTAATTCTTATTAGGATTGAAACTTATTTGCATGAAATATATCATATTTCTCCCATCAATGCTTCCCTTGAGTAAATCGGATGATTTTTTTGTTGTTTATAAGCTAGCAACCAAGCGCACTGCTGCAAGACATTTACGCCATTCGGCTTAATCAAATGTCATCAAGTCGTCATCCTCGGCCTTTAATATGCAAATAACAAGTCTGAAATAATTTTGTTAATTGTGGCGCGCCGGCCGGTCATCCTGGTCCGGCGCCATTTCTTTACCGACCGGGATCATCATGCAAACCTCGTTCTCCTCTTTGCGCACGCCCCTGCGCCTGACCGTCATGGCGGCCGTGCTGGCCAGCCTGTCGGTACCTGCCCTGGCCGCTTCCGATGTCGTCATCAGCCAAGTGTATGGCGGCGGCGGGAATAACGGCGCCCTGTATACCAACGACTTCATCGAAATTTTCAACCGCGGCGCCAGTCCCGTGAACCTGAACAACTGGAGCGTGCAGTATGCTTCCGCAGCGGGCACTACCTGGGCAGTGACGGCGTTGCCGGCTATCGATCTGCAAGCTGGCCAGTATTTACTGGTCCAGCAAGCCAAGGGCACTGGCGGCACCGCCGCGCTACCGACACCGGATGCATCGGGCAGCCTGGCCATGTCGGGAACGGCGGGCAAGGTGTTGCTGAGCAATAGCAAGACGGCGCAAACGGGCGCCGGCCCGACCGGTGGTGCCGTCATCGATCTGGTCGGCTTCGGTACTGCCAATGGTTTTGAGGGCGCCGTGGCACCCGCACCATCGAACACCTTGTCGATATTGCGCGCGAATGGCGGCTGCATTGACACGGACGATAACAGCGCCGACTTTACCGCAGGCAGCGTGACGCCGCGCAATACGGCTTCCGAACGCCACGTCTGCGGCGGCCCTGTCGTGCACCAGATTATGACCAGTTGCCCGGCCAGCTTGGCGCTGGCCGTGGGCAATGGCGGCAATGCCGTGCTGCGCGCCGCCGATGTGGACGGCGTCGTCAATGCGGCCAGCTTGACGTCGCCAGCCGTGGCCGGCATCAGCCTGGCCAATTTCAGCGCCGCCGGTGTGGCCGGCGAGAGCGCCAGCGTGAGCCTGCTGGTGGCCGCAGGCGTGCCAGTGGGCAATTACCCCGTCGTCGTCAATTTCAGCAACGACCAGCAGCAGACGGCGGCGTGCCAGGTCGATGTCGCCGTGCAAGGCCTGGCCGCCATCAGCCACACGATTCCGCAAATCCAGGGGCCGGGCGCGAGCAGCCCCTATGCCAATTCCGTGCAGACGACACAGGGCGTGGTGACCCTGAAAGTGGGCACCGGCTTCTTCATCCAGGATGCCGCCGGCGATGGCGACCCGTCGACCTCGGACGGCATCTTCGTCTACACGGGCAGCACGGCGAACACCGTGCAGCCGGGCGAACTGGTGCGCGTGACAGGCACGGTTTTCGAGTACACGCCGACGGGCGCAAAAAATTCCTACACGGAATTGAAGGACGTGACGGCGATACTCACGCAAAGCGCGGGCCACAGCATCGTGCCGGCGAATGTGACCTTGCCGAATGACAACCTGGGCGCAGTGGAAGGCATGCTGGTGCGCTTCACGCAACCGTTGACCGTGTCGCAAAACGCCTACCTGGGCGCGCGCGGCGAGCTGACCCTGTCGGCGGGACGGCGCGAAGTGCCGACCAACCGCCATCGGGCCGGATCGGCCGAGGCGCAAGCCTTGATCGCGGCCAATGGGAACAACCTGATCGTGCTCGACGATGGCATCTTCGTTGCGCCGCCGGCCATTCCGTACATTGGCCAGGATGGCACCGTGCGCAGCGGCGACACGGTGGCCGACCTGACGGGCGTGGTGGACTTTGGCGCCATCGGCGGTGGCGGCGCGGCGTACAAGCTGCAGCCGACGCAGGCGCCGCAGTTCTCGCGCGACAATCCCCGCACGGCCGGGCCGGAATTGCCAGCTGGTAACGTGAAAGTGGCCAGCGCCAACGTGCTCAATTTCTTTACGACCTTTACGAATGGCAATAACGTCTTTGGCGAGACGGGGCAGGGCTGCACCCTGGGTGCATCGACCACCAAGTCGAATTGCCGCGGGGCCGACAACCTGGCCGAATTCATCCGCCAGCGCGACAAGATTGTGGCCGAGCTGAAAGCCATCGACGCGGACGTGGTGGGCTTGATGGAAATTCAGAACAATGGCGAGACAGCCGTCACTTACCTGGTCGAGCAACTCAATGCCGCCATCGGCGCCGTCAGCTATGCCGTGGTGCCGAAACCGGCCGCCACGGGTACGGACGCCATCCGCGTGGCGATGATCTACAAGCCAGCCAGGCTGGGCCTGGTGGGGAGCGCCTTGGCGGACGCCAACGCCATCAACAACCGGCCGCCGATGGCGCAGACGTTTCAAGCGGCGAATGGCGAGAAATTCTCGCTGATCGTCAACCACCTGAAATCGAAGGGCAGTTGCCCATCCGGCAGTGGGCCTGACGCCGACAACAACGATAGCCAGAGTTGCTGGAACGCCACCCGCGTGCAGCAGGCGCAGCGCCTGGTGGGCAGCTTCGTGCCGCAAGTGGCCGCCGCCGCCGGCGACGCCGACGTGCTGGTCATCGGCGACTTGAATTCGTATGGCGCGGAAGACCCGATCCAGGTCATCACGGGTGCCGGCTTCGTCAACGAGCTCGAGCGTTTCGTGCGGCCGTCGGGCATGCCGTATTCGTATGTGTTCGGCGGCCAGAGCGGCTACCTCGACCATGCACTGGCCAGCGCCTCGCTGAGTGCGCAAGTGGCCGGCGTGGCCGAGTGGCATGTGAATGCCGACGAGCCGGAAGTGATCGACTACAACATCGACCCGGCCAAGCCGCAAGACCTGTACAACGCCTTGCCCTACCGCGCCTCGGACCACGACCCGGTCGTCATCAGCCTGGACTTGCAGCCCGCCTACCGCGACATCACGGCCGCCGTCTCGACGGCCAGCTCGGGCCTGGCGTTCAACCGCGTGACGCAGAAATACACGGGCACGTTTGCCTTTACCAACACGGGCGCATCCGCCATCAATGGCCCATTCCAGGTGGTGTTTGGCGGCTTGCCGGCCGGCGTGGCGCTGGCCAACGCCACGGGCAGCCATGCGGGCGCCGCGTATGTGAGCGTCAACGCGGCCAGCCTGGCGCCAGGCGCGACGGCCTCGTTCGCCGTCAGCTTCACCAATCCGTCGAAAGTGACGATCAACTACTCGGCCAGCATTTTTGCCGGCAATTTCTAAGGATAAGACCATGTTTGCAACGAAACGCAACCTCACCCTGCGCCACGCCGTGCTGGCCGCCTTGCTTGCCGGCAGCAGCAGCCTGGCGCTGGCGGACCCGCTCAGCTACCACGTGGAAATCGACACCAGCCAGTTTTCCGGCGCCGGTTTCCTCGACTTCGCTTTTATCGCCGGCAATAGTCCCGCGCCGGGCGCGACGGCCATCCTGAGCCAGTTCACGGGCGCCTTTGGCGTGCTGGAATCGCAGGACGGCGAGGTCAGCGGCAGCTTGCCGGGCACCTTGAGTTTTGGCAATGGCGGCGCCTATAACGACTGGTTCCATAACGTGACGCTGGGCGGTACGTTCGGTTTCAACATCGTCTTTGGCGGCGACTTCCTGAATACGGCCGGCAACGCGGGCACCACGTTCGGCGTGGGCTTGCTCGATGCCACGACGATGTCCTACCTGGGCAATGTAAATGGCAACCTGCTGCAGTTCGAGCTGACGCCGGTCAATGGCGGCTTGCCCGCCTCGATCGTCGGCAGCAGCTACGCCGGCATCGCATCGGTCTCGGCCGTACCGGAAACGTCGGAGTGGATGATGCTGACGGGCGGCCTGGCGCTGATCGGCTTTGCCCTGCGTCGTCGCCAGACCTTGCCGGTGGCGTCAGCAGCCGTTTAGCCGTCGCGACACAGCGGACGCGCGTTCGCTGTTTTTTTTGGCTCTGTCCACTGTAAGTGTGGGAATGTTCTTGGACGGCCGAGGTCTAAAGATCAGACCTTACCGCCCAGGAGCACATCATGCGTCCAAGCCAGTGGCAGATATTCATCAAGCTCTGCACGCAACTGTCGTCCCGCCAGCGACTCGCTGGCATCGACTTGCTACGCAACAACGGTGCAGTACAGGATGCCGCCACCGCCCTGATCGAACAGGCGGCGCAGGCGCAGTCACGTTGTCCTGTATGCCGATCCGATCACGTCCACCGGCATGGCCAGGCGCATGGCTTGCAGCGCTATCGCTGCGTACCCTGCGGCAAAACCTTCAATGCCTTGACCGGCACGCCGCTGGCGCACTTGCGCTACAAGACACGTTGGTTGGCCTACGCCGACTGCCTGCTCAATTCTTACTCCGTGCGCAAGGCCGCCCAACTGCTCGATAGTCATCGCAACACCAGTTTTCGCTGGCGCCATCGCTTTCTCGCGTTGGCAAAAACCGACCGGCCGCGCTGCCTGCATGGCATTGCCGAGGCCGACGAAATGTATGTCCTGGAATCGCAGAAAGGTTCGCGGCACATGACGCGGCCAGCGCGCCGCCGTGGCGGCCGCGCCCGCCAGCGTGGCATTTCCAATCAACAGGTATGCATCCTTGTCGTACGCGACCGTACCGGGCAAACCCTCGATTTCGTGACCGGCAAGGGCCCGCTCAGCAAGGCGAAACGGCACGCCTGCCTGCCCCCCGTGATCGACCGCGATATTCTGCTGGTGACCGATGGCCATCCGGCCTATCCGGTGTTTGCCAGGGAAGCCGGCATCCTGCACGCAGCGGTGAACTTACGCGCAGGCATCCGCGTGCGCGGCACCGTGCATGTGCAGAATGTAAGCGCTTATCACCGCCGTCTACGTGGATGGCTGAGCGCGTTCCACGGCGTGGCCACGCGTTATCTACCCAACTACCTGGGCTGGCGCTGGATACTCGATGCCAGGCGGATCCTCTCGCCGGAAAGCTTGCTCAGGGCCACATTCGGCGTCTTCCCACACTTAACAGTGACATAGTCTTTTTTCGTCTATTTATTTGAAATAGCTATAAATCAGGAAACTAAATTGTATTAGTCAGCGTTTTAAGCTTGATGCATAGTAAAAAACTTGTCGAGCCGTCTAGTTTTTAAGGGGCGCCAACTTTTTTGGAGGATGCATCGATGCCAGCCCATATTGTCGTGCTTGAAAATGCGCCCGCCTTGCAGGCGCTGATGGCGCACAACCTGACGAGCGCCGGCCATCGCGTCAGCTGTGCCAGCGAGGTGCGCAGCGCGCTGGTGCTGATCGCTGCCGATGCGCCGGACTTGTTGTTGCTGGAATGGGATTTGCCGGGGGAGTCCGGCATGGCGCTGTTGCGCCAATTGCGCTGCGACAGCTTGCTGTGCGACTTGCCCATCATCATGCTTGGCGTGCGCGACAGCGAACAGGACAAAGTGCTGGCGCTGGAAAGCGGCGCCGATGACTATATTTGCAAACCCTACGGTCCCCGTGAAATGCTGGCCCGCGTGCATGCCCTGCTGCGCCGGCGTAGCCCGCCAGCCGCGTCCGTGGTCATGGCGGCGCTGCGGCTCGATCCGCACACCTTGCGCGTGACTGCGGGCGCCGTGCCGATCGCCCTGGGGCGTGTGGAATTCAAGCTGCTGCATTTCCTGATGGACCATCCGGGCCGCGTGCATAGCCGCGCGCAACTGCTGGACCAGGTCTGGGGCCACGCCACCTATCTGGACGAACGCACGGTCGACGCCCATGTGGGGCGCTTGCGCCACGCCTTGCAGCCGGGCGGCTGCGGCCACCATATCGAAACCGTGCGCGGCAGCGGCTACCGCTATCTGGCGGCCGGCGCCGCCGTCTGCGCATGATTTTTCTGACGGGACGCGAGCAGGAGTACTTGCTGCATGCCATCGTTGGCGCGCATGGCATCGCCGCGCGCAGTGACTTCTTCCTGTGGAGTCAGGGGCCGTTGCAAGCGCTGTTGCCGCACGCCATCCTCGTGTGCGCGCAACTGGGTCGTAATGGCGCCGTGCTGCGCAGCGAAGCGTGGCACAGCGCGGTACTCGTTGAGACTGACTTGCAGGCCCTCGGCGACCCGCGCCGGGGGCAAGTGGCGCGCCTGGCGCAGGCCTGGCATGCAGGCGGCGGGCAGGCGGCCGTCATCGATGAAGTATTGGTGCATGGCAGCACGACGGCAAGCGGCGGCAGCTTTTTTGCCCTGTTCGCCATGCCGGCGGCGGACGCGGCGCGCCAGGCGTATCTGCTGGAGTTGCTGCTGCCCTATCTGCACCTGCACTGGCTGGCGCTGCTGGACAGCGCCATTCCGGCCCCGGCCGGTACGACGCGCGCGGCCAGTGCGCGCGAACTGGAAGTGTTGCGCTGGGTCAGTATTGGCAAAAGCAATCAGGAAGTTGGGCAAATCCTCGGCATCAGCGGCGGGACCGTGAAAAGCCATTTGCAGCGCATCTACAAATTGCTGGACGTGAGCAACCGCACGCAAGCCGTCTCGCGCGGCATCGCGCTGCGCCTGCTGGCCAGCTAAGGAATCAAGGCTGCTTGTGCGCTTGTGCTTATCGCTGGCTTATCGCTGCGGCTCGGGCGCGGCGGGTTTGCGCGTGCCAGTATCGTTGACATGGTCTTCGGTGTCCGGCGATACCCGTGCAACGAGGGGACTTGCCAGCAGGCGCTTGACTTCGGCTGCCGTCAGCATGGCGGCAAAGCCGTTCAGCGCGGCGGTATAGTGGTATTGCACGGTGGCATCGGGTACCAACGCCAGCACGGTGCGCTGCCGCGCCTCCCGCTGCTTCGCGTCAGCCGATGGCATGGCGGCCAGTTGCACGATGTACGCCTGGCGCGCCGATGCCACCTGCGCGGCGGCGGGCAGCACGCTGGCAGCGGCCAGGATGGCAAGGCTCAGACGGAATGCAGACATGAACGTTCCTTCGGTGCGTGGCGGCGGCAAGCGCCCGTGCGCCGATTGTACGCCACGCCGCGTGGCAGGCGGCGCTTGCAAAAGAACGCCTGCCACAAAATGATCGTTTCGCCCAAGCTTGATGGTTTCCCCTGGAATTTGTTGTTCGCAGTACAAACAAAAGATTGTATTAACCATAACCGGCATGGTAGGCTGATCAGCATCAGGCAAGCGCGCGCCGCCTGTGCGCCGCCATCAGCGGCGCATACGGGCGCAATGTATTGAAGGTAGGCAATAGGGAGTTAGCGGATGCATGCAGCATACAGGCAGAACTTGGCGGCAGCGCGCAGCGCGCGTGGTTTTACATTGCTCGAACTGCTGGTCGTCATCGTCATCATCGGCTTGCTGGCCGCCTATGTGGGTCCCAAATATTTCGCGCAGCTGGGCAAGTCGGAAGTGACGGTGGCCAAGGCGCAGATCGAGGCGTTTGAAAAGTCGCTCGACACCTATCGCCTGGATGTGGGGCGCTACCCGACCACGGAAGAGGGCCTGGGCGCGCTGCTGGTTGCGCCGCCGGCCGCCGGCACCCGCTGGAATGGGCCGTACCTGAAAAAAGCCGTGCCGCTCGACCCGTGGGGCCACGCCTATCAATACCGCGCACCTGGCAGCAAGGGCGAGTATGACATCGTCTCCATGGGCAAGGATGGCCAGCCGGGCGGCAGCGGCGAGAGCGCCGACATCAGCTCGCAATAGCGCCAGCGCCACTTTTCCTCATACGGACACGCCATCATGCAGTTTGAAGTACGCGCGCTCTCCACGGACCAGGCAGTAGCAACCTTGTCGACTTGCGTGATCGACGGCCGCGACGAAGCCGACGCGCGCCGCCAGGCCGAGGCGCGGGGCTTGTTTGTCAGCGCCATCCGGCCGCTGCGGACCACGCCATTTAGCGCCGCCGGGCGCCGGGGCGCGCGGGCCTTGCCCCTGCTGCTGTTCAGCCAGGAATTGCTGGCGCTCTTGAACGCGGGCCTGGGCATCGTCGAGGCACTGGAAGCGCTGCTGGAAAAGGAGGCGTCGCCGGCCACGCGCAGCGTGCTCACGCGCCTGCTGGAAGGCTTGCGCGAAGGCAAGCGTTTCTCCGCCGTGCTGGCCGAGCAGGCGGAATTGTTTCCACCGCTGTACATCGGCATCGTCAAGGCGGCCGAGGGTACTAGCGACTTGCCGCGCGCGCTGTCGCGCTATATCGATTACCAGCAGCGCATCGACACGGTGCGCTCAAAAATCGTCAGCGCCGCCATTTATCCCGCCATTTTGCTGGCCGTAGGCGGCGGCGTCAGCGCCTTTTTGATCAGTTATGTGGTGCCCCGTTTCGCCGAGGTTTACCAGGGCGCCGGGCGCAACCTGCCGTGGATGTCGCAAGTGATGCTCAGCTGGGGCCAGTTCGTCACCGAACACGGCCTGTTGCTGTTGCTGGGGCTGCTTGTCGCCGGCAGCGTGCTGGTGACGGCCGTGCGGCGCGTGCTGCGCAACGGCGGCGTGGCGCGGCTGCTGGCGACACTGCCCGGCATCGGCGAGCGCGTGCGCATCTATGAACTGTCGCGCCTGTATTTGACGCTGGGCATGCTGTCCGAAGGGGGCATCACCATCGTGCAGGCCATTTCCACCGTGCAAGCGATGGTCTCGCCGCGCATGCAGGCCTCCTTGCAGCAGGCGCGCGCCGCCATCGAGGCGGGCCAACCCCTGTCGGCCGCCTTCGAGCAGCACCAGCTGACGACGCCGATCTCGCTGCGCATGCTGCGCGTGGGCGAGCGCACGGGCGACATGGGCCCCATGCTGAGCCAGTCGGCCGCCTTTTATGACGGCGAGATCAGCCGCTGGATCGACCGTTTTACGCGCACCTTCGAGCCGTTGCTGATGGCCGCCATCGGTCTGATCGTCGGCGCCATCGTGATCCTGCTGTACATGCCCATTTTTGACCTTGCCGGCGACATTTCATGATGCAGATCGTTCCCGAACCCGCCGTGGCCATCGACAGTGCGCTGATACAGCGCGCGCGCGCCCTGTGCCTGCAATCGAAGCGTAGCCTGGTCGAAGAATTGCAGCAATTGAGCGGCATCGAGGCGCGCCAGGTGGTGCAGGAACTGGCGCGCCCGTTCGGCCTGGCCGTGCTGGAAACGGCGGACATGCTGGCGCTCTCTCCGGCGTTCGACCTGCTGCCGCTGTCGCAGGCGCTGGCGCGCCACAGCGTGCTGCTGCGCGCCAGCGATGGCCAACTGGTGGGCGTGATCGCCGACCCGTTCGACCTCGACCTGCAAACCTGGCTTGCCGCGCGTGCGGGGCAGGGCGCTCATGGCGGAGCCGTGCCGCTGGCCATGCGCCTGGCGCTGCAGGCCGACATCGGCGCCTACCTGTCGAAGCAGGAAGAATCGGCGCGCGCCGTCGACAATCTGCTGCCCGGCGTTGCCGGAGACGCGCGGCGCGATGGCAAGACGGCCGCCGTGCTGTCGTTCGCCAGCGTCTCGGAGGCGGCCAGCCCGGCCGTCAAGCTGGTCAATTCGACTCTGTATGACGCGCTCAAGGCGGGTGCCTCCGATATCCACCTGGAAAGCACGGCTGGCGGCCTGGCCGTCAAGTACCGCGTCGACGGCGTGCTCGATCAAGCCACCTGCGTCAACGGCATCGAAGTGGCCGAGCACATCATCTCGCGCCTGAAAGTGCTGGCCGAACTCGATATCGCCGAGCGCCGCGTGCCGCAGGACGGCAGTTTCCGCGTCGAGGCTGGCGGGCGCGAAATCGACCTGCGCGTCTCCATCATGCCCAGCATCCATGGCGAGGATGCCGTCATCCGTATCCTCGACAAGCGCGCCATGATCGAAGCGTATGGCGCGCTGACGCTCGAAGCGCTGGGCTTTGACGCGCCCTCGCTGCTGGCCTTGCGCGCGCTGGCGCAGGAAGCCTACGGTATGCTGCTGGTGACAGGCCCCACGGGCTCGGGCAAGACCACCACCCTGTACGCGGCGTTGACGGAAATCCATAACGGGCGCGAAAAAATCATCACCATCGAAGACCCCGTCGAATACCAACTGCCCGGCATTTTGCAGATTCCCGTCAACGAAAAGAAGGGACTGACCTTTGCCAAGGGCTTGCGTTCGATCTTGCGCCACGACCCGGACAAGATCATGGTGGGCGAAATCCGCGACCGCGAGACGGCGGAAATCGCCGTGCAGTCGGCCCTCACGGGTCATCTGGTGCTCACCACTGTGCATGCGAATAATGTGTTCGACGTGTTTGGCCGCTTCACGCACATGGGCATCGACCCGTACGCGTTTGTCTCGGCCCTGAACGGCATCTGGGCGCAGCGCCTGATCCGCACCAATTGCCCCCATTGCGCCACCGGCTACACGCCCGGCGATGCGGAACTGGCCAGCGTGGGCCTGGCGCGCGCCGAGGTTGATGGCTACCAGTTCAAGCAAGGCAAGGGCTGCGGCGACTGCCGTGGCACGGGCTACAAGGGGCGCCGCTCGATCGCCGAAATCCTCGTGCTGACGGATGAAATCCGCGAACTGATCGTCGACAAGAAGCCGATCCGGCAAATCAAGGCGGTCGCGTATGCGAACGGCACGCGCAGCCTGCGCCTGGCGGCGCTGGAACTGGTGAAACGGGGTGCCACCACCATCACGGAAATCAAGAGGGTTACCCTGCATGCGTAAAGGCATAGGACAAGGTTTGCGTTTGGGCGTGGCGGCGGGGAGCGTGAGCTTGTGGCGCACGAGCCGCTGGCGCGCGCCCGCCTGGACGCTGCTGGCCGAGCAGGCGTATGCGCCGCAGGCGGATCTGGACCTGCATGGCGATTTTGCCGCCCTGGGGCAGGCGCTGGAGCAATTGCTGCCCTTGGGCGAACATGCGGCATGGCCCATGTCGGTGGTGCTCGACGATGCGCTGGTGCGCCTGTGGCAAGTGGACATGCCGCAGGGCGCCACGCGCCCGGCCGACATCGAGGCGGCCGCCGCGCTGCGTTTCCAATCGCTGTACGGCGATGCGCCGGGCCTGTGGCAAAGCAGCCGCGCCTGGGATGAACGGGCGCCGTTCTTTTGCGCCGTGCCGCGCGCGCTGCTGGCGCAACTGAGCCGTGTGGCTGCCGAGCGCAAGCTGGCCTTGATTTTTATCGTGCCGCAATTCGTGCGCCACTGGAACCGCTGGCAGGGTGCGCTCAAGGCAGGCGCCTGGTTTGGCCAACTGCAGGCGCAGACGCTGACCCTGGGCGTGGTGCGCGATGGTGGTCTGCGCGCCATACGCGCGCTGCCCGTGCCGCCTGGCGCCGGCCATGCTTGGCTGGAGCAGACGCTGGCGCGCGAAGCGCTGCTGCAGGGCGTGCCGGCACCCATGCTGCTGCAACTGTGCGGCACGCTGCCACCTGACTGGCTGGCGCCGCGCGCAGAAGGGAAAGTTGTTTGCAGCGCTTTCGCTCCGCCTGGCGTGGAGGGGGGGCTGTCGCCGGCCGCTTTGCTGGCGCGCAGCGGAGTGCAGCCATGACGCGTCTGGATATCGATTTCTCCCCGCCAGGCTGGCGTCGCAGCCTGTACCGCGTGCCAGCATGGGCATGGCTAAGTGGCGTGCTGGGCGTGGCGCTGATTGCCACGGCGGCGTACAGCGGCAGCGCCGCACTGCAACGCCAGCAGGTGCGCGAAGCGCAGTTGCTGCGCGCCCAGCAGCGCGTGGCGGCCAGCGTGCAGGGCCCCGCGTCGGTGGCCTTCACGCCGATTGCGCCGGCGCAGGCGGCGGCCGTGAATGCCGCCATCTTGCAACTGAATTTGCCGTGGCGCGATGTGCAGGATGCGCTGGCGACCGCCACGCCGCCGGGGATTGCGCTGCTGGCGCTGGAGCCGGATGCGCGCAAGCACCTGTTGAAAATCACGGCTGAAACGACCAGCAGCGACGCCATGGTCGCCTACATCGCGCAACTCAAGCAGCAGGAGCTGTTCGGCTCCCGCGTGCAATTGCTGCGCCATGAAATCAACGACCTCGATCCGAACAAACCCTTGCGCTTCCAGCTTGAAGCGCGTTGGAGCACGCCATGATGGCCGTCGATGTGAACGCGCTGCGCCTGCGCGCGCAACTGTTGCTGCGCCGCGTGGGCGCGCCCACCTGCCTTGCCGTGGTTTTGTTTCTGCTGGGCGCTGCCGCCTGGGCCTGGGCCTGGCAGCAGCGCGCATTGGCGGCGCAGCTGGAGGCGCGCCCGCTGCCCCTGACGTCGCTGGGGCCGGCTGCAGTGCAGTCGGCCCCAGCGACGGCCAGCGAGAATCTGGCTCTGTTTTATGCCACGTTGGGGCAGCAGCGTCATGCGGAGCAGCAGGTCAAGCTGCTGTTCGACCTGGCGGCGAAGAACGGCCTGGTGCTGGCGCAGGGAGAGTATAAAAGCGGCTACGACAAGGCCAGCCGCGTCGCCACCTACCAGGTGACCTTGCCGCTCAAGGGCAGCTACCCGGCCGTGTGGCAGTTCGCGCTGCAGGCGCTGCGCGCCATGCCGTTCGCTTCGCTCGATGAACTGAGTTTCCGCCGCGAGCAGATCGCCGACACCAATCTGGAAGCGCGCTTGCGCCTGACCTTCTATCTGACCGATGCTGCGGGAGGCACGCCATGACGCCGCGCCATGGCTTGATGCTGGCTGCCTTGCTGGGCGCGGGCGCCTTGCTGCTGTTTGGCGAGCGCCAGCCCGTGTCCGAGGTGGCTGAAGCGGTGGAGCGTGCCGTCGCGCCGTCGCGCCACCGGGCAGGCAAGCCGGATGCCGCGCAGCCCGTCATCCTGGCCCTGCTGCCGCGCAGCGAGGTGGCGGGCGAGGATGGCGATACCTTTGGCGGCGCCGACGGCGTCTTCCAGAGCCAGAACTGGACGCCGCCGCCACCGAAGGTGGTGGCTGTCGCCGCGCCGCCCCCGCTCCCGCCGCTGGCGCCGCCGCTGCCGTTTGTCTACCTGGGCAAGGCGGCTGCCGATGGCGCCTGGGAGGTGTTTCTGTCGCGCGCCGACAAGACGTATATCGTGCGCGCCAATACCGTTATCGATGGCGCCTACCGTGTCGTGGCGATCGCGCCGCCCGTCATGACGCTCAACTACCTGCCGTTGAACCAGGTTCAGCAGCTCAACATTGGAGTACTCGACTGATGCCTCGTTCCTTTTTTTCGGTGCCTCTGTTCCGGCGCGCCAGCCTGGCGTCGCCGCTGCTGCTGTTTTTGCTGTCTGGCTGCGCCGGGCATATGGCGTATCGCGACGGGCGTGAGCTGATCGCGCAAAACCAGGTACCGGCCGGCCTGCAAAAGCTGCAGGAAGCGCTGCAGCAGGACCCCGGCAATGCGCAATACCGCAGCGCCTATTTGCAGGCGCGCGAACGGGCCACCAGCGGGCGCTTGCAGCAGGCCGAACGCCAGGCTGCGGCGGGCCAGGGCGAACTGGCGCGCGCAGCGTTTGTCAGCGTGCTGGAAATCGATGCGCAGAACGAGCGCGCCAACAGCGGCTTGCGCGCGCTGGAGCGCGAGCAGCGTCAGGGCAAGCTCCTGGGTGAGGCGCAGAAAGATATCGAGGCCAAGCGCTACGACCCGGCGCGCCAGCGCCTGAATGCGATCCTCACCGAGCAGCCGAATCACGCCAGGGCGCGCGAACTGCTGCGCGAAGTCGATGAGAAAACGGCGCCGCCCATCGTCGAGTCGGGCCTGGCCAGATCGTACAAGCAGCCGATCACCATCGAATTTCGCGATGCGCCATTGAAGCAGGTATTCGAGCTGATTGCGCGCCGCTCCGGTCTCAACTTCGTTTTCGACAAGGACGTCAAGGCCGACGCGAAGACCTCCATTTTCCTGAAGAACAGCACGGTGGAATCGGCCGTCTACTTCCTGCTGGTGACGAACCAGCTGGAACAGCAGGTGATGGATGCCAATACCATCCTGATCTATCCGAACGTGGCGGCGAAACTGAAGGAATACCAGGAAGTGCTGGTGAAGACCTTCTTTCTTGCCAATGCGGACGCCAAGCAGGTGGCCAACACGCTCAAGACCATCCTCAAGACGCGCGACGTGGTGGCCGATGAAAAACTCAACCTGGTCATCGTGCGCGACACGCCCGAGGCTATCCGCCTGGCCGAGCGCCTGATCGCGCTGCAGGACGTGCCCGAAGCGGAGGTCGTGCTGGAACTGGAAATCCTCGAGGTCAAGCGCAGCCGGCTGCTGGAACTGGGCGTGGCCTGGCCGTCGAGCCTGACCCTGACGCCATTGAGCACATCGGGCGGGGCGGGGCTGACCATCAATGACTTGAATAATCTGAATCAACGCACCATAGGCGTGAGTGGACTTGCCCTCACGGCGAATGCCAACAAGACGGATGGCGACGCGAATATCCTGGCTAACCCGCGCATCCGCGTGCGCAACCGCGAAAAGGCAAAATTCGTCATCGGCGACAAGGTGCCCGTGATTACCACCACCATTTCGCCGGGCACGGGCGGCTTCGCCTCCGAGTCCATTAGCTACCTGGACGTGGGCCTGACGGTGAACGCCGAGCCCACCATCTACCTGAATAATGAGGTGGGTATCCGCATCTCGCTCGAAGTGAGCAACCTGGGTGCGGCCACCATTACCAAGAGCGGCTCGACCCTGTACCAGATCGGCACGCGCCAGGCGTCGACCATGCTGCAACTGAAAGATGGCGAAAACCAGGTGCTGGCGGGGCTGATCAACAATGAAGAGCGCAGCTCGGGCAACAAGGTGCCGGGCCTGGGCGATATTCCCCTGCTGGGACGTTTGTTCGGCAGTAGCAAGGACGACAGCCAGAAGACGGAGATCGTGCTGTCGATCACGCCGCACCTGGTGCGCACGGTGCAGCGTCCGGAAGCGAAGGAATCGGAATTCTCGGCCGGTACCGAGGGCAGCTTCCGCCGCCGTCCCGACATGGCGCCCAAGTCGGCCACGCAAATGCCGGGCACGGTGATCGTGCGTTCCGGCCCGTCGGCCGTCGGCATGCAGCCGGCGCCGCCGCAACCGCTGATGGTGCCGGCCCAGGTACCGTCATCGTTGCCTGGGTCGCTACCGCAGAGCGTGCAGGCGCCGGAAGTATCGCCATCGCCCGAGGCCCCAAGCGCGTCGCCATTGCCGATCTCGTCTGGCCAGCCCATGCCGCTGCCGATGGCGCCCTTGCCGCTGTCGTCCGGCCAGCCCGTGCCGGTAGCGCCGCCGCCCGCCAAATGAGGCTGGCGCGCTTACAGGGACAGGGCGGCGCCGGGCGTGGCTTCACGCTGATCGAGCTGCTGGTGACCCTGGCCATCCTGGGCGTGCTGGCCACCCTGGTGGTGCCCGTCACGCAAGTGACCATGCAGCGACGCCAGGAGCAGGATCTGCGGCGCGCGCTGCGCGACATCCGCCAGGGGCTCGACGCGTATAAACGGGCCGGCGACGAGGGCCGCATCGTGCGTTCGCCCGACGCCAGCGGCTATCCGAAAAGCCTGGAACTGCTGGCCGAGGGCGTGCCGGACCAGCGCAATGCCAAGCGCAGCAGGATGTTTTTCTTGCGCCGCGTGCCGCGCGACCCGTTCAATCTGGATGCCAGCCTGACGGATGCGCAGACCTGGGGCCGGCGCAGCTACGCCAGCGAGGCCGGCGAGCCGCGCGAGGGCGACGATGTGTACGATGTGTATTCCACCTCGAGCAAGACTGGCTTGAATAACGTGCCTTACCGCTTATGGTGAACCATGCCCGCTCCTGACCGCGCCGTCCTCCCGCCCGCCGCCGCACGCGCGCGCGGCTTTACCCTGATTGAACTGCTGGTGGTGCTCGGTATCGTGGCGCTGCTGCTGACCCTGGCCGTGCCCCGCTACTTCCCCAGCCTCGACAAGGCGAAGGAAACCGTACTGGCGGACAACCTGCGCAATCTGCGCATGACCATCGACCAGTTCCATGGCGACACGGGGCGCTATCCCGATACGTTGGAGCAACTGGTGGAAAAGAAATACCTGCGCGCCATGCCCGTCGATCCCATCACGGAAAGCGACGCCAGTTGGGTCATCGTGCCGCCGCCCGACGATACGCCAGGCCAGGTATATGACGTGAAGAGCGGCGCGCCCGGCAAGGACCGCAGCGGCACGCCGTTTGTCGACTGGTAGCGGCGATGCCATACCTTGTCCGTGGCCAGCGCGGCTTCACGTATCTGGGGCTGATTATCCTGCTGGCCATTCTCGGCCTGGTGGGCGCGGCCGGCTTGAAAATGGGCTCCTTGCTGCAGCGCCAGGCCGCCGAGCAGGAGTTGCTCGACATCGGTGGGCAGTTTTCCGATGCCCTCTACAGCTATGCGGCCGCCACGCCGCCAGGCCAGCCCCAACAGCCGCCCAGCTTGGCGGCCTTGCTGCGCGATCCCCGCTTTCCGCAGGTGCGCCGGCATCTACGCAAGCTGTATGTCGACCCTGTTACGGGGCGCGCCGAGTGGGGCTTACTGTACCAGCCGGGCAGCAATCGCATCATCGGCGTGCACAGCCTGTCACAGGCGGCGCCTTTGAAAGTGGGCAACTTCGAGGCGCGGTTTGCCGGTTTTGAAGGCAAGGCGCATGTGTCGGAGTGGCAATTCATGATGAGCGCGCAGACGGGCCCGCCGGCGAGCCCAGTGCAGGCGCCAGGAAGGGGCGGCGCGGAGGCGCCCCCTGTGGTGGCGGCACCGGCGTTGTTTTCTAGCGCTATTTCCGATGCGCAAGAAACGTCGCCAAGCGAACCACCAGAAGTCCTCGAATCGCCAACGGCAGCACCAGATGAGACACTTTCACCCTAAAGGCGACTCAAAAACGTTAGGTGCCGCGAGAATTGTTTTTGCGTAGAAAGTACTTGATACAGGTAACTATTTCATTTCAAAAATAGTTATTTAAAAATAAACTTAGATAAAATATTTATAAGCAATCCGATGTATTTATGTTACCCTTATTGTCAGTATTTGGTATTCAGATTATTGGTGGCCCGCATATCGCAGCCATAAATTACTTTTGAAGGGATAAACTATGAAATTGAAATTTATCGCTGCAGGCATTCTGGCCGCAGCATCGTTCAGCGCATCGGCGGCAACGTACGACCTGGGCATCCTGGATCCAACGGGCTTCGATACCCTGTCGGCCATCACCACCAAATTTACCGCGAACACCGCAGTCGATGATTTCTGGACCTTCGAGTTGCTCGCCCCATCGTCGGCCTCGTTTGGCGCACTGCAAACGTTCTCCGTGGCGGGAGGCGCGATCAAGAATTTCTCGGCAACCCTGCTTGGTCACGGCCCCGTGACCAATACCATTGGGACCCACATCCAAACCCTGAGCTGGGGCGGCCAACTGGCTGCCGGCGAGTACACCGTACACGTCACCGGTCTGACGGGTCTGAAAAATGCTGCTTACCTGGGTTCGGTATCGGCCCTGCCAGTACCAGAACCAGAAACCTATGGCATGCTGCTGGGTGGCCTGGCACTGGTTGGCGCCGTGGCACGCCGCCGCGCAAAGAAAGCTGCTTAAACTTTCGCCGCAATGAAAAAAACCCGCTTCGGCGGGTTTTTTTTCGTCTGGATAAAAATGCGCAGGACCAGGCGCCGAGTCGAAGCAGTACGTTAGTACGGCGAGACGACTGCAACAACGTCCTGCACTGTTGTCAGGCGCTGCGCTTGAAGTCGCGGAAGCGGAAGCCGACTAAAAAGAGCGTGGCGAAGTAGGCCACGCCGCACAGGGTCACCACCAGGGCCAGGGCGCCGGCGCGCAGCAGCGGGTGGGCTTGCATGGCGATCCAGTCGATGCGCATGGCGCCGAAGGCCGCCACGCCGCCCATCACGACCAGGGCCGGCAGCAGGCGCAGGAAGAACTTGCCCCAGCCTGGCTTGGGCTGGTAGATGCCGCGCTTGCGCAAGCCCCAGTACAGGAAGCTGGCATTGAGGCAAGCGCCCAGGCCGATTGACAGGGCCAGGCCGGCCACGGCAATGTACGGCACGAACAGCAAATTCATTACTTGCGTGGCGATCAGCACGCCGATGGCGATCTTGACGGGGGTGCGGATGTCCTGGCGCGCATAAAAGGCCGGCGCCAGGGTTTTCACGAGGATGATGCCGATCAAGCCCAGGCTGTAGGCCACCAGCGGTTCGGTCGACATGGTCACCGATTCGGCCGAAAACTTGCCATAGTGGAAGAGGGTGGCGATCAGCGGCGTGGCCAGGGTGGCCATGCCGACGGCGGCGGGCAGGGCCAGCAAGAAGGTCAGGCGCAAGCCCCAGTCCAGCAGGGCCGAGTATTCCGTCTTGTCGCCGTCCACGTTCGCCTTCGACAGGCTGGGCAGCAAGATGGTGCCCAGCGCCACGCCCAGCATGGCGGTCGGGAATTCCATCAGGCGGTCCGCATACGACAGCCAGGAAATACTGCCTTCGGCCAGGCGCGAAGCGATGCTGGTATTGATCATCAGGCTGATCTGCGCCGCCGAGACGGCAAACACGGCCGGCCCCATCTTTTTCAGCACGCGGCGCACGCCGCCGTCCGACAGGCCGATGGCGGGGTTGAGCGACAGGCGCGGCAGCATGCCGATCTTGATCAGCGCAGGAATTTGCATGGCTACCTGCAGCAAGCCGCCGACGAACACGGCAATGGCCATGGCGTAGATCGGCTGCTTTAAATACGGCGCCAGGAACAGCGATGCGGCGATGAATGACAGATTCAGCAACACGGGGGTAAACGCGGGTATCTTGAATTCGCGCCAGGTGTTGAGGATGCCGCCGGCCAGGGCCACGAAAGACATGCAGCTAATATAAGGGAACATCAGCCGCGTCATCCACACGGCCGCATCGAAAGCGTCGGGATCCTTGGCCAGGCCCGTGGCGATGGCATACACGAACCACGGCGCGCCGGCGATGCCGATGAGGGACACCAGCAAGGTGGCCCAGACCAGAGTGGTGGCGACATGGTCCGCCAGTTGCTTGCTGGCTTCCTGGCCATGCTGATTCTTGTATTCAGACAAGATCGGCACGAAGGCTTGCGAGAACGCGCCCTCGGCAAACAATCGGCGCAACAGGTTGGGGATGCGGAAGGCAACGATGAAGGCGTCCGTGTAGGCGCCGGCGCCAAAGGCGCGGGCGAACAGGCTTTCGCGCAGTAAACCGGTTACACGGGACAGCATGGTCATGCTGGAGATGGCGGCGAGGGTTTTAAGCAAGTTCATGGGGGCAGATTATAGCCGTGCACGGCACTGGAAAACGGTTAAAATATGGTAACAATTGCTGTCGATTCGCCCTTGCCAGCCCTATTTTCAGGTGTTTTGGGGACGATAGTCGGTTTTTTGATTTGCCCCCGCTTGAAAATATCGCTATAATCGAAGGCTGTACAGAATTCTGTTACGCAGACACTAATGTTTGACAGGCACTGGTTTGGCACACATGGTTCGGCAGACGCACAGAACGCACCGGTTGGCAAACACTAATGTTTGCAAACGCACTTTGACCCTGTTTTAGGAAATTCCATGGCAAATACCGCACAAGCGCGCAAACGCGCTCGTCAAGCAGTTAAGCAAAACGCACACAATTCGTCCCAACGTTCGACCTTGCGCACGGCTATCAAAGCTGCTCGCAAAGCGATCCAGGGCGGTGACAAGGCAGCAGCTGCTGCAATCTTCCAAGCATCCGTGTCGACCATCGACCGTATCGCTGACAAGAAGATCATCCACAAAAACAAGGCAGCTCGCCATAAGAGCCGTCTGGCAGCTGCTTTGAAAGCACTGTCCGCTTAATATTCGCCGGCAGGCAAGCCGCCAACGCGGCCTTGCCTGTGCCAGTACGCTGGCATGGTTGAAAAGCAAAAACCCGCAGATTTATTCTGGTGGGTTTTTTCGCGTTCTCGCGCCATGTTCGGGGCCGCTCGCGCCAGCCCCTGCTGCGGCTTTTTAGCGTAGTGCCGGCAAGTTGCCGATATGCATGCCCGGCTGGATATTGCGTTGCTTGAACCAGCCCAGATTCATCTCCAGCGCATAGCGCACCGGCACCGCCCGGGTGGAGCAATGGCTGTCGAGCGTATGCGGCTGCATGTCCTCGATGTTGCTAATTTTGCCACTCGCATCGATAAAAGCCACCGACAGGGGCAGCGGTGTGTTCTTCATCCACATGCATTGCGTGGCCGGATTGCCGAAAATAAACAACATACCTGCATTGGCCGGCATTTTTTCGCGGTACATTAAACCCTGCTCGCGTTGCTCTTCCGTCGCTGCCACCTCCGCCTGGATCAGGTGCATGCCAGCCGACAATTGCATGCTCTTGCCTGCCTGTGCTTGCGCCTGGGCCATGCTGGTGCAGGCCATCAGGACGATTGAAAGGCTGAGACTGCCAAGGGAGTTTTTCATGTGTCGGCGCGGTAGCAAGGGAAGCGGCGATTAAGCCATGCTGGTGCGCGCAAGGTCAAGCATGGCGCCTGGTGGCGGCGAAAGCGTGGGGCGAGAGCAACACGCATGTCGCCGCCGCCTTAGTGGTGGCCCCGTTCAAGCCTTGCCGAAGTTTTCGGCTGGAACTTCGCACCATTCGCCTGGCATCAATGGGTGGCTGGCCAGTGAAAACGGGCCGATGGCGCTGCGCACCAGGCGCAGGGTGGGCAAGCCAACGGCTGCCGTCATGCGCCGCACTTGCCGGTTTTTTCCTTCTTTCAAGGTGATCGCCAGCCACGCGGTGGGTTTGTCTGCGCGCGCGCGGATGGGCGGATTGCGGGGCCACAGCCAGTCCGGTTCGGCGATGCGCACGGCCTTGCACGGCTTGGTGATGAAATCGCCCAGGTCCAGCGGCGCCTGCAGGCGTGCCAGGCTGGCCGCATCAGGCACGCCATCGACTTGCACCAGGTAGGTTTTCGCTTCCTTGCGGTCGGGGTGGCTGATCTCGTGCTGCAAGCGGCCGTCATCGGTCAGTAGCAGCAAGCCTTCGCTGTCGGCGTCGAGCCGGCCGGCCGGATAAATACCGGGAATGGTAAGGTGGTCGGCCAGCGTGGCGCGGCCTTCCTGCGGCGAAAACTGGCACAGGACCTGGAACGGTTTGTTGAAGAGGATGAGTGGCATGCGGATGGGCTGTTAGTGATGCAAACAATGGTGGCGGCTGGTCGGCGCCGCAAAAGCGTGGCGCCTTGTAAGATACTGGTGCATAATGTGAAACGCCAGTCTTATATCTTATAGAAGACTTGGTCTGGCGTGGCGATAACGTTCTTTGGTGCTGCGGCCGGCATTGCGATGCAGATGGCCTGGGTGTTCTTTCCCTGCTAAAGTGCGTTGTTGCTGCCATGTTCGGACTTGTTTTTGTCAACTCTGCAACCGCAGAGCGCACCGCCGGCCTGTGCTGCCTGCCTGCGGTGTGTCCCACTTCGGAGATCACGATGTATCAACATATCACTGTACCTGCTGACGGCCAAAAAATCACCGTTAACGCCGACTTTTCGCTGAATGTACCAGACAATCCTATCATTCCCTTCATCGAGGGCGATGGCACGGGCATCGATATCAGCCCGGTCATGATCAAGGTGATCGACGCGGCCGTGGCCAAGGCCTATGGCGGCGCGCGCAAGATCAGCTGGATGGAAATTTATGCAGGCGAAAAATCGACGAATGTGTACGGTCCCGATGTGTGGCTGCCGGAAGAAACGCTGGAGGTGCTGAAAGACTACGTCGTCTCCATCAAGGGCCCGTTGACTACGCCCGTGGGCGGCGGCATCCGTTCGCTCAACGTGGCGCTGCGCCAGCAGCTCGACCTGTATGTCTGCCTGCGCCCCGTGCGCTATTTTACGGGCGTGCCGTCGCCAGTGAAAGAGCCGGAAAAGACGGACATGGTGATTTTCCGCGAAAACTCGGAAGATATCTATGCCGGCATCGAGTATCAGCAAGGTTCCGAAGAGGCGAAGAAACTGATCGATTTCCTGATCAAGGAAATGGGCGTGACCAAGATCCGCTTCCCGGCCACGTCCGGCATCGGCATCAAGCCCGTCTCGATCGAAGGCACGGAGCGCCTGGTGCGCAAGGCTATCCAGTATGCACTCGACAATGACAAGCCGTCCGTGACGATCGTGCACAAAGGCAACATCATGAAGTATACGGAAGGCGGCTTCCGCGATTGGGCGTATGCGCTGGCGCAAAAGGAATTCGGCGCCGAACTGATCGATGGCGGTCCATGGTGCAAATTGAAGAATCCGAAGACGGGCCGTGACATCCTCATCAAGGATTCCATCGCTGATGCGTTCCTGCAACAAATCCTCTTGCGTCCAGCCGAATACAGCGTCATCGCCACCCTGAACCTGAACGGCGATTACATCTCCGATGCGCTGGCAGCGCAAGTGGGCGGCATCGGTATCGCGCCAGGCGCCAACCTGTCCGATTCCGTGGCCATGTTCGAAGCCACCCACGGCACGGCGCCGAAGTACGCGGGCAAGGATTACGTCAATCCCGGTTCGCTGATCCTGTCAGCGGAAATGATGCTGCGCCACATGGGCTGGCTGGAGGCGGCCGACCTGGTTATTTCCTCGATGCAAAAGTCGATCGCCTCGAAGCGCGTCACCTATGACTTCGCCCGCCTGATGGAAGGCGCGACGCAAGTGTCGTGCTCGGGCTTTGGCGAGGTAATGATCGAGCACATGTAAGAAGAAGCGCAGGGCGAGGGGCAGGGCGCCCACTGCGCGCCCTGTGAACGAAAAAAAACCCCGTTCGAAAACGGGGTTTTTTACATCTGAGGGCCGGCGATGCTTAGGCTGCTTGGATGTTGGAAGCTTGCTTGCCTTTAGGGCCTTGCGTGACTTCGAATTGAACTTTTTGACCTTCTTTGAGGGTCTTGAAACCGTTCATGTTGATTGCGGAGAAGTGCGCAAACAAATCTTCGCCGCCATCATCTGGAGTGATGAAGCCAAAACCTTTGGAATCATTGAACCACTTAACTGTACCTGTTGCCATAAAAAGAACTTTCAAAATTAAAACAAATCACACGAGCCATAAAAGCAAGAAGCTTCCTGCCCCCTCCTCGACGCCTCACTTCTTATCAAGCTGTACATTACTGCAACAGTCGATACAGCATTGTTGGCGGAATAAATATTGAAGTCAAGCGCTTTTCCACGGATATCGCCAAATTCTTCACGGTAACCAAAAAAGCCACTCTTGATTTTGACGGCAAGGACGCCATCTGCGCAGTATTAAGAAAACGCGTAAGATTGAAAACAATTGGAAACGCGCAGATATTGCGCATGACAACCACTGTGAAAGCATTAGAATAAGCGTATGGCAACCAAGCACGACACAGAAACCCTGCTGGAGCGGCAAGTGCTGAAGCCGCCGCCACTCTACCAGGTAGCCTTGCTCAATGACGACTACACCCCGATGGAATTTGTGGTGGCCATCATTCAGGAGTATTTCAACAAGGACCGTGAAACGGCGACGCAAATCATGCTCAGTGTTCATCGCTACGGCAAAGGAGTGTGCGGCGTGTTCTCTAAAGATATAGCGTGTACCAAAGTGGAGTTCGTTTTAACGCATGCGCGCAAGGCGGGGCATCCCCTGCAGTGCGTGATGGAGGAAGTATGATTGCGCAGGAATTAGAAGTAAGTTTGCACATGGCGTTTGTCGAAGCTCGGCAGGCACGGCACGAATTCATCACGGTTGAGCATTTGCTGCTGGCACTGCTGGATAATCCCTCTGCGGCCGAGGTATTGCGTGCCTGCGCGGTCAATATTGAAGACCTGCGCAAGACCCTCACCAATTTCATCGGCGATAACACGCCGACCGTGCCTGGCACGGGCGAAGTCGACACCCAGCCGACGCTGGGTTTCCAGCGTGTGATCCAGCGCGCCATCATGCACGTCCAGTCCGCCTCGAACGGCAAGAAGGAAGTCACCGGCGCCAATGTGCTGGTGGCCATCTTCGGCGAAAAGGATTCGCATGCGGTGTACTACCTGCACCAGCAGGGCGTGACGCGCCTGGACGTGGTCAATTTCATCTCGCACGGCGTGCGCAAGGATCAATCGACGGAAAGCGCGAAGGCGTCCGAGGGCGTGGAAGAAGCGCCCGTCGACGGCCAGCCGAAGGAAAGCCCGCTCGACCAGTTCACGCAAAACCTGAACAAGGCTGCTGCCGAAGGCAAGATCGACCCATTGATCGGCCGCGAGGACGAAGTCGACCGCGTGATCCAGATCCTGTGCCGCCGCCGCAAGAACAATCCGCTGCTCGTTGGCGAGGCGGGCGTGGGCAAGACAGCCATCGCCGAAGGCCTGGCCTACCGCATCACGCAAAGCGATGTGCCGGAAATCCTGCAAAATGCCGTCGTCTATTCGCTCGACATGGGCGCCTTGCTGGCCGGTACCAAGTACCGCGGTGACTTCGAACAGCGCCTGAAAGCCGTGCTCAAGCAACTGAAAGACAATCCGAACGGCATCCTGTTCATCGACGAAATCCACACCATCATCGGTGCGGGCTCGGCTTCGGGCGGTACCCTGGACGCGTCGAACCTGCTGAAACCGGCACTGGCCAACGGCCAGTTGAAATGCATCGGCGCGACCACTTACACGGAATTTCGTGGCGTCTTTGAGAAAGACCATGCCCTGTCGCGCCGCTTCCAGAAAGTGGACGTCAACGAGCCGACCGTCGAGCAAACCGTGCAGATCTTGCGCGGCCTCAAGTCGCGCTTCGAAGAGCACCATGGCGTGAAATACTCGGCCTCGGCCCTGACCACCGCGGCCGAACTGGCGGCGCGCTTCATCAACGACCGCCATCTGCCCGACAAGGCGATCGACGTCATCGATGAAGCGGGCGCGGCGCAGCGCATCTTGCCGAAGTCGAAGCAAAAGAAAACCATCGGCAAGGCCGAGATCGAGGACATCATTGCCAAGATCGCGCGTATTCCGCCGCAAACGGTCAACCAGGACGACCGCAGCAAGCTGCAAACCATCGACCGCGACTTGCGCAATGTCGTGTTCGGCCAGGATCCTGCCATCGACGCGCTGGCCTCGGCCATCAAGATGGCGCGTGCCGGCCTGGGCAAGACGGACAAGCCGATCGGCTCCTTTCTGTTCTCCGGTCCGACCGGCGTCGGCAAGACCGAAGTGGCCAAGCAACTGGCCTTCATCCTCGGTATCGAGCTGATCCGTTTCGACATGTCGGAATACATGGAGCGCCACGCGGTCAGCCGCTTGATCGGCGCGCCACCGGGCTATGTTGGTTTCGACCAGGGTGGCCTGCTGACGGAAGCGATCACCAAGAAACCGCATTCGGTGTTGTTGCTCGATGAAATTGAAAAAGCCCATCCGGACATTTTCAATATCCTGCTGCAAGTGATGGACCATGGCACTTTGACGGATAACAACGGCCGCAAAGCCGATTTCCGCAACGTGATCATCATCATGACCACCAATGCGGGTGCGGAAAGCTTGCAAAAGAACTCGATCGGCTTCACCAATTCGAAGCAGGCTGGCGACGAGATGGCCGACATCAAGCGCATGTTCACGCCAGAGTTCCGCAACCGTATCGATGCCACCATCAGCTTCCGTGCGCTGGACCAGGAAATCATCCTGCGCGTGGTCGACAAGTTCCTGATGCAGCTGGAAGAACAGTTGCATGAGAAAAAGGTGGAAGCCATCTTCACCGAGAAGCTGCGCAGCTTCCTCGGCAAGAAAGGCTTCGATCCGCTCATGGGCGCGCGTCCGATGGCACGCCTGATCCAGGACCTGATCCGCAAGGCGCTGGCCGACGAACTGTTGTTCGGCCGCCTGGTCTCCGGCGGCAAGATCACCGTCGACCTCGACGACAAGGACCAGGTCTTGCTGGAATTCCCGGAACCGCCTGACGCGGCGCCGACGGCCGCACCGGAAACGGTGGAAGTGGAATAATAGCGGCCCCGCTGCTATCTGAAAAACCCGCCCACGCAAGTGGCGCGGGTTTTTTTACGGCCATAAAACGCATCATGAAAACTATTGTTAAAATAACCTTGTTTAAAAATAGGTATTGCTTTTGCGCAAGCTATGCAAGAATCATGATCCCGGTGTCGGCCACGCTCCACATCGTTTCGTTTGCATGGCCGTTGATAGATCGCTTATAGACTGCTCACATGAAAATTTCCCGTACTCTTGCCTTCCTGTTGTTCTCCGCCGGCCTGCTGGGCAGTGCCGCCGCTGCCGCTGCCGCCCCAGCTGGCAGCTACTTGCGCTTTCCCGCCGTGCGCGGCGATACCGTCGTCTTCACCGCCGAAGGCGACTTGTGGAAAAGCAGCGTGCGCGGTGGCGCCGCGCAGCGTTTGACCACGCATCCCGGCTATGAAACGAACGCGGCGATTTCGCGCGATGGCCAGTGGCTGGCGTTTTCCGCGTCATATGAAGGGGCGCAGGAAGCGTATGTGATGCCGCTGGCCGGTGGCTTGCCGCGCCGCATTTCGTATGATAATGGCGGCGTGCTGGTGCTGGGCTGGACGGCGCAGGGCGAAGTGCTGGTCAGCACGCAAAATACGGATGGCCCCGCATCGCGCCGCATCGTCGCCGCCATCGACCCCGTGAAACAGACGCGCCGCGTGTTTGCCGTCGCCGACGCCAACGATGCCGTGCTCGACGATGCGGGAACGACCCTGTATTTCACGCGCTTTGGCCTGGCCATGACGAATGACAATGTGCGCAACTACCGTGGCGGTGCGCATGCGACCCTGTGGCGCTATGCGCTGGACGGCAAGGCCGAGGCCGTGCCCATGCATACGGATGCGGCCGTGTTGGCCGGCAATAACAAACGCCCCATGTGGTGGCAAGGGCGCGTGTACTACATCAGCGACGCGGGCGGCAGCGACAATCTGTGGAGCATGCTGCCCGACGGCAGCGATCGCCGCGCCCTGACGTTTCATGCGCAGTGGGACGTGCGCAATGCAGCGCTGGGCGATGGCAAGATCGTCTACCAGCTGGGCGCCGACCTGCATGTATTCGACTTGAGCGCGCCAGGTACATCGGCAAGCTCGCAGCCCCTGGCCATCAGCCTGGTGTCCGATTTCGACCAGCAGCGCGCGCGCCAGATCCGCTCGCCGCTCGATACCTTGAGCAATGTCCAGCTGTCCGGCAAGGATGAGCGCATCATCCTGACAGCGCGTGGGCGCGTCAGCATCGCCGGCACGGGCAGCATGCGCCGCGTCGATATCGCCATTCCGGAAGGGGCACGGGCGCGCGACGCCGTCTTTAGCAGCGATGAGAAATCCGTTTTCGCCATCGTCGACACGAGCGGCGAAAATGAAATCTGGACATTCGCCGCCGACGGTACGGGCAAGGGCGAGCAACTGACGACGCAGGGCAACAACCACCGCTGGAAACTGTATCCGTCACCGGACGGGCGCTGGCTGGCGCACACGGACAAGAAGGGCCGCTTCTGGCTGCTGGACCTGGCGACCAGGGGCAATCAGTTGATCGATGACGCGGGCAAGGCGGGCGTGGACAAGCATGACGAGGTGCAATGGTCGCCCGACAGCCGCAACCTAGCCATCGTGCGCGTGGCCAGCAACGAGCAGCGCGAGCAGATCGGCCTGTACAACCTGGCGTCGAAACAGCTGCAGTTCGTCACCAGCGACCGCTACACTTCCGGTACGCCGGTGTTTTCGCCAGATGGAAAATGGCTGTATTTCATGTCGGCACGCAACTTCCAGTTGGCCAATGGTTCGCCGTGGGGCGACCGTAACATGGGCCCCGTGTTCGACAAGCGCATCGTCGTCTATGCGCTGGCGCTGCAGCCGGGCAACCGTTTCCCGTTTCAGCCCGACGATGAACTGAGCCGCCCGGGCGTCAAGCCGGCCGAGACGGACGATGAAAAGGCGGCCGAACTGGCGGCGGAAAAAGCCCTGGAGAAAGCCGGCGGTGGCAAGGCGGCCGTGAAAAAAGCGCCAGCCAGCTTGCCGGCCATCGACCTCAAGGGCCTGGCCGAGCGCCTGTATGAAGTGCCGCTGGCGCCCGGCAACTACGATGCGCTGGCCGTCGATGGCAAGCGCCTGTATTTCCTCGAACGGGAAGGCGGCGAGCGCAAGTCCAGCCTGAAGACCTTGGCGATAGGCAATACCGGCTCCAAGCCGGAGCTGCTGGTGGCCAATGTGCGCGAATTCGACCTGGCGACGGATAAGAAACACTTGTACTACAGGACAGCAACCAGCGCGGCCGAGACTGGCCCGGGCGAGATGCTGGTGATCGAGGCGGGCGCCAAGCTGCCGGCCGACCTGGCCAAGGCAAAAGTAAAAGTCGATGACTGGACCTTTGTCGCCAATCCGCGATTGGAGTGGAAGCAGATGTTCAACGATGCCTGGCGCTTGCACCGCGACTTCCTGTACGACGCGAAGATGCGCGGCGTGGACTGGAAGGCGGCGCGCGACAAATATGCGCCGCTGGTCGAGCGCGTCACGGACCGCGCCGAACTGAATGACTTGCTGGGTATGATGGTGGCCGAAGTGGGCGCCCTGCATTCGCAGATCCGTCCCGGCGAATTGCGCCGCACGGAGCAGGAAGGCGCGCCGGCCGGCCTGGGCGCCGTGCTGGCACGTACGGGCGACGGCTACAGGGTCGAGCATATCTACCGCAGCGAAGCGGAATTGCCATCGGCCCGGGCGCCGCTGTCGCGCCCCGAGGTGGATGTGAAGGAGGGCGATGTGATCACGGCCGTCAACGGCAAGGATGTGCTGGCCGCGCGCGACATCAGCGATTTGCTGCTGAACCAGGCAGACAAGCAGGTGCTGCTGCAAGTGAAGCGGGGCAATGGTGCGCCGCGTAGCATGATCGTCAAGCCCGTCAACATGGTGAAACAGACGGCGCTGCGCTATGGCGACTGGGAACTGAGCCGCGCCGAGCAGGTGGCGGCCGCCTCGCAAGGGCGCATCGGCTATCTGCACCTGCGCGCCATGGGCGCCAATGACATCGCCTCGTTCGCGCGCGACTTTTATGCCAACATCAACCGCGAAGGCTTGATCATCGACGTGCGGCGCAATAACGGCGGCAATATCGACAGCTGGATCATCGAAAAACTGTTGCGCAAGGCCTGGGCTTACTGGGCGCCACCAGGCGTGCAGCCATCGTCGAACATGCAGAACACCTTCCGTGGCCACCTGGTGGTGCTGGTCGATGAACTGACGTATTCGGATGGCGAGACGTTTGCGGCCGGCATCAAGGCCCTGGGACTGGCGCCGCTGGTGGGCAAGCGCACGGCTGGCGCCGGCGTCTGGCTCAGCGACAATACGCGCCTGGCCGACAACGGCATGGCCCGCGTGGCGGAAAACGGCCAGTTCGGCATCGACGGCCAGTGGCTGATCGAAGGCGTGGGCGTGGTGCCGGACGTGGAGGTAGAAAACCCGCCGCACGCCACCTTCAATGGCGCCGACCGCCAGCTGGAAGTGGCGCTCGACATGCTGGCGAAAAAGCTCAAGGAGCAGCCGCGCCCGGCGTTCCAACCGCAGTCCATCCCCGCGCTGAAGTAGGCGGTTGCGATTGGCCGTTACAGGCCGGCGACGGCCTTGAATTGCTGTGCGCGGCGGCGCAAGACTTCGACCACGCTGCCGTCAAGCAGGTGCAGGTCGAGGCCGTCGGCGGCCTTGGGCGCCACTTTGGCTACCTGCGCCAGGTTGACCATCTGGCGCCGGTTGGCACGGAAGAATTGCGCAGGATCAAGGCGCTCTTCCAGCTGGTTCAGCGAGCGCAGCATCAATGGCTGCTGCGCGTCGAAATGCACGCGCGTGTAATTGCCTTCCGATTCGAGCAGGCGGATTTGATCGAGCGCAACAAACCAGCAGCGTTCGCCATCCTTGATGAAAATCTTGCGCGGCTTTGGTGATGGCGCCGCCTGCACGCGGGCGCCGACCCTCGCCAGCGCCGTCGCCAGGCGCGCCGCCTGCACGGGTTTTTGCAGGTAATCGAGGGCGCTCACTTCAAACGCTTGCAGCGCATACTGGTCGAAGGCCGTGCAAAAGATGACGTCGGGCGCGTCGTCGATGGCAGCGAGCAGGTCGAAGCCCGAGCCGCCCGGCATTTGCACGTCGAGCAGCAGCAGATCTGGGCGCAGCCTGCTAATGAGCGCGATGGCTTCCGCCGCGCTGGCCGCCTCGCCCACGATATCGACTTGCCGATGCGCCGCCAGCAAGCGCCGCAGCTCGGCGCGCGCCAGCCGTTCGTCGTCCACCAGCAGTACGGTGATGCTGCGCTCACTCATTGCCGTTCCGGAAATTGGATCGCGGCGTGGACCCAGCCGGCCTGTTCGTGCAGTTCCAGGCTGGCGCTTTCGCCGCAGAGCAGCCGCAGGCGCTGGCGCGCATTGCGCAAGCCGACGCAGGTGGAATTGCCCGGCTGGCGTAAGGCGCCCGTGTTGGCCACCTCGATGCGCAGCATGGCCGAAGCGCCAGTGCCGCCTTCGCGCTGCGCCGTGATGCGGATGTCGCCGCCATCGGCGCTCGCTTCGACGCCATACTTGACGGCGTTTTCCACCAGGGTTTGCAGGGCCATGGGCGGCACGCGCACGTGCTCCAGGCCGGGCGCGATGTCGAAAATGACGCGCAGGCGCTCTTCGAAGCGACTCTGCTCGATGGCCAGGTAGGCGCGCACGGCGTCCAGTTCTGCCGCCAGCGGCACCGTCGCGTGCTGGCCCGCTTGCAGCGCATGGCGCATCAGGTCGGCCAGCTGGTCGATCATGTGCGCGGCCGCCTCGCGGTCCTCATAGATCAGCGCACGCACGCTATTGAGGCTATTGAAGAAAAAATGCGGATTGACTTGTGCCTGCAGGGCGCGCAGCTCGGCTTCCCGAGCATGCAGTTGCAACTGCAGTGTTTCCGCTTCGAGCCGGCTGGCGCGGCGCAGCGAAACGATCATCGAATACAGGACAGTCCACACGAGGAAGGTGCTGAACCAGGAAATCAGTGCGAACGGTAGCCAATCAAAATTGCGAATGGCACCGAATGGACGCAGGACGATATAACCGGTCGCCACCAGTGCGGTTTGCATGATCGCCAGCACCACGCAGGCAGGCAAGATGCGTTGCCATGCGAAGTGGCGCTCTACCCAGCCGTGGCGGCGCAGCCAGCGCCGCCAGACTATCGACAGTCCCAGCCCGCTCGCGGCGCCCCACCAGCAGACGCCGATGACGGCCCAGCTGGCGCCGTTGTGGGTTAGTCCCATCAAGGTTAGCAGGGCCATGGTATTCCAGCCGGCCAGCTGGAAGACCCAGTACCAGTCGATTCTTGCCAGCACTGGTAGGCGGTCGGGCGGCGTTGTCATGGTCTAGTTCAGGAACTGTTCGATGCGCGCGTACATCCAGTCAGGCTGGTCGTACATGATGAAGTGGCGCGCCGTGTCGGCCATTTCTATCCGCACGCCCGGCAACAGGCGGTACTGCTGGCCGAATGTCGCCTCGATGGCGGCGCGCGGTGCATACTCCTTGTACGCGATCCAGGTTCCCAGCACCAGGGTGGGCGACTGCACTTTTGCCACCTCCTGGCGCAAGTCGCTGGCAATCAGGGTGCCCATGGCATTGATCACGGTGTTTTTATCGGAGCGCTGGCCCCAGCCGATGATGCGTTCCACATCGGCCGGGGCAGTCGCCATACCGGCGATGGTGCGGTGCTGGCTGGCGCTGGCGGTAGCGGCGTCCTGGGCCCGCATGGCCACCTGCATCTGCGCCGACATGGCTAGCAATTGCTCCGGCGTGATGTTGGGCACTTGCGTCGCACCCAGTGCCGGCAGCGAGTCGACGATCACCAGCTTGCCAGTCTGAGCGGGATGGCCTATCGCCAGCTTCAGTGCCAGAAAGCCACCCAGGCTATGCCCGATGATGGCTGGCTGGCCCAGTCTTTTGTCGTTGATGTAATCGGCAAGCTGCTGCTCGGCTTGCGCCAGCAAGTCGCCCTCGATGGGGGCTGCGCCGGCAAAACCGGCGAGTGTCAGCACGTGGCATTGGCGTGCGGACTGCGGCCCGCACAGGCGCGCCACCGTGCCTTGCCACACCTCGCCCGACGAGGCCAGGCCGGGAATCAGGATGACTGGCTGGCCCTGGCCCTGGCCCGTTACCTGCACCGTGAAGGCGGCGGGTTCGGCGGCGTTGGCCGCGCTGGACATCAGCAGGACTGCGCTCAGCAGCAGTTGTTGTATCGTTCGTTTCATGATGTGTTACCTCCTGAACGATGATGTTAGCGGCGCGCGCCATTGACCGCCAGCGCTGCGGGATGGACGGCAGATGGAGAGGATAAGCGGCGTCATGCCGCTCCGTCACCGTTCGCTTCCGCCCGCAGCTTGCGCCACAGGGTGGTGCGGCTGATGCCCAGGAAGTTGGCGGCGGCATCGCGCCGGCCGCCGAAGCGCCGCAAGACATCGCTGGCACTTTCCGGCATGGCCGGCACGGGTGCTGCTGACAGGCTGCTTGCCGCTGCCGTCGATCTTGCCGACGCCAGTTCGGGCGCCACGCCCAGCATAAAAGAAGGCGTGAGCGCCTGCAGCGGTTCGGCGGCCAGGAACAGCGCCAGGCGCTCGGCCATGTTGCGCAGTTCGCGCACATTGCCGGGCCAGGCGTAGCGGCGCAGCAACGGCGCGCAGGCATGGACTTCCGCATGCAGGTTCGGATGTGGCCGGGCGCCCAGCGCGGCCAGCGCATTTTTCAGCGACCATTCGGCCAGGCCGGGAATGTCGCTGGTGCGCTCGCGCAAGGCCGGCAAGTGCAGGCGCAGCACGGCCAGGCGGTAGAACAGGTCGGCGCGGAAGCGGCCTTCGCGGATGCGCTGTTCCAGGTCGCAGTGGGTGGCGCTGATGATGCGCACATTGATGGCGATGGGCCGCGTGCCGCCCACGCGTACCACTTCGCGCTCTTCCAGCACGCGCAGCAGGCGCGTTTGCAGGGCCAGCGGCATTTCGCCGATTTCATCGAGGAAGAGGGTGCCGTGGTTGGCGGCCTCGAACAGGCCCGCATGGCCGCCCCGGCGTGCGCCCGTAAATGCGCCGTCTTCGTGGCCGAACAGTTCCGATTCGAGCAAGGACTCGGCGATGGCGCCGCAATTGATGGCGATGAAGGGGCGGTTCGCGCCCAGGCTGCGTGGGCTTTCGCGGTGGATCGCCTGCGCCACCAGTTCCTTGCCGCTGCCCGTTTCGCCCTGGATCAGCACCGTCGCCGGCGAGCGCGCATACAGCACCACCGACTGGCGCAGCGCTTCCATCGCCTCGGATTCGCCGCGCAGGTCGTGCAAGCCATGTTTGGCGCGCAGCGTGTCGGCGACTGTCGCGCGACGGCTGCGGCTTGACTCAAGCTGGGTCAGGCGCGCCAGTTCCAGCGCGTCGTCGAAGGCGCGCCGGATGGCCGTGGCCGAATACACGAAGACGGCGGCCAGTCCCGCCTCCTCGGCCAGGTCGGTGACGAGCCCTGCGCCGACGATGGCCTGCACGCCGGCCGCTTTGAGTTCATTGATCTGCGCGCGCGCATCTTCTTGCGTGGCATAGGTGCGTTGAAAGATCTGGAAGCCGAAGGTGGCGGCAAATTCGGCCAGTTCCGGCATCGGGTCCTGGTAGGTGACGACGCCGATGGTGGGCGAGATGCGCCGCGCGCGCGCCAGCGCCTGCATCACATCGTAGCCGCTGGCCTTGGCGATGATGACGGGCACCGACAGTCGGCCCTTCAGGTAGGCGCCGTTCGACCCGGCCGCGATGACGGCGTCGCAGCGCTCGGTGGCCATGCGTTCGCGGATGTGGCGCACGGCGTCGTCGAAGCCCAGGTTGATCGGTTCGATCGTCGCCAGGTCGTCGTATTCGAGCGTGATGTCGCGAAACAGGTCGAACAGTCGCGAAACGGAGACGGTCCAGATGACCGGCTTGTCGCGCTGATCGAGCGGATCGAGGGAGGGAGGGGGAGGGCGGCGCATGCTTTATTCTAAACGATTTGTTTCATATCTTTGCGCCGCAATGCCATTGCAACATCGGCGTTGCAAGTGGTCTGTGGCGTTTCAGATATTGCCAGAAGGAATTTGAAAAAACCCGTACAAACTGGTTTATGATCTAGCAACACCATGCTGCCTGTGAGAATGTTTTACCCAGGCGCTTGCCGTCTTGCCCATAACCGCCACATGGTGTCCATGAACCGCGTACCGACCAGTCCCGATTTCATCACCGATGCCTTGCAATTGATTGCCTTGCCGGCGTGCGCCTGCGATGCCTGCGGCATGGTGGTGGCGGGCAATGGCGCGCTGGTCGCCTTGCTGGGCATGGATGTGGTGGGCCGGCTGCTGGCCGACTGTTTCAGCGACGCTTACCGCGCGTCGAGCACGAGCATGCTGCGCGGCGCGCTGGGTCCGGCCGGCCGCGAACGCCACTGGGACAGCAGCCTGCAGGGGGCGCGCAGGGCCATTGCCGTGCAGGTATGGGCCAAGCCGCTGCCAGTGGGCGATGGCTTGCCGGGTGCTACCCTGGTGTTTGCCGATATCAGCGTGCAGCAGCGCGACCAGCAAGCCTTGCGCAAGACATTGCTGGAACAGCAGGCCATCTTGGAAAACGCGGCCGTCGGCATCGTGTTTGCCAAGGGCGGCTTCATCGAGGAATGCAATATTCGCGCCGCGGAAATGCTCGGCTATGCGCGCCATCAGCTGATGGGGCTGCCGGGAGCGGTGCTGTACCGCTCTGCTGAGCACTGCCATGCGCTGGGGCTGGAAGCGGCGCCGTTATTGTCCAAAGGTAAGCCGTTTCGCACGGAACTGGAATTGCGGCGCCAGGACGGCTCGCTATTCTGGAGCCGGCTGCACGGGCGCGCCGTCGATCCGCTCAATACGCATGACGGTACGGTATGGATTATCGAGGATATCAGCGACCACCGGCGTGACGAAGATCAATTGCGCCGCGCGGTGCTGGAAATGCAGGCCGTGATGGACAACGCGCCGCTGGCCATCGGCTTCCAGCGCGACAAGGGTGTGCTGCGCTACAACCGGCGCTTCGCCGAATGCTTCGGCTTTGACGGCGACAGCGGCGTGGGCTTGGCCGTCGCCGACCTGTACCCGTCGCGCGCCGCGTATGAAAGCGTGGCCAGGCAAGCTGCGCCCCTGCTGCGGCGCGGCCTGCCATTCCAGGGCGAGATGGAGATGCGCCGCCGCGACGGCTCCACCTTCTGGGCCCTGGCCTACGGCTATGTGCTCAATCCTGAGCAGCAGCCCGACCGCGCGCTGCGCGACACGATCTGGCTGTTCGATGACCGCAGCGCGCAAAAGGCGGCCGAGGAGGCGATGCGCCAGCTGGTGCTGGAGCAGCAGGCCATCCTCGACAATGCCTCGCTCGGCATCCTGTTTTCCCGTTCGCGCCAGATACTGCGCTGCAATCCCCGTTTTGCCGAGATGTTCGGCTACACGCAGGACGAGCTGACGGGCATGCCCGCCGCCGCGCTGTTTCCTTCGCCGCAAGTGTATGCGCAGTTTAACGTGCAGGCCACGCTGCAGCTGGGGCAGGGACTGCCGTATGAGCTGGACGAATCGCTGTTCCGCCGCCGCGACGGCAAGCTGTTCTGGTGCCGCGTCCGCGCCAAGGCCCTCGACCAGGAGCATAGCGAGCAAGGCACCATCTGGATCATCGAAGACGTCACCGCCAGCCGCCAGACGCAGATGGAAGTGGCGGCCATCATGACGAATGCCTCGGTGAGCATCCTGTTTACCAAGAACCGCCTTATCACGCGCTACAACCTGGGCTTTGCCGCGATGTTTGGCTATCGCGGCGACGAGGCGCTGGGCCTGCCCGGGCGGGCGCTGTATGTCACGCAGCAGTCCTACGAGCTTCTGGGGGCGGTGGCGTTCCCCTTCCTCTCGGTGGGTAAATCGTTCCAGACGGAAGTGGAGATGATGCGCCGCGACGGCAGCACGCTGTGGGCGCAGCTGATCGCCTATGTCGTCAACCCGGCCGACCCGGCCGCCGGCACCATCTGGATCATCGAGGACCGCACGGAAGCGAAGCGCGCCGAAGAGTCGCTGCGCAACGCGCTGCTGGAAAACCAGGCCATCCTCGATAGCGCCGTACTGGGCATCTCGGTGGTGGAGGGCGGCTTCAATTTGCGCGGCAACAGCAAGATGGAAGAGCTGTTCGGCTATGCTCCCGGTGAAATCAACGGCCTGTCGGTGCAGGCGCTGTACGCGGACATGGCCGACTGGAGGGCGGCGCGCAGCGAGACGGCGCGCGATTTCGAGGCCGGCCGCGTGCATATGTCGGAATACCAGCTGGTACGCAAGGATGGCAGCCGCTTCTGGGCGCGCCTGTCGGGGCGTCCGTTTGATCTGGCGCATGCGCATGGCCGCTCGGTGTGGCTGGTCGACGATGTGACGCTGCGCCGCGAGGCGGCCGACGCGGTGCGCCGCGCGCGCGACGAGCTGGAACTGCGCGTGCAGGAACGCACGGCCGAACTGGCGGGCGCCAATGTGCTGTTGCAAGGCGAAATCGTCGAGCGGCGCCAGGCCGAGGCGCGCGTGCACCACATGGCGTACCACGACAACCTGACGGGCCTGCCCAACCGCGCGCTGCTGTCGGACCGCCTGGAGCGGGCCATGCTGGCCTCGCAGCGTTCCGGGCGCAAGCTGGCCGTGATGTTCATCGACCTGGACCGCTTCAAGACCATCAACGATTCGCTGGGCCACATGACGGGCGACTTGCTGCTCAAGGCAGTGGCAGGCCGCCTGTGCCGCGCCGTGCGCGCCAGCGACACGGTGGCCCGCCTTGGCGGCGACGAATTCGTCGTGCTGGTGCCAGACATACGCGGGCCGGACGAAGCGGCGCGCGTGGCCGAGAAGGTCATTGAAGCGTTGACGCCCGCCTTTCCACTCGACGGCCACGTGCTGCATATCACGCCGTCTATCGGCATCTGCATGTATCCGGACGATGGCGGCGATGTCGACGTCCTGATGCGCCATGCCGACGCGGCGATGTACCACGCCAAGGACAGTGGCCGCAACAACTACCAGTTCTTCACGCAGACGATGAACCAGGCAGCGGCCCTGCATTTTGACCTGGAAAGCAGCTTGCGCACGGCGCTGGCCTTGAACCAGTTCGAGTTGTATTACCAGCCCGTGATCGACATCGCCACGCGGCGCCTGCATGGCATGGAAGTGCTGCTGCGCTGGCGCCGTCCCGGCCACGGCCTGGTGCTGCCGGACCGCTTCATTCCCATCATGGAGGAAAATGGCTTGATCGTGCCGGTCGGCGAATGGGTCATGCGCCAGGCTTGCGAGCAAAGCATGGCCTGGCAGCGCCAGGGCTTGCAGCCGGTGCCGCTGGCGGTGAACCTGTCGCCGCGCCAGTTCATGCACAAGGGCCTGGTGGCGGCCATCGGCGCCGTGGTGCGGGAAACGGGCATAGCCCCATCGCTGCTGGAGTTCGAGATCACCGAGACGGCGCTGATGCAGCATGGCGAGCATACGCTGGAGATTTTGCGCCAGATCAATGGCATGGGCTTGCGCCTGTCGATCGACGACTTCGGCACCGGCTATTCCAGCCTGGCTTACCTGAAACGCTTCCCCGTGAAGAAAGTCAAGATCGACCGCGCCTTCATCAAGGACCTCGAGCACAGCGCGGAAGACCGCGCCATCGTGGCCGCCATCATCGCACTGGCCGACAGCCTGCAATTGTCGACCGTGGCCGAAGGCGTGGAAACGGAAGAGCAGTTCGCCCTGCTGCAGGCGAAGGGCTGCCGCTATGCGCAGGGCTATTTGTTCTCCGCGCCCGTGCCTGCGGTCAATGCGCAAGCGCTGCTGGAACGGCTATCTAATAGTTAGTCGATGGTGGCGATGACAGGGGCGTGATCAGAAGGCTGTTCCCACTTGCGTGGCACTCGGTCGATGCTGCATGCCGTGCAGCGTGCTGCCAGGGCAGGCGAGAGCAGGATATGGTCGATGCGCAAGCCCTTGTTCAGACGGAAACCCAGCTGGCGGTAATCCCACCAGCTGAACGATTTTTCCACTTGCTCGAACAGGCGGAAGGCATCTGTCAGGCCGATGTCGAGCAGGCGCTGCAGGGCGGCGCGTTCCTTGCTTGATACCAGTACCTGGCCTTCCCAGGCAACAGGGTCATGCACGTCGCGGTCGTCGGGTGCGATATTGTAGTCGCCGACCACGGCCAGTTGCGGGTGCTGCTGCGCTTCTTCGGCGAGCCAGTCGTGCAGGGCGGCCAGCCAGCCCAGCTTGTATTCATACTTGTCCGAGTCGACGCTCTGGCCATTTGGCACATACGCGCAGACGACGCGCACGCCGTCGATGGTGGCGGCCAGGATGCGCTGCTGCGCATCTTCATAGCGGGGGTTGTTTTTTACCACGTCGGTGATCGGCAGCTTCGACAGGATGGCCACGCCGTTGTAGGTCTTCTGGCCGCTGAAGACCACTTGGTAGCCGGCCGCCTCGATCTCGGCGACGGGGAACTTGTCGTCCGTCAGCTTGGTTTCTTGCAGGCAGAGTATGTCGACCGGGTTGTCTGCCAGCCACTGCAGCACTTGTGGCAGGCGTACTTTGAGCGAATTGACGTTCCAGGTGACTAATTTCATGGGAAAGATCCTTGTTGCGGAGGTAAGTGACGGAGTGTCGATAGGCGCGAATCTTACCGCATGCGTGTCGCCGGCGTCCTGCCAGGCTTGCCGAGCATTCCTGGCGGGAAAGCGCATATGGGGAAAGTATTTGTTTTTAACCAATCGTGGCGCATGAATATTATGTTTTTGTGTATGATTGATCAACCCCTAAGTTTGATTTGGCATAAGTGGCGGGCGCGGCAAGCTGCATATCGCCATTTAACGCGATAAAGGTGTAAATTTTCTCGCTAAAACGCGATAAAAACTACTAAAATGGCACAATGTAGCAACTGTGTCACATGGCTTTGTTACGGCGAACTTAGGAACCAAACAGGAAGCAGTTGTAATTAGTTGTAATTGCTATTCCGAATTACATGACCACTGTGCCCAGGGCGGAACGTAGATTCCAACCTTGGCGCCGCCAGACTTGTTATATAAATTGCAGCACTCTATTCATGAGACTGTTTTGCGACATCAATAAATGGTACCATTTTGAAATGTTGCAGTTTTAATAGTGAGACTTGCGCGTAGCATTTGCAAAGGAAGAAAATGCGAACTGCATTTGAAGCGTGGGCGCAGCGTGACGGCCACATTGTGCGGCGAAGAGAAGACAAACCGGAAGAGTACCTGATTTTCGAGACCCAGCGCCGCTGGGTCATCTGGCAGGCAGCTCTGACGCATGGCAAGACGGTAACCAAGCCGCGGGTCAGCGCGGCCGAAAAGGCGGCGAAGGCCCAGCGCGCGCTGGAGATGTCCTCCGATGAAGCGACCGTGCGCAACAAGGTGCTCAATGAAGTGCTCGACGCCTTCAATGGCGCCGATGGCGCCGCCGGCATGGAAGGTATTTTGAAAGTAATCCAGGGCCTGAAGATGAAACAGAAGGCACTGGCCGACGACAAGAGCGAAGATTCAACGGCTTGAGGGGACGGCGATGCGTTATCGGCACTACAAGGGCGGCATTTACGAACTGGTGTGCGAAGCCAAGCTGGAATCGGACCTGACGCCGATGATCGTCTATCGCGCCGCTGACGGTTCGATCTGGACCCGGCCGAAAGACGTGTTCTTTCAGCTGATCGAGGTCGAAGGCGTCATGGTGCAGCGTTTTGCCCCCATCAACTGATGGCCGTGTCCGCACGCTTACCTCACTGGCTTACCTCTATGAGTCTCTCGATGCATACATTGCTGGCTGCTACACTGTTGCTGGGCGCCGCGTGCGTCCCGGCGCAGGCCGAAACCATCGGCTCCGTCGATACCGTCTTCAAGCTGATCGGGCCTGACCACAAGATCGTCGTCGAAGCCTATGACGATCCCCGCGTCGCCGGCGTCAGCTGCTATCTGTCGCGCGCCAAGACGGGCGGCATCAAGGGCGCTGTCGGCCTGGCCGAAGACAAGGCCGATGCCGCCGTGGCCTGCCGCCAGGTGGGGCCGCTGCAATTCAAGGGCAAGCTGCCGCGCCAGGAAGAAGTGTTTAGCGAGCGCGCCTCCATTTTCTTCAAGCATGTGCGCGTGGTGCGCATGGTCGACAGCAAGCGCAACACGCTGGTCTACCTGGTGTATTCCGACCGCCTGATCGAGGGCAGTCCGAAAAATAGCGTCACTGCCGTCGCCGTGCCTGGCGAGCAGCCTATCCCCGTCCGTTAAGCGAACTTTCCATGCGTGGACCATCGTCTGCCGCTCTTGCCGCCAGTGCGCTGCTGCTGTTTGGCCTGGGCGGCTGCGCCACCCTGACCGGTAACACCGAGCAGATGGTGCTGGTGCAAACCATCCAGGAAAACCGCGAGCTGCCTGGCGCCGGCTGTATCCTCAGCAATGACGTGGGCAAGTGGTTCGTCACCACGCCAGGGCGCATCACCATCCGCAAGAGCCGCGAACCGATAAAAGTTGACTGTAGGAAACATGGCTCGCCCGCCGTCGCAATGGATGGCAGCATCGACCCCAAGCTCAATGGCAGCGTCTGGGGCAATGTCATCCTGACCCTGGGCGTCGGCTATTTCGTCGACCGCAACACGGGCGCCGGTTTTGACTACCCGTCCACCCTGACCATCGTCATGCAAGACCCGGCGCGCCTGCTGCCACCACCCGCGCCCGTGCCCGCGCCGATTGCCGCGCCGGCCGAAGCGACGCCGCAACCCGTCGTGCAGCCGAAGGTGGCGCCAATGCCGATTCCCGACCCTGTCGTCTACTGACTAATACGCCACGCATGAAAAAGCCGCCATGGTCATGGACCGTGGCGGCTTGGTCTGGCGTTCTCTTATACGCGGTTGATCAGGAACGTGGTCAGCAAAGGCACCGGACGTCCGGTGGCGCCTTTTGCGCCGCCCGATTTCCATGCCGTGCCGGCGATGTCCAGATGCGCCCAGGTGTACTTCTTGGTGAAGTTTTCCAGGAACGCTGCTGCCGTCACCGAACCGCCGCCTGGCGTGCCGATGTTGGCCAGGTCGGCGAAGTTCGATTTCAGCTGCTCGTTGTACGCTTCTTCGATCGGCATGCGCCATGCGGTGTCGCTGGCTTGCTTGCCCGCTGCCAGCAGTTCGTTGGCCAGCTGGTCATGCGCCGCATCGCTGCGCGTAAACAGGCCGCTGTTGTGGTGGCCCAGGGCGACGACGCAAGCGCCCGTCAGGGTGGCGATATCGACCACGGCTGCCGGCTTGAAGCGTTCGGCGTAGGTCAGCGCATCGCACAGCACCAGGCGGCCTTCGGCATCGGTGTTGAGCACTTCGATGGTCAGGCCATTCATCGAGGTGACGATGTCGCCCGGCTTGGTGGCGCGGCCCGATGGCATGTTTTCGCACGCGGCGATGACGCCGATGACGTTCAGCTTCAGGTTCATTTCACCGATGGCGCGGAAGGTGCCCAGTACCGAGGCGGCGCCGCACATGTCGTATTTCATTTCGTCCATGCCAGGGCCGGCCTTGAGCGAGATGCCGCCCGTGTCGAAGGTGATGCCTTTGCCGACCAGGACCACTGGCGCATCCTTGGCCTTGCCGCCCATGTGTTTCAGGACGATGAACTTCGGCGGCTGTTCGCTGCCGTTGGTGACGGACAGGAAGCTGCCCATTTTCAGCGCTTCGAGTTGTTTGCGGTCCAGGACTTCGACTTCAAACTTGTAATCCTTGGCCAGCTGCTTGGCCGTGCTGGCCAGGTAGGTCGGGTTGGCGATGTTCGCTGGCAGGTCGCCCAGCTTGCGCGTCAGGTCGGAACCGTTGGCAATGGCGATGGCTTGTGCCAGCGCGCCGCGCGTGGCCACTGTTGCCGGTGCCGACAGGGTGAGCTTGCGCACGCCCGCTGGCGCCGGATCTTTTTTGCTTTTTTGCCAGTCGCAGCGGTATTCGCCGTCGTGTGCAGCTTGCACCACGCAACGGATTGCCCAATTTACGTCGCGCTCTTTCACATCCGTCAGCGGTAATGCGATAATGGCGTCCGCAGCGCCCAGGGAGCCGAAGGCCTTCAGCGCCGCTTGTACGCCGGTAGCGAAGCTTTTTTCGCTGACAGTTTCATCGCTGCCCATGCCGACGAGCAGAACACGTTCGGCGGCGACGCCATCGACTGCGCGCAGCAGCAACGTGCTGCCAGGCTTGCCGCTGATGTCGCCGGACTTCAGCGCAGCCGAAATCGCACCCTTGCTGTCCAGCGATTGTGCCGCTGGCGACAGTTTTTTGTTTTCGAATACCGCAACCGCGATGCATCCGCTTTTGGCCGTGCCGAGGGTGCTCTTGGTATCGAATGCTTTTATGCTAAAGTCCATTTGGTTCTCCGTTTTCATTTACTAGTAACGTGTTACTCAACTAACTGACCCGAATTATAAACTCCGAATGATCTTTCAACGCGCCCTTCGACGTGAATTGGCTAGTGCCGCCGGGGCCACCTTCACTGTTTTGTTCAGCATCCTGCTCACCTGGATGCTGATCGGTATTCTCGGCAAGGCGGCGGGCGGCAAGATCGCGTCGTCCGACGTCATGTCATTGATGGCCTTTTCTGCCCTGATGCAGTTGCCCACCATCCTCATCCTCACCGGTTTCATCTCGGTGCTGATGGTGGTCACGCGCAGCTACAAGGAGTCGGAGATGGTGGTGTGGTTTGCCTCCGGCCTGAGCCTGTCGCGCTGGATCTGGCCGGTGCTGAGCTTTGGCCTGCCACTGGTGCTGGCCACCGGCATCCTGAGCCTGTACGCGACGCCGTGGGCGCAAATGAAAAGCGACGAATATGTGGCGCGCTTCGAAAAGCGCGAAGACCTGCAGAAAGTCACGCCGGGCCAGTTCCGTGAGTCGGCCGGCAGCAACCGCATCTTCTTCGTCGAAGGCGTCAGCGGCGAAAAGAATGTGGTGCAGAACGTGTTCGTCAATACGGTCGATGAAAAAGGCAGCGCCGTCGTCGTCGTCGCCCGGGAAGGCGTGATCAATACCGACGCCCGTGGCGAACGCTTCCTGGTGCTGAAAAGCGGCCGCCGCTATCAGGGCGTGCCGACGCAGGCCGACTTCCAGACCATGGAATTCGAGCAGTACATCATGCGCATCGAGAGCAAGCAGCAGGAACTGGGCGCCGACCTGGGCGTGCGCGCCATGAGTACCGTGGCGCTGGTTGAAGCGGGCAACCAGTACACCATGGCTGAATTGCTATGGCGCGTGAGTGCGCCGATGATCGGGCTGATGCTGATCCTGCTGGCCATTCCACTGGGTTTTGTCAATCCGCGTGCCGGCAGTTCGGCCAATCTGATCGTGGCCCTGCTGATTTTCTTTTCGTATAGCAACTTGATCAAGGTTGCCGAAGCCAGCGTGAAGCAGGGGCGGCTGACGTTCAGCATGGCCTGGTGGCCGCTGCATCTGCTGGCGGCACTGGCCGTGGTGGCGCTGTTTGTCTGGCGCCTGAATGTGAATCACCGCTATCATCCGCTAGTCCTGCTGGCGTCCTTCAAGCGTGCGCGCTGCGCCGGAAAAACAGATAAAGCGGCATCGAAATGAAGATTTTACAACGCTATTTTGCGGTTTCGATATTCCAGGCGGTGCTGTTCGTCCTGCTGGCCTTTTTGGCGCTGCAGGCTTTCATCGACCTGACGGGCGAACTGCCCAAGGTGGGCCGCAACGGCTATACCATCCAGTACGCGTTTCTGTATGTGCTGGTGCTGGTGCCGGGCCATGTGTACGAAGTGATGCCGATTGCGGCCCTGATCGGCACCATCTATACGATGGCGCAGTTTGCCGCCAGTTCGGAATTTACCATCATGCGTGCATCGAGCATGTCGACGGCGATGGCGGCAGGCTTTTTGTTACGCATCGGTCTCGTCTTTGTCGTCATCACCTTCATCTTTGGCGAGTTGATCACGCCGCGCACGGAGCCGCTGGCCGAGCGCCTCAAGCTGACCTCGCGCGGCGCTGCCGTGTCGAGCGATTTTCGCTCGGGCCTGTGGACCAAGGACATGGTCAAGAGCGATGGCCTGACGGGTACCGTCATCGGTTCGCGTTTCTTCAATGTCGGCGAAGCGCGGCCGGACGGCCAGCTGAAAAACGTCAAGCTGTATGAATTTGACATCGATATGCGCTTGCGTACCTTGACCGTGGCCAAAGGGGCGACGTATCAGGGCAACAATATCTGGCGCCTGACCGATGTGACGGAAACTTCGTTCTCGAATAGCGCCGTGGCCACGCCCGGCTTCGAGCCGAAGCTGGAAAATTACTTTGGCCAGGAAACGAGCCTGGTACGCACGGTGCAAAGCGCGAGCAAGGACATGGTGTCGGAAGTCACGCCGAAGATCCTGACGGTATCGGCTTCTGACCCCGAGCGCATGTCGGCGGCCGAACTGGCCGTGTACACGCGCCACCTGGCCGAGAACAAGCAGGAGACCGAGCGTTTCCGCATCGCCTTCTGGAAAAAGCTGATCGATCCGCTGGCCATTTTCGTGCTGATGGCACTCGCCCTGCCGTTCGCCTACATGCATACGCGCAGTGGCGGCATCAGCCTGAAAATCTTCATCGGCATCATGATCGGCGTCAGCTTCATGCTGGTCAACACCCTGTTCTCGCACCTGGGCCTGCTCAGCACCTGGCCGGCCTTCCTGACGGCGGTGGCGCCAAGCGTCCTGTATCTGCTGCTGGCGCTGGGCGCCCTGTGGTGGGTGGAGCGGCACTGATGCCCGCCTCGCCTGTGCCGGCTACCGGCGTGCAGCAGGCGCTGATCCTGTTTGCGCATGGCGCGCGCGCCGCGGCATGGGCGGCGCCATTCGAGCGCCTGCGCGAACTGACCCAGGCGCGCATGCCCGCAACCAGCGTCCACCTGGCCTTCCTGGAATTGATGGCGCCGCGCCTGCCCGAGCTGGTACAAACCTTGCTGGGCGGCCTGCCTGCTGGCGCCACCCTCGACGTCACCGTGGTGCCTGTTTTCCTGGGGCAGGGTGGACACGTGCTGCGTGACCTGCCTTTGCTGGTGGAAGAACTGCGCCAGCAGCATCCCCAACTGCGCCTGAAGGTGGTCGAGGCGGTGGGCGAGAACGCCAGCGTGCTCGCCGCCATCGCCGACTACTGCGTGGCCGCGCCAGGCGCCAGCGTCCTCGCTTGAACTGCGCCGCCAGCGCGACGCCTGCCGCAGGCATCGACATCGTCTACTTATGGGTCGACGGTGCCGACCCGGCCTGGCGCGCGCGCCGGCAGCAGGCCTATGCCGCCTGGGTGCAGGCGCATCCCGGCCAGCTGGCCCTGCATGGCAATGTGGCGGGGCGCTACCGCGACAATGGTGAATTGCGCTACAACCTGCGCGCGCTGGAGCGCTTCTTTCCCGGCCACGGCCATATCTACCTGCTGACGGACCGGCAAGTGCCGGCCTGGCTGCGCGCATCAACGCGCCTGACGGTGATCGATCATGCCAGCCTGATGCCCGGCGCCGCGCTGCCCGTGTTCGATTCCGGCCATATCGAATCGTATCTGCACCATATTCCGGGCTTGTCCGAACGCTTCCTGTACCTGAATGATGATGTATTTTTTGGCGCGCCGTTCGAGCCGGCATTCTGGTTTGGCGCGGACGGGGAGCGTTGCCTGAGCGTTTTCACGGAAAGCGCGCTGCAGGAAGAGAGTGGTGGCTTGCGTGCCCACGTGGCGGCGCCCGTCAATTGCGCCACCCTGGCCAGGCAATGGCTGTCGTCACAGTACGCCAATTACCGGCATGAACCGCGTCTGTATGCGCATGCGCCGCGGCCCATGCTGAAAAGCGCGCTGCATGCGCTCGAAGCGCTGGCGCCAGCCCTGTTTGCCGGCGTGCGCGCGACAGTGTTCCGTTCGTGGCGGGTGCCGGCGTTGCTGCCGGACCTGGTGCCGCGCTGGATGGTGCATCAGGGCTTGGCGCGGGCGCGCATACTCGACCCGCTGCATATCGCCAGCGGCGATGTGGCGGCGCCGCAGCAGCTCAGGGAACTGGCGGCGCGTTTCGGCAGCCTGCCATTTTTCTGCATCAACGATACTTGCGACGAGGCCGAGGACGACGATCCGCGCCTGCTGCGCGTGGCAGCTACCCTGCAGCGGCTGCTGCCGCTGCCATCGTCATTCGAATAGGGCTAGTTTTTTTTCGACGCCAGGCTGATGCGGGCAGCGGCCGTGGTGTCGGACAGCGAAGCGAGAAACAGCAGCAGATAAGCGCCCAGTTCGCACACTTCTTCGCCCAGCAGCGCGTAAGCGTCCGGCATGCCATGAAACACCTTCTTGTCGAAAGGCCAGCCGGCCAGCATCAGCAAGCCGCCGATGGCGGTCAGGATGGTGATGTGCATGCTGAAAAGTTGCGGCGCCACGGCGAAGACTTTGCGCGCACGCGGCGCGAAGAAAATCAGCAGGCGTACCAGTATCAGCAATTCCACCACGCGCAGGGTTTTTTCAAGCTGCGCCCAGGCGGGTGCCGTGCCGAACTGGTTAATATCGAGCTCGCGCAGCAGGAAACCGAACAGCAGGGCGCACAAGCCCGCATGCATGAGGAAACGCAAGGACTGGCGGTCGGCTTCCTGCCACGCGCGCACGCCATGCACCGTGCAGGCCAGGGCTAGCAATAGCGCCTGCAGCCATTCCAGCAGATGATTTTCATCGTCGATATCGGGGAAGACTGTCCACAGGGCGATGGCGGCGAGCATGCTCAAGAGTACGGCGCTGGCGACGCCGGCACTGCTGCGGCTGAGCGAAGTCAGGGCTTCGCGCGTGGAGGTGAAATTCATGGTTGGGGCGTGACGGATCAAGTTGCGCGGCGCGGTATTGCAGCCTGCGGGCGCAGCTTTTTTCGGGGAGGGTATTGTGCGGGTTCCCCTTGGCGGGGAGGCCGCACAGCAAGCGCTATGGGAGGGCGAGCGTGATTTTCATTGCTATCACGCAATAACTTCTCGAGAAAAGATGCGTCAGCATCCTATCATGTTTTATCTGAAGACGTCAGTTACTGACTTTAAAGTCGGTAAAATACAGTGTGTTTATTCAGGCATGGCGGCGCGCCAGCAGGGCCTCCGGTGTGATGGCCTGGCAGCTGCGCGTGGCCATGGCGTCGCCCAGCATCACCAGCACGGGGCCATGGGCATCGTCCAGGCCATGCGCCAGCGCACTCAGGGGCAAACGCACGATGCGCTGGTCGGGACGGCTGCAGTTTTCAATCACCACCACGGGCGTGTCGGCACGCCGGCCTTGCGCCAGCAGCCGCTGCGCCGTGACGGTGGCTTCGCGTCCGCCCATGTATTGCACCAGGGTATCGCAGTCGGGAATGCGCGTCTGCTCAGGTTCGCCTGGCGCCGTGCTGGACGTAAAGAAGGCCACGCTGCGCGCCACGCCACGCTTGGTCAGCGGCTGCTGCGTGGCGGCCGCTGCCGCCAGCGCCGTGGTAATGCCGGGCACCACTTCGACTTCGATGCCCGCTTCTTCCAGCGCCCGCAATTCCTCGTCGGCGCGGCCGAACAGCATCGGGTCGCCCCCTTTCAGGCGCACCACGACGGCGTGCTTGCGCGCGCTGTCGACCAGTTGCTTGTTGATGAACGCTTGCGCCGTGGACAACTGGCCGCAGCGCTTGCCCACAAGAATCTTTTGCGCCTGCGGGCACAGCTCCAGCATCTCGCCAGTGACCAGCGCGTCGTGCAGCACGACGTCCGCTTGCGCCAGCAGGCGCGCGCCGCGCAAGGTCATCAAGTCTTGCGCGCCGGGGCCGGCACCGACCAGGTAGACTTTACCGGGCAGGGATGCTGTCGCTGTGTGTTTCATCTGGCTGCCTTCCTTAACCGATGCGGATCATGCCGGCGGCGACGGTTTGGTGGGTCACTTCATCGATCAGGATAAACGCGCCAGTGGCACGGATATCATCATAAGAGTCGGCCGCCAGCGGCTGCTGCACGTTCAGGCTGATGCGGGCGATATCGTTCAGCTTCAGGCCGTCGGCCGGATGGCGCTGCTGCGTATTGATATCGAGCAAGGTGTCGATGGCGGTGATCTTCGCCGCCGTCTGTTTCGTGCCATGCTTAATCCAGTATTTGCGGCGCAGGTCCAGCGCGTCTTCCGACAGCCAGCAGACGTCGGCTACCACCTGTTTCAGCAAGGTGGCAGGACGATCAAAGCTGGCCAGCATGTCGCCGCGCGAAATATCCAGGTATTCATTGAGCAGCAAAGTCACGGACTGGCCCACCACGGCCGTCGGCAGCGAGCCGTCCAGGGTGACGATGTCCTTCACGGTGGCCGTCTGGCCCGAAGGCTGCACCACCAGGGTGTCGCCAATGCTGACCTTGCCAGCTTCGATGCGGCCCATGTAGCCACGGAAATCGTTTGCTTCATGGCCATTGTGGCGCGCCACCAGCTGCACCGGGAAGCGGAACGGCGTGTCGTGCGATTCGTCGTAGACAGACAGCGATTCGAGCAGCTCGATCAGGGTCGGGCCCGTGTACCAGCCCAGCTTGTCGCCCCGTTCGACGACATTGTCGCCCGTCAAGGCGGACAGGGGAATCGGCGTGATGTCCTTCAGGCCCAGCGACTGGGCGAATGTGCGGTAGGCCGCGACGATGCGGTTGTACACCGTTTCATCGTAATCGATCAGGTCCATCTTGTTGACGGCGACGACCACGTGCTCGATTTGCAGCAAATGGGCAATCGTCGAATGGCGCTTGGTCTGGATCAACAGTTCTACGCTGCCATCGTCACCCAGTTTTACTTTCGACACGTCGATCAGGATGATGACGGCGTCGGCCGTGGAGGCGCCCGTGACCATGTTGCGCGTGTACTGTTCGTGGCCTGGCGTGTCGGCGATGATGAACTTGCGCTTCGGCGTGGCGAAATAGCGGTAGGCCACGTCGATGGTGATGCCTTGCTCGCGTTCCGCTTCCAGGCCGTCCGTCAGCAGGGACAGGTCGACCGCGTCGCCCACCGTGCGCTTGTGCTTGGAGCGCGACATGGCGTCGAGTTGGTCGGCGAAGATGCCCTTGCTGTCGAACAGCAGGCGGCCGATCAGGGTGCTCTTGCCGTCATCGACGGAACCGGCTGTGATAAAACGCAACATGCCGCGCTCTACACTGTCGGTGGCGGTGGAGGTGGTGTTCGAGATTGCTGCGTTCATTAGAAATACCCTGCTTTCTTGCGTTTTTCCATCGAGGCTTCGGAAGTCTGGTCATCCATGCGGGTGGCGCCCCGTTCGGTGATTTGCGTGATTGCCGTCTCGGCGATGATGGCGTCGACCGTGGCCGCGTCAGACGAGACGGGGCAAGTGCACGAAATATCGCCTACGGTACGGAAGCGCACGACTTGCGTTTCCACCGTTTCACCGTCGCGCGGCGGCGTCAGGTCCGTCAGCGGCACCAACAAACCGTTGCGCGGGATCACCTGGCGTTCGTGCGCAAAGTAAATCGGCGGCAATTCCAGCTTTTCCCGGGCGATGTATTGCCATACGTCAAGTTCAGTCCAATTCGAGATGGGGAAGACGCGCATGTTTTCGCCCGGATGCACGCGCGTGTTATACAGGTCCCACAGTTCGGGGCGCTGGGCTTTCGGGTCCCAGGCGCCGAATTCGTCGCGGAATGAAAAGATGCGTTCCTTGGCGCGGGCTTTTTCCTCATCGCGGCGCGCACCACCGATGCAGGCGTCAAATTTATACTTGGCGATGGTTTCCAGCAAGGTCACCGCTTGCGCCGCGTTGCGCGAGTCGGTGGCCGGGTTGCGCAGGCGCACCGTGCCGCGCTCGATGGAATCTTCCACCGAGCCGATGATCAGGCGTTCGCCCAGTTCCGCCACTTTCTTGTCACGGAAAGTGATGACTTCCGGGAAGTTATGACCCGTGTCGATATGCACGAGGGGAAACGGGAACTTGCCTGGACGGAAGGCTTTTTCAGCCAAACGCAGCAGGACGACGGAATCTTTGCCGCCGGAAAACAGCAGGGCAGGGTTGGCCGATTCGGCCGCCACTTCGCGCAGGATATGGATGGCTTCCGACTCAAGGCTGTCGAGGTGGCGCTGGTTCAAAATATTGCTCATATTGGATGCTTTCTTGTTCTGCTGTGTCTGTTCAGGCTGCCACGGATTTGATGCGTATCAATTTGCCATCCACCATATGCAGGCCGCATTCCTTGGAATCCGGGTTTTCCCACCACCAGCGCCCGGCGCGTACATCTTCGCCTGGCTGCACGGCGCGGGTGCACGGTTCGCAGCCGATCGACGGGTAGCCCTGATCGTGCAGTGCGTTGTACGGCACATCGTTGGCGCGGATATAGTCCCACACATCCTGCTCGGACCAGTCGGCCAGTGGATTGAATTTGGTCATGCCATGCGCCGCGTCAATCTCTTGCACGTGCAGTTCGGCGCGCGTGCTCGATTGGGCGCGGCGCTGGCCCGTAATCCAGGCCTTGTTGCCGGCCAGGGCGCGCCCCAGCGGCTCGACTTTGCGGATGCGGCAGCATTCGCGGCGCATCTCGACGCTGTTGTAAAACGCGTTCAAGCCGTTCTGCTCCACGTAAGCCGCCACCGCTTCCGGCTGTGGCCGGTACAGGACGATGTCGTGGTCGTAACGGGCTTTCACCTTGTCGAGTACGGCCAGGGTTTCCTGGTGCAGCCGGCCCGTTTCCAGGGAAAAGATCGCGATGGGCAGCTTTGCCTTGAGAATCAGGTCGGTCAGCACCATGTCTTCGGCTGCCAGGCTAGAAGCGAACACGGCCGGCGAAAAATCCGCGGCGATGCGTGTCAGCGTTTGCTCGGTGGCGTCAATTAAAGTGGTTAAATTGCTCATAGTGTTGCCTCAGATGCCGGCCGCGTTGTCGAGGTCAGGATTCTGGCCTTCGCGCTGGTGGCGGCGGAACAGCGGCGATTTTTGATCCCACGACGCCTGGTAAGTTTCTGAAAACACAGACAAGCCTTTCAAAGCATCATGGATGCTGCGGTCCGGGCGGGTGGCATATGCGTCAAAGCCTACCCTGTGCATGGAAAACAGCTGGTCGCGTAGCACGTCGCCGATGGCGCGCAGTTCGCCGCGGAAACCCAGGCGGGCGCGCAGGTTGAAGGCGATGGAATAGCCGCGCCCATCCGTGAATTTCGGGAAATCGACGCCGATGACGGGCAGTCGCGCCACGTCGGCCGCCAGCTCTTCCGGGCGCTCATCGCTGGCCAGCCAGACGCCGATGTCGGGCAGGCGGGCGGCCAGGGTCTCGCGCTGGGCTTGCCACACGAGCAGCGGCACGATGACCTTGCCGGCCGGCACGACCAGCGTGTCCGGTGTGTCGCCTTCGTCCAGGCGCAGCAGGCCCCAGCTGTTCGGCACCACGGCGGCGTTCTTGATGATTTCTTCGCGTACTTCAAACATATTCGTCTTCTCCCACCAGGTTGCCGACCTTGATCGGCGTTGCATAGACGTGTTCCTTGAACGGCGCCAGGCCCAGGCGCTGGGCCGTATCGACGAAGCGCTCGCCTTCATGGCGGTCGCGCACGTAGACGTGCAGCAGGCGGCCGATGACTTCAGGCATCTGCAGGGAAGAGAACGATGGTCCGATGATCTTGCCGATGGCCGCGTGGTTGCCCTGCGCGCCGCCGATCGACACTTGATACCATTCGCTGCCATCCTTGTCGACGCCCAGGATGCCGATACTGCCCACGTGATGGTGGCCGCAGGCATTGATGCAGCCGGAAATGTTCAGTTCGATCTCGCCGATATCGTGCTGGAAGTCGATGTTGTCGAAGCGCTCGGCGATGGCGGCGGCGATCGGCAGCGACTTGGCGTTGGCCAGCGAGCAGAAATCGCCGCCCGGGCAGCAGATCATGTCCGTCAGCAAACCAATGTTGGGCGTGGCCAGGCCATGCGCCTTGGCTTCCTGCCACAGTGTGAACAGTTTCGACTGCTCGACGTCGGCCAGCACCAGGTTTTGCTCGTGCGTCACGCGCAGTTCGCCAAAGCTGTAGCGGTCGGCCAGCTCGGCCACGAAGTCGATCTGCTCTGCCGTCGCGTCGCCCGGCGGCACGCCCGTTTTCTTCAGCGACAGCACCACGGCCACATAACCGGGGCGCTGGTGTGGCTTGACGTTGCGTGTCAGCCAATTCACATACGCCTTGTTGTCGGCGTGCTCTGCCTGGTAGTCGAGTTCCGGCAGGGCGGCGTAGGCGGGCGGATTGAAGAAGTCCGCCACGCGCTGCATTTCCTCGATGGTCAAGGTTTCCGGGCCATCTTTCAAGTCGACCCATTCCGCTTCCACCTGGCGCGTGAATTCTTCCACGCCGATGGCTTTCAACAGAATCTTGATGCGCGCCTTGTATTTGTTGTCGCGGCGACCGTGCAAGTTGTACACGCGCATGATGGCCTGGATATACGTCAGCAAGTGCTGCCATGGCAGGAAGTCGCGCACCACGCTGCCCAAAATTGGCGTACGGCCCATGCCGCCACCGGCCATCACCTTGAAGCCCACTTCGCCCGCCTCGTTGCGCACGGCCGTCAAGCCGATGTCATGCACGGCGATGGCGGCGCGGTCTTCCACGGCACCATTGATGGCAACCTTGAATTTGCGCGGCAGGGCGATGAATTCCGGATGGAAAGTGCTCCACTGGCGCAGCACTTCCGCGTAGGGGCGCGGATCGATGATTTCATCGGCGGCGACGCCGGCGTACGGATCTGATGTTGTATTACGGATACAGTTGCCCGAAGTCTGGATCGCATGCATTTCCACGGAAGCCAGGTTCGTCAGGATATCGGGTGTCTGTTCCAGCTCGATCCAGTTGAACTGGATGTTCTGGCGCGTGGTGAAATGGCCATAGCCACGGTCATACTTGCGCGCAATGTGCGCGAACATGCGCATCTGTGCCGACGACAGCAAGCCGTACGGCACGGCGATGCGCAGCATGTAGGCGTGGCGCTGCATGTACAGGCCGTTTTGCAGGCGCAGCGGAATGAACTCCTCTTCCGTCAGCTCATTGGCGATACGCCGCGCAACCTGGTCTCGGTACTGGGCGATGCGTTCTTTGATGATGAGGTGGTCGTACTGATCGTAATGGTACATATCAATTCCTAAAATATTGCCTGGGATTATGTTCTTGATACTTTGTGTTTTTATGCGATATCTTTAATAGATTAGCTTCACTGCCACGCCGGTCAAGGTCATTGCCAGCAGCACGCGTAAAAACTTTTCCGGCACCGAGCGGGCCACCCAGGAGCCGAGGGTGATGCCGGGCAGGGAGCCGACCAGCAGCGAGGCCAGCAATTCCCAGTGGATGGAACCGAGCCACCAGTGGCCCAGGGCAGCGATGGCCGTCAGGGGCACGGCGTAGGCGATATCGGTACCCGCCACTTCAGCCGAGCTCATGCGCGGATACAGCATCACCAGCAGGGTCGCGCCGATGGCGCCGGCGCCGATCGACGAGACCGTCACCAGCACGCCCAGCACGGCGCCGGAAATGATGGTGGCAGCGGCAAGCTTGTTGCCTTGCAATTGTTTCTCGGGGTGGGCATTAATCCAAGCCAACATGCGGCCCTTGAAAATGAGCGCCACCACCGTCAGCAGCACGGAGCCGGCGATCGAATAGCGGATGATCTGGCCGATTTCCGGCGACAGGGTGCCGAACGATTTCAGCGCCAGGGTAGCGACGACGGCGGCAGGCAGGGCGCCGATGCACAGGCGCTTGACGATATCCCAGCGAATGGTGCCGCGCAGGCGGTGCGTCAGCGTCCCGGCGCTCTTGGTGATCGAGGCGAAGGCCAGGTCGGTACCGACGGCCACGGAGGGCGGCACGCCAAAGAGCAGGGTTAACATCGGCGTCATCAGCGAACCGCCGCCCACGCCGGTCATTCCTACGAGTAATCCTACGGCAAATCCTGAGACTATATAAGACAAAGTCATGCTGGCACCCCCAAAGTACCCGCAATAGTAATAAACTTAGTGTTTAATCCAAACTACTTAGTACGCATTTGCTTATATGCGATATGCGTATATGCATGAACGCAAAATCACGGTAGGGCGGAAACCTCGGCACATCACGGCAATCTAGGGCAAAACCAGCAATGAATCTCCATCAACTGCGCTTCGTGCGCGAAGCGGTCCGGCAGAATTACAACCTGACGGACGCCGCCAAAGCCTTGTTTACGTCGCAACCGGGCGTGTCGAAAGCCATCATCGAGCTCGAAGAAGAGCTGGGCGTGGATATTTTTACACGTCATGGCAAGCGTATCCGCGGCTTGACGGAGCCGGGCCGCCTGGTGCTGGAGTCGGTCGAGCTGGTCATGCAGGAAATCGACAGCATGAAGCGCATCGGCAAGGAATTCGCGGCGCAGGACAGCGGCAGCTTTACCATTGCTACCACGCATACGCAGGCGCGCTACACCTTGCCCAAGGTGGTGCAGGCCTTCATGATCAAGTTCCCCAGGGTACGATTATCGTTGCTGCAAGGCAATCCGCGCCAGATCGCCGAAATGGTGCAGCGCGACCAGGCGGATCTGGCCATCGCCACCGAATCGATCGCCGCCATCGACGGCCTGATCACCTTGCCATGCTATCAATGGGAGCACGTGGTGGTGGTGCCGGCCGACCATCCGCTGCTCAAATCGAAATCCGTGACCCTGGAGGAAATCGCCGCCTTCCCCCTGATTACCTATGACAGCGCGTTTGCCGGGCGCAATAAAATCGACCATGCTTTCGCGCTGCGCGGCCTGAAACCGGACATCTTGCTCGAAGCCATCGATGCGGACGTGATCAAGACTTATGTCGAGTTGGGCATGGGGGTTGGTATCATAGCGGGTATGGCCTTCGATGCCGAGCGCGACAAAGGCTTGCGCGCCATCCCTGTCGGGCATTTGTTCGGCATGAATGTGTCGCGCGTGGCCGTCAAGCAGGGTGCGTATTTGCGCAGCTATATCTATACCTTTATCGAGTTGCTGACGCCGACCCTGAACCGCAAGCTCATAGAGCAGGCGATGAGCGGTGAGAAAGAGCACTACGAACTATAACAATGCATGAATACGGCCGGGCGAGGTGCCTGGCCAGCTTATTTACGAAGAGAAGAAACACATGATTACCGATCAGCTTGCCAAATATTACGCCACCATCGCGCAGCAGTACGAGCGCGTCTATGACAAGCCCGAGCGCCAGGAAGACCTGGAAGTATTGCGCGACAAGGTCGCCAACGTGCTCGAAGGCCACACCGTGCTGGAGCTGGCCTGCGGCACCGGTTACTGGACGGAAGTGGTGGCCGAGACGGCCGCATCCGTGCTGGCCACCGATCTCAACGATGAAATGCTGGCGCTGGCACAAAAGCGCGGCTTGCCCGACAACGTCACGTTCGCCAAGCTCGACGCTGTTAACTTGCCCGATGATCTGCTGGGCAAGTTCACGGCCGTGTTTGCCGGTTTCTGGTGGTCGCACGTCAAGCGCGAAGACCAGGAAAAGTACCTGAAGCAATTGCGCAGCAAGCTGGGCAAGGACATTTTGCTGGTGCTGATCGACAATTCCTATGTCGATGGCAGCAACACCGTGATCGCGCGCACCGACCTGCAAGGCAATACTCACCAGTTCCGCACGACGGACGCGGGCGAGCGCTATGAAGTGCTGAAGAATTTCCCATCGGATAGCCACCTGCGCAAGAAGTTTGCCCACTCGGCTCGCGAGATCCGCATGAAGCGCCTGGAATACTACTGGCTGCTGAGCTGCCGCCTGAAATAATGCCAGAGCTGCAAGATAAACCGCCTGCGGGCGGTTTTTTTACGTCTGTTGTTTTTATCTGATAAGAGGCCGTGCCAAAAAACAACATCTTATCGATGTCATATTGTTGAAGTATTTGTTGGGCATGATTCGGTTCAGCAGCTAAGCAGCAACATATCTTGTCCAACCTAATGTAGAGATTCTCAAGTGAAAAAAATTACTCTGGCAGCATTGATCATCGGCACCTTCGCAGCAGCTACGGCGCAAGCACAATCAAACGTCACCGTGTATGGCCTGGTTGACCTCGGTATCGCCAAGACCACTGGCCAGCCGGTGGTGCAACGCGAGAACAATGCGTCGCGCCTCGGTTTCAAGGGTACGGAAGACCTCGGCGGCGGCCTGTCGGCGATTTTCAACCTCGAAAGTGAATTTCTGGCCGACACGGGTGCGCAAAAAGGCGTGTTGTTCGACCGTCAAGCCTACGTGGGCTTGAAAGGCGCTTTCGGTACCGCCATCATGGGCCGCACCAAGAATCTGGTCGATGGCACCATCGCCCGCGTTGACCCATTCAACACCTACGGCGTGGTCGGCAAGAACAATGAAACGTTGCTGCGTTCGGGCGTTGGCACGTCGCGCGTCAACAACGCCGTCACCTACAACAGCCCAAGCTTTGAAGGTTTCGTGGCCAGCCTGCAATACGTGCTGAGCGAAGTCAACAGCGCTGACGCGGGCGTGATCGGTCTGGCAACTTACGACAATGGACCGATCAGCTTGCACGCCGGCTACGAAAAAGCCGTGCAAGCAACGGCTGTGGCACCGAAGGCGGACCTGTGGTCGGTCGGTGGTGGCTATAAATTTGGCCCAGCCAAGGTCACGGCTGCCTACTCGAAAGGCGACACCAAGGTTGCTGCCACCGGCGAATACAAATCCTACCTGCTGGGCCTGAACTACACGGTCGGCGGCGGTGATGCGAAACTGTCCTATGGCAAGCAAGAGCAAAGCAACAACAGAGTGTCGGGCCAGGACACCATCAAGGAAGTCGGCGTCGGCTACGACTACCACCTGTCGAAGCGTACCGACCTGTACGCATATGCCGGCCGCGAGAGCGTCAAGTCGCTGACGTCGTACCAAGTGGGCATCGCCCACAAATTCTAAGCATCTCCTGATGTCATGGAATGCAAGGCGCCTGCGGGCGCTTTTTTTATAGGGTGGCGGTGTCCGGCGTCTGCGCATGCATGGGAAGCGAGATTTCGATGCGTGTACCGCCCAGTTCGCTATCGGCGCCGATCTGGATGCTGCCACCCAGGCCCCAGACGCGTTCGCGCATGCCCAGCAACCCCAGAGCCGTGGCTTTTTCCAGGTCGTGTTCGGCGATGCCCCTGCCGTCATCCTGGATTGTGATTGCCAGCGAGGAAACGATGCGGTGCAAGGCGATGGTGATATGGCTGGCCTCGGCGTGGCGCGCGATATTCGTCAGCGCCTCTTGCACGATGCGGTAGATGGCCGTACTGCGCGCATCGTCGAGCACCAGGTCGGCCTCGTCGGCCAGCAAATCAAAATGGACGGCGCGGCGCTGCAGGAAGTCGTGGCGCAGTTTTTGCAGCGCGAAATACAGCCCCCCTTCATCGAGCGCGCGCGGACGTAGATTGCTGGCGATGCGGCGCAGCGAGGTGATGGACGTCACCAGCAAGCCATCCATGCTGTGCAGCAGCGCCTGCAATGGCAGGGTCGTGTCCGCGTGCTGGCGCACGAGGGTCAGGTCGACGCGCAAGGTGGCCAGCAACTGGCCCAGGTCGTCATGCAGTTCGCGCGCAATGTGCTTGCGCTCCTCTTCGCGGATGGTTTGTAGCGCACTCGATAATTCACGCAATTGGGAAAAGGAACGGGCCAGTTGTGCATGGACTTGCTTGCGCGCGCTGATGTCGCGCACGATGATGGTAAACACGCTATGGCCATCTTGCGGCATGGCCGAGAGCAAACCTTCGAGCGGAAACATGGCGCCATCGCTGCGCCGGCCCGTCAGCGTGCAGTCGGTGGCACGCCGGCCCGTCAGGCGCAGGTCCCGGGTGATGTCATCAGACGGCGGATCGCCCTCGTGCTTGCCCAGGCTGCGCAAGTCGCGCAGGATGTAGTGGCCCAGGCGCATGCTGCGCATGCCGGCCGGCGTGTCGCCGAACAGCCTGGCTGCGGCCGCATTCGCATGCACGATGATTTGCCGGCTGTCGATGCTGATGATGGCGTCGCTGGCGCTGTCGATGATGGCCTGGCCCCGCGCCGGCCGTTGCCTGCTGGCCTTGAGGGGCGGGAGTAAGCACAGCAAGAGCGCCGCTGCCATGCCCAAGGGCAAGATGTGCAGCAGTCCGGAGTTGCCTCGGTCGGACATGGGGTTCTCCTTGCGAACGTGTTGGCGACGGCAGGCAGGGTAAGGGCCGGTGGCAGGACTATATATATAGCCTATGCCTGCTGGCGCGGCGCGGCTTGATGTGGCGCAGGAAGGGGGGAAGGAAGAGAGTAATGCGCCGCGCCGGGCATGCCGGGCGGCGGCAAGAATGGATTACATTTGCTTGAACAGGTGCAAGAAGCTGCGGCTCACCTCGAGCTTGTCGGGCTTGCCCTTGATCAGTACCAGGTGGCGGCCACGGATATCGCGCGTCACGCCTTCGATGGCATTCACATTGACCAGGGTGGCACGGTGGATTTGCCAGAACAGCGATGGATCGAGCTCTTCGGCCAGGTCGCGCACCGGTTTGCGGATCAGCGCCTCATATTTGCTGGTCTGCACGCAGGTGTATTTCTCGTCCGAACGGAAAAACAGGATTTCTTCCACGGGTATCATGCGCAAGTCCTGGCCGATGCTAGCCTGTATCCATTGCAGATACGTGGGTTTGGCCGTGATTTTTTCCGCCAATTGCGACAGCATGGCCGTGACGCTGCTGTTGACGTCCAGCGCAGGCTTGTTTAAATGGGTTTTCAAGCGTTCTACCGTCACCAGCAGGCGTTCATGCTCGGGCGGCTTGAGCACATAATCGACGGCGCCCCGCTCGAACGCCTCGACGGCGTGCGTGTCATAGGCCGTCACGAAAACGATATGGCTCTTGCCGCCAATCACCTGCGCCGCTTCCATGCCCGTCTTGCCGGGCATGCGGATATCGAGAAATGCAAAGTCGGGCTTGAGCTGCTCGACCAGTTCGATCGCTTCGTCGCCATTCTTGGCTTCGCCGATGATTTCCAGTTCGGGCCAGGCCTGGCCCAGGCGCAAGCGCAGTTGGTCGCGCATCAGTCTTTCGTCGTCGGCAATAATAGCGGTAGGCATAGGTTTCAAGTGTGAACTGGCGAAGATTGATTATTCAATGGTTTAGCGTTTTTATCAACTGTCTTATTTAGACAGCTTATTTAGACAGTTGATACGGCACTTCGATCACGGCGCACACGCCACTGGGTTGGTTGGGTGTGATGGTCAGGCTGCCCTGGTCGCCATGCAGCAGTTTCAGGCGTTCGCGGATGGTGGGCAAACCCAGTCCCGTGCCATCGCTGGGCACTACGCCAAAGCCGAGGCCGTCATCGGTGACCGTCACGCGCAGCTTGCTGTGCGCTACGTCGGCCACGATGCGCAAGGTACCGCCTTCCGGCTTGACTTCCAGGCCATGCTTGATGGCATTTTCCACCATCGATTGCAGCATCATGGGCGGGAAGGCGGCGCTGCGCAGGCCGTCGGGAATCTGGAAATCGACGGTCAGGCGCTCTTCCATGCGCATTTTCAGCAAGTTCAAGTAGGCTTGCACCATGTCCGCTTCACGGCCCAGGTTGGTAATCAGGGCGTTGTCGCGCATTTGCGGCAGTACGGCGCGCAAGTACTGGATCAGGCTGCGCTGCATCTTGGCGGCGCGTGGCGGATCGGTCTGGATCAGGTGCTCGACGGAGGCGAGGGTGTTGAACAGGAAATGCGGCTCGACTTGCGCCTGCATCATTTGCATCTTCGCTTCGCTGAGCTGGCGCTGCATGGATTCACGCTCCGCCGCCTCATTTGCCGTGACGGTCTCCGCTTCGGCGCGCTTCTTGCCGCCAACCAGGGCCTTCATGGCAAACAGGGCCAGGACCAGCAGTGAGACAAAACTCTTGAACCAGGTCGACGCTTGCTGGTGATAGCGCGAAACCTTTTGTTCTGCCGCATCATCGACCGCTTCTTCGATGGCATTCGACAACTCTTCGCCGATTTGCGGCGGCAACTCGATATGGACTTCTTCCCCCGAGGCATTGGTCGTGACCGGATAGCTGGGCTTGGCCGGTGTTGCCGGTGTTGCTGGTGTCGCCGGTGGCTCGGGCGGCACGGCATTTGCCTGCTCGTCCGCCTCGTTAGCGGCGTCCGTGGCACTGCTGCGCCGGTTCTTGCTATTACGCGGATTGAAATGGATGCCTGTATCGTCGATCAGGATATTGGTGTCGCCCGTGCCCTTGCTGCTGCGCTTGTGTGACTTGATGACGATTTCTTCGTTTGGACTGGATGAGAACAGTGCATCTTGCAAAATGGAGCCGGCGATCAGGGCCAGTGCGGCGAACAGGAAAAACTTCCACCAGGACAATTGAGTGACCCAGGTCGTTGTCGCGTCGAATCCCCGTTGCAACCAGGCGAGGATGGTTTTCAACAGTTGGGGCAGGCTGGAAATCGGGAGCATGGGACGCTTTCAAAATACAAGAACAAGAGTTAATCGACGCAGCGGGCAAGTTTAACCTGTTGTTGAGCCGCGTCAGAGTCTGATGTTGCCACTGTGCCTAAAGTAGGAGTAGTGCGCCAGCCCATTGCGACAGGCTGCAAAAAACCGTGCTTGAAGTGAAGGCTTTGCCGGCTGGGCGGAGAGGCGCTATTAAAGTGACACGTGGCTAAAAATAGCCCTTGCGGGGCGGGCAGGGCTTTGCTATAGTTCGCCTCCCCAATGAGACGCAGTCAAATGCGGCAGTTGAGGATCACCGGAAACGGCGATGCAGTAAGTTTTTCAGCGCAATGCGCTGAAAAACGAAGGTTGACAAAGTAGCCGAAACGCTTCATACTCTTCCTTCTTCGCAGCTGACAAACACAACGCTTTGTCGATAGCGCGAAAGTAGTACCGATCACAGTTCTTTAACAATTAACAGTCGATAAGTGTGGGCATTTGATGCAAGTGCAGCGTCAATCTTCGGATTGACGTCTAACTTAAAATATCAAATGTTCACAAGAAATAATGAAATAGGATACTTCTTCGGAAGTAGCCTGTCAGTTTTTTGAGTGAGCAAACACCTCGCAATGCGAGGGGTTTGAACTAGTTAAATAGTTCGACCATGCCAATAAAATGGCAAAGTAACAGAGATTAAACTGAAGAGTTTGATCCTGGCTCAGATTGAACGCTGGCGGCATGCCTTACACATGCAAGTCGAACGGCAGCACGGAGCTTGCTCT
>NZ_JBNYXW010000013.1:0-192593 GCF_051380875.1 Janthinobacterium woesei
GCTCGCCTTGCATACCGCCGGTTTGGCAGAGCGGTGTTGCGCCTCGTAAAAGCCAGATCGACTCACGGCCAAAACCTCGCAGCTTTGTTGCACCGGAATGGCCTCCTTTTGCAGCTGTCGAATGACCGTATAAATCATTTCATTTCGCGGGCAAAGAAGGCCGATGCCTTTTTTAAGATGGTGACGTCCTGCCGAAGTTGCAGATTTTCCAGCTCCAATTGCCGGATTCTCTGCTGCTCGGCCGTGAGCGGCTTGCCGATGCCTGGCTGGCCGTTCTGCTCGGCACTGTACTGCATCAACCAGCGCCGGATCGCGGTCTGGCCGATGCTCATGGTCTCGCTGACATTTTGGACGCTTTGACCTTGTTCCTGGACCATGCGTACCACTTCCAGCTTCAGGCTGGTATCGAATACTCTACGTTTTTTTGTTGTCATGCTTCACTCCTCAGAAGATGGATTTTCCACCTATTGAGGTGTCCGGGCAAATTAGACCACAGCACATGTCGACCTCAACCGTTTCAACCGCCCGGTGCGGACCCGCATGCGGGGTGGTGTGGGAGGGGACCGGCCAGTTACTGGCCGCCCCTATCCCGATTTCATGCCAGTCACCGCAGTAACACTGCTGTCGCCGCCAATTATGCCGTTTGCCCCAGGCTGACCAGGTGGGCCAGGGTGTCTTGCGCATTCATGGTCTTGGCCAGCGATACGGCGCTCATGCCGCGGCTGTCCACCGCATCGATACTGGCGCCGTGTTGTAGCAGCAGATCAAGGATGGCCAGGCGGTTGAACATGGCTGCCATCATCAATGGCGTCTTGCCGTCCGGGCTGGCGCCGTCCGCCCTGGCGCCGTGTTTGAGCAGCAGTTCGGCGATGTCCAGGTAGCCTTTATACGCCACGCCAGCCAGCGGCGTTTGCCCCTGCTCGTTGGGCACGTTGGCGTCGGCGCCCGCTTCGAGCAGCAGGCGCGAGGTTTCCAGGTGGCCGTGGTAGCTGGCCAGCATGATCAGGCTGTCGCCTTTTTCGTTGCGGAAGTTGACCGGTACACCTTGGGCGACCATGGACACCAGTTGCTGCGTATCGCCTTCGCGCACCAGGGCGAACAGGCCCTGGATGAATTCCAGCGTTTCGGCATCCATCGTGGCCGGGATTTTCCTTGCATCGGCGTTCATTGTGTTCTTTCAGCGAAGGTGGTCAAGGTGCCCAGTCTACTATGCGAACGGCATCGGCACGGGTGCCGCGATGGCCCGTACTAATTCATCACGCTTACTTCACCACGCCGCAAGCCATGCGCGCACCGCCGCCACCGAGTTTTTCCGGATGGTCGCTGTGATTGTCGCTGCCCGCGTGCACCATCAGGGCATGGCCCTTGAATTCATCGGCTTTCAGGCGCGGCGCCAGCACCGGGTAGGTGGCCGTGCCATCGGCGCCGACGTAGAGCGCGGGCAAGTCGCCCTTGTGGCCGGATTTGTCGTATGGCCCCTTGTGCGCCGCCGTTTTTGCGGGATCCCAGTGGCCGCCGGCGGCACCCGCAGGCGTCGGCTTGCCGTCGGTGACGCTGGCGTCGCACGACGGCTTTTCATGCAGGTGGAAGCCGTGCGTGCCGGCGGGCAAACCTTTCAGGTCGGGCGTGAGCAGGGCGCCGTAGGGAGTTTGCGTGATGCTGACCGTGCCAGCGGCCTGTTCCACGCCATTCGGCCCCGCAAAGAATAGTTCCACTGTTTGCGCTTGGGCCAGCGGCGCACCGAATACCAACACTGCCATCAATAGCATCTTCATATTCGCTCCCAGGTTGACTTGCCAAATAGGGCACATGCACTGTGCTGTGGCCATTGTCGCATTACGCCGGAATTTGCCGCGCCCGGTTGCAGCTATCTTTGCACGCCGGTGGCGGACGGTACCCAGGGGGCCGGTGTCAGGTCTGCCATTCAGACACGATCTCAGCTTTGGCCTGTTGATCCGCCTTGTGCGCAGCAAGCAGTGTTTTCTCAAATGCGGATAGGGCTCGACTGACTGTCCTGCTTGATATGCGGAAAGAGGCGGTTCTTTTGGGCATGGCAAAAGGTCCTCGTGCCGCAAGTGTATGTGCGCCTGCGCGCCGATGACATCGATGACATCGATGGCACGGGCGCCTTGTTGGCCGGCAAGGATGTCGATATCAACATCACGGGCGACCTGACCAACAGCGGCACCATTGCCGGGCGCGATGTGGTGCTGCCCAATGCGGAGAACGTCAACAACCTGGGCGGCCGCATCGATTGCGATGACCGGGCAGGCGCTGGGCAGATGCAGAACGATCTTGTTTTTGCACTGGCGAACTTGGACCGCGATTTTGAACAACTTGGAGATGACGGTCGATGGCTGCGCCTGCGACAGCGCTGGATGCTGCAGTGCCTGGGTCCGCAGTTGCTGGTGCAAGACATAGGCCGCTGCATGCAGCAACAAGCACATGCAATTGGCGAGAAAGCTGGTGCAAGGCGGTAGCGTGGCGCTGATCGCCGGCAACGACAATCGCGGCAGCAGCATTGTGGCGGAAACGCAGTTGCTGGCCAGTGCGGGTCATGGAAATTCACATGAGGCATGCCAGCCTTCACGCGCGTGCGCCGCGAGGGTGACTTGAGGCCGTCGAGGGTAGTGATCAACGGGAAGTGCCCAAGCCACGGCCGCAAGGCGGGAATACCTGTCTCAGTCGATATAAGTGAGGCCGGCTTGCTGCAGCGGGCCGCGCATATTGTACATATCGAGGCCCAGCACGCCGGACGCCAGCCTGGCGCGTTTTTCTTCTTCCAAATCTTCGCGCTGCTGGGCGATGGCAGCTACGCGCGCCACGTCGGCCGCCGGCACGACTACCACGCCATCGTCGTCGGCGATGATGGCGTCGCCCGCGTTTACCAAGGCGCCTGCGCACAGCACGGGGATGTTGACGGAGCCGAGGGTCGCCTTGATCGTGCCTTTGGCGCTGACACCCTTGCTCCAGACGGGAAAGCCCATCTCCTTGAGGATGCGCACGTCGCGCACGCCGGCGTCGATGATCAGCGCCTTGGCACCGCGTGCCATGAAGCTGGTGGCCAGCAAGTCACCGAAATAGCCATCCATGCAGTCGGCAGTGATGGCGGCGACGACGATGTCGCCCGGCTCGATCTGTTCGGCTGCCACGTGCATCATCCAGTTGTCGCCCGGATGCAGCAACACCGTCACGGCAGTCCCGGCCACCAGCGCGCCCGGATAGATGGGGCGCATATACGGCTTCAGCAGGCCCACTCTGCCCATGGCCTCGTGCACGGTGGCGCTGCCGAACTGGCCAAGGTGTGCCACATGCTGCTGTTCGGCGCGCACGATGTTGCGCTTGACGACGCCCAGTTGATTCATCAATGGTGTGCTCATAATCCTTTTCCTTTCAAGATGTTGTCCAGGCGCGGAAACACGGCGCGCGCATTGCCTTCAAAGATGCTGTAGCGCTCGGCATCGGTGAGATTTGCCGCCTCGATATAGCGCTTGGTGTCGTCGTAGTAATGACCTGTTTCCGGATCGATGCCGCGCACCGCACCGATCATTTCGGACGCAAACAGCACGTTTTTCACGGGTATGACCTTGGTCAACAAGTCGATGCCCGGCTGGTGGTAGACGCAGGTGTCGAAGAAGATATTGTTCAGCAGGTGCTCGCTCAAAAGGGGTTTCTTCATCTCCTGCGCCAGTCCGCGGAAGCGGCCCCAGTGGTAGGGTACGGCGCCGCCGCCGTGCGGGATCAGCAATTTCAGGTCCGGGAAATCCTTGAACAGATCGCTGGTCAGGCACTGCATGAAGGCGGTGGTGTCGGCGTTCAGGTAGTGGGCGCCCGTCGTATGGAAGCAGTCGTTGCAGCTGGTGCTGACGTGGATCATGGCGGGAATGCCGTATTCCACCATCTTTTCATAGATCGGATACCAGGATTTGTCAAACAGCGGGGGCGAGGTCCAATGGCCGCCCGAGGGGTCGGGATTGAGGTTGATGCCCACCATGCCGAATTGCTTGACACATTTCTCGAGTTCCGGGATGCAGCTGGCGGGATCGACGCCGGGCGATTGCGGCAGCATCGCCGCGCCGATGAAGTTGTCCGGGAAGAGCTCGGCCACGCGCGCGCACAGCTCGTTGCAGATGGCGGCCCAGGTGGCGCTGGTGTTGAAGTCGCCGATATGGTGGGCCATGAAGCTGGCGCGCGGCGAGAAGATGGTCAGGTCCGAACCGCGCTCCTTCATCAGGCGTAGCTGGTTCAGTTCGATCGATTCGCGCAGCTCGTCGTCGCTGATGCGCAGTTCCGACACTTTCGGGCCCAGTGCCGGCGTGGCCAGGTTGGCCACCTGGCGCTTGCGCCACGCTTCCAGCGCGGGCGGCGCCGTCGTGTAGTGGCCATGGCAATCGATAATCAGGGGTGCTCGCATGCGGTATTCCTTTTCAGAGGGACGCGGGGATGAGGACTTCTCCCCGCATGATGGGACGGGCAGTGCGCAGCAGCGCGGCGCGTGCGACCAGCCCGGGATGGTTCGGATCGAGCGCCAGCTCCACGCTGAATTCGCCGGTCGGGTGTTCGATGGACAGGGTCTGACTGGTGCCGCCCGGCGTCTTGGCTATGCCTTGCGCGATGGAGCCTGGCAGCACGCAGGCGGTGGCGACGGTGACGGCCGCCAGCACGCCGATCGATTCGTGGCAGACGTGCGGGATGAAACAGCGCGTGGTCAGGCTGCCGCCCGCGCGCGGCGCGGCGATCAGGCACATCTTCGGATAGTTTTTTGTCGTCACATCGCCCAGGCCCATCAGCGGGCCGGCGGCCAGGCGCAGCGCTTCGACGCAGGCGCGCAGCGCCGTATCAGCGTTCAGTTCTGCCACGCTTTCGTAGCCGGAGATGCCAAAATCGCCAGCGCGCACCAGCACCATCGGCATGCCGTTGTCGATCAGCGTGGCCTCCACCTCGCACGGTGCTGATCCGCCGATGGCGATGCGGTCCAGTGCCTTGCCGCTGGGCAGCAGGGCAGGGCAGACGGAGCCGGCCGTATCGAGGAAATTGATGCTGATCGGGGCCGCCGTGCCGGGCACGCCGTCGATGCGGGCGTCGCCACCGTATTGCAGCTTGCCGCCCGGCGTTGGCATGCTGGCGTCGCATTGCATCTGCGTGTTCAGCGTCAGGATGCGCGCCGTGGTGATGCCATCGGCGATGGGCAGCAAGCCCCGTTCCAGGGCGAAGGGCAGCACGGCGGCCAGCATATTGCCGCAGTTGGGCGTGACGTCGACCGTGTCGTTGCTCGGCTGCAGTTGGGCGAACAGGAAGTCCAGGTCGACGCCGGGTGTGCTGCTGCGGCGCACGATGCCGACCTTGCTGGTCAGCGGATGGGCGCCGCCCAAGCCGTCGATTTGGCGCGGATCCGGCGAGCCCAGCGCCGCCAGCAGCACGCGGTCGCGTTCGGCGGTGTCGGTCGGCAGGTCCGATTCCAGGAAGAACGGCCCACGCGAAGTGCCGCCGCGCATCAGCATGCAGGGAATGGCGCGCAGATCGGAGTCAGGTTGTTGGTTCATAAGGACAGGCAAGCAGGCAGTGGCGATGCAGCCAGTATCGGCCCCGGTGCCCTTTGTGTGGTTGCATTGTGGGCTTTGATTTGTTCTAATCTGCTTATCGGAACGACTTTCGTCCCAACATTTCACCGCTCTGGAGTCCTCATGTTACTGGTCAGCCTGCGCCACTTGCACGCCTTCAACGTCGTCGCCGCCACGGGCGGCATCCGGCGCTCGTCGGAGAGCTTATTTCGGGCATCGTCGGCGGTGGCCCGTTCCGTCGCCGCACTGGAAGCCAGCCTGGACGTACCCCTATTCGAGCGCAAGGGACGCGGCATGCTGCTGACGGCCGCCGGCGAGGTGGTGCGTGCGCGTGCCGAGCGCATCGAAGCGGAACTGCGTCTGGTGCGTGAGGACGCGGTGCGTCTGCGCGACCGTGGTGGCAGCAAGGTGGGTGGCCTCGAGGCGCTGCTCAATGAACGCCGCCTGCAGGCGGCGGCGTTGCTGGCCGAAGTGCATCACATGCCTAGCGTGGCGCGCGCCATGGGTGTGTCGCAGTCGGCCGTGAGCCAGGCCATCGCGCGGCTGGAAGATATGCTGGGCCAGCCCTTGTTCCTGCGCACGGCGCACGGCATGATGCCCACCGACGCGGGCCGGCGCTGGACGGAATCGTTTGAGCGGGTGCTGGCCGAACTGCGGTATATCCCGGAAGACATCGCCGCGCTGACCGGCGTGGTGCTGGGCGTGGTCAGCATCGGCGCGCTGCCGCTGGCGCGTTCGCAGTTGCTGCCGATGGCCATTGCCGCCGTGCTGGAACGCCATCCGCAACTGCACATCCGTTCGCTGGAAAGCCCCTATGAGGAACTCACGGCCAGCCTGTTGAGCGGGCGAGTCGACTTCATCGTCGGTGCGCAGCGGGCCGGCGCGGGCGATGCCTTTGTCTCGCGTTCACTGTTTGAAGACAAGGCGGCGCTGGTGGCGCGCAGCGGCCATCCGCTGGCCTCGCGCAAGAAGCTCGGTTTGCGGGACCTGGCCGGTTACCCGTGGGTGTTGTCGCGCGCTGGCACGCCCTTGCGCGAATCGCTGCTGCAATTCTATGCGGGGCAGGGCGCGCAGGCGCCTGTACCTGCCGTCGAAACGGGCGACCTGGCGCTGCTGCGCGGCTTGCTGGTGGCCAGCGACATGCTTACCGTGCTGTCCGCGCACCAGTTGCATCACGAGGTACAGACAGGCCAGCTGGTGGTGCTGCCGTTCGAGATGTCGGGCATGGAGCGGGGCATCGGCGTGACCACGCGCAAGGGTGCCCTACTGTCACCCGGTGCCCACGCACTGCTGGCGGAAATCGAGACGGTCAGCGCCCGCTGGCGCCAATAAGGCGCGTCACGAATCTCTGCGTACCATTGCAGACCGATAAGCAAATTGAAACGGTACGGCAAGCAAAAGCAATACATCCATTCCTGTCAAAACGTACACTGCGAGAGCGGTGGCACTGCCATCTGTCTTTACATTTCTTTACATAAAACATAGATCCAGACAGGAGACTTAATGAATATAGGACAAACGCTCGATGTCAGAGCACACATCAATAACAGGAAGATGAGCCGCTATCAGTGGCTTTTGCTGGCCTTGTGTTTCCTGATTGTCGCCACCGATGGCATGGATGTCGCGATCATGGGCTTCCTGGCGCCGGACATCATCAGGGAGTGGGGCATTTCGCGTGCCGCCTTCGGCGTGGTGATGAGTGCCGCACCGATCGGTCTGGCAGTGGGCGCCTTGCTCGTTGGCCCCATGTCGGACAAATACGGACGCAAGAAGCTGCTGATGGTGTCCGTCGCCTGGTTCGGCCTGTTCAGCATCCTCAGCGCTTTCTCGCCTGATGTGGTCACGCTGTCGGTGCTGCGCTTCCTGACCGGCCTGGGCCTGGGAGCGGCCATGCCGAACACCACCACCTTGTTGTCGGAATATGTGCCGGAACGTTCGCGCAGCGCGCTGATCGCCTTCATGTTTACCGGTTTTAACCTGGGCTCGGCGCTGGTCGGTTTCGGTGCGGCCGCCCTGTTGCCAGAGCATGGCTGGCGCACGGTATTGATCGTCGGCGGGGTCATTCCGCTGGCTTGCCTGCCGTTCTACATGCTGCTGGTGCCGGAATCCGTGCGTTTCCTGGTGGTGCGCAAGTTTCCTGCCGAGCGCATCGGCCGTACCCTGCGCCGCGTGGTGGGCGGCGCGGTGCCCGATGGCGTAGCGTTTACCATCAGCGAACCGCAAGTGACAGGCTCGCAACCGGGCAAGGTACTGTTGTCGCCTGCTTATCGCTCGATCACCCTGTCGTTGTGGGGCACGTATTTCATGGGCTTGCTGGTGATCTACCTGCTGAGCGGCTGGCTGCCGACCCTGATCAAGGACGCCGGCCTGCCGATCGAACGCGCCGCCAACATCACCGCGCTGTTCCAGCTTGGTGGTACGGTGGGCGCACTGATCGTCGGCTATTTGATGGATCGCATGGCGCCTAACCGCGTCATCGCCGCCGCGTATATTGCCGGCGCGGTCTTCATCCTGTTCCTGGCCTCGGGCAGCGTGACGTCGTCGAGCTTTGCCGGTTTCGTGCTGCTGGCCGGTTTTTGCATGAGCGGCGCGCAAACTGGCTTGAACGCCTTTGCACCATCGTGCTACCCGACCGCTGTGCGGGCCACGGGCGTCAGCTGGATGCTGGGCGTGGGCCGTTTCGGCAGCATCCTCGGTTCGTTTGCCGGTGGCCTGTTGCTATCGATGGGCTGGGGTTTCAGTTCCGTGATCGCCATCCTGGCCGTGCCGGCAAGCATCGCCGCACTCTTCATCATCTTTAATAAATCCGGCCCGCGCGCCGTGGCAGCTTAGGAATCGACATGGCTAACATCATCGGCGCCATCGCCTGTTCGCACACCCCCACCATCGGCTTTGCACTCGACGCCGCCAAGCAGCAGGACGCCGTCTGGGCGCCCATCTTCAAGGCCTTCGAGCCGGTACAGCAATGGCTGGCGGAGAAAAAGCCCGACGTCCTGCTGGTCATCTACAACGACCACGTCACGTCCTTCTTCTTCGACCATTATTCAGCCTTTGCACTGGGCATAGGGGAGAGTTATCCGGCGGCCGATGAAGGCGGTGGCGCGCGCGACCTGCCGCCGGTTGCTGGCCATGCGGGCCTGGCGCGGCACATCGGCGCCTCGCTGATGGCCGACGAGTTCGACATGTCCTTCTTCCAGGACAAGGCGCTCGACCACGGCTGCTTCTCGCCGCTGTCCATCCTTTGGCCGCGCGCGAACGGTGCCTGGCCGGGCAGCATCGTGCCGTTGCAGATGGGGGTGCTGCAGTTCCCCGTGCCGTCGGCGCGCCGCTGCTACAAGCTGGGGCAGGGCTTGCGCCGGGCCATCGAAAGCTATCCGGAAGACTTGAACGTTGTGCTGGTAGCCACCGGTGGCCTGTCGCACCAGGTGCACGGCGAGCGTGCCGGTTTCAACAACACGCCGTGGGACCATCAATTCCTCGACCTGTTTGAGAACGATCCGGAAACCTTGCTGAATATGACGCACGCCGACTTTGCCCGCCTGGGCGGCTGGGAAAGCGCCGAAGTGGTGATGTGGATGGCCATGCGTGGTGCCATGTCGGCCAAGTTACATTGCCTGCACCGCGAGTATTACCTGCCGTCGATGACGGGCATTGCCGTGGCTCTGTATGAAAATGTCGCCACCGTGGATGCGGCGCTGACGGCGCGCGCCATCGAACAGCACCGTGCGCATATCGCCCACCAGACGCATGGCGTGGAGGAACTGCCGGGAACCTATCCATTCACGCTGGAGACCAGCGTGCGTGCCTACCGCGTCAACAAGTATCTGCATCAATTGATCGATCCGGGTTTTCGCGCACGCTTCCTGGCCAGCCCCGAGGCCACCTACGATGCTGCGCAGCTGACGACTGAAGAGCGCGAGCTGATCAGCACGCGCAACTGGCGCGGCATGATCCAGTACGGGGTGATCTTTTTCCTGCTGGAAAAGCTGGGCGCCGCCGTGGGTGTGTCAAACCTGCACATCTACGCTGCCATGCGCGGCCAGTCGCTGGCGGATTTCCAGCAAACCCGCAATGCCCCCGGCGCGCTGTATTCGGTGGCATCGACGTCCACGGCCGGCGCGACGAACTGGGACAAGCCCGCCGCCAAATAAGCTGTATCGCTGTAGCCTCAGCGCCGCCTCGCAAGAGGTGGCGCTATCTCAACACGTCTGATCAAAACCAAAAACAGGAGACACAATGAACAAAAAAATCATCCCGAGCACCCTCGCCGTTGCCCTCGCCGCTGCCATCCTCGCCCCGTGTGTCGCCCACGCGCAAAGCAGCATCACCACGTATGGCATCATCGATGCGGCCGTGGAGTATTACAGCAATGCCGACGCGGCCGGTAACAGTGTCACCCGCATGCCCAGCCTGGGTGGCGGCATGTTTCCTTCCCGCCTGGGTTTTCGCGGCGTGGAAGACCTGGGCGGCGGCCTGAGAGCCGTCTTCGTGCTGGAAAATGGCTTCGCGCCGGACACGGGCGTGCTGGGCCAGGGTAACCGCCTTTTTGGCCGTCAGGCGAATGTCGGCCTGTCCGGTAACTGGGGCACCGTCACCGTGGGCCGCAACTACAATATGCTGACCACCTCGACCTATGACGTCGACATCATCGGCCCGTCGCAATACGGCCTCGGCTCGCTCGATTCTTTCATTCCGAATGGCCGCAGCGACAATTCCATCGCCTATAAGGGCGCTTTCAGCGGCGTGACCGTGGGCGGTACATATAGCCTGGGGCGCGACACCTCGTCGGCCGGCGGCCCGGCCGGCACGAATTGCGGCGGCGAAAGTGCCACCGATGCCATGCAATGCCGCGAGTGGTCGGCGCTGCTTCGATACGACGGCCAGGGTTTTGCGCTGATGAGCGCGTATGACCGCATCTACGGTGGTCCCAGCGCCTCCGGCGGCTTGAACAGCAGCGACAAGACGGACAGCCGCTTCCACGCCGCCGCCTTTGTCAAGTCGGACGACTGGCGGGTGGGAGGCGGCGTGATCACGCGCAAGAACGAAGGTTCGGCCACGCCACGCAGCAATCTGTACTACATCAGTGCGGCCTACAATATGACGCCGCTGCTGACGGTGGACGCTCAACTGGCCAAGCTGGATTACCGCAACAGCAACAATGACAGCGGCCAGGTGCTGTTGCGCGGGATCTACAACCTGTCCAAGCGCAGCGCCGTGTACCTGGCGGTGGGCCGCATCAGCAATGACGGCACGGCGGCACTGGCGTTGAGCGCTGGCGGTTCCGTCGGCGCCGGCAAGAACCAGGCAGGCATCATCACTGGCATCAAGCACAGCTTCTAGCCTGAATTTTGCATAAAAAAGGGCAAGAGTGCCGTAAGTGATTGATAAAATGTGAGTTATCCCTAAAACACATTCATCTACACGAACACACCTTGCCCGGTATGAATTCTACCCCAGAGCAGCTCCGTTTTGCATCCATTCCCGCCCATAGCGTCCGCGCAGATTTCGCCGGTGGCGGCTTGTCGTCCGATCTCGGCCCGATTCTACTGCGCGGTATCGACCTCCAGATTGGCCTGACGGCACGCATCGCTGCAGCCTTGCCTGACCGCCGTCATCAGAGTTACGTGAACCATTCGTATCACGATATTTTGACGCAGCGAATCTACCAAATTGGCTGCGGCTACGAGGACGGGAACGATTCGAACAGCCTGCGCCATGACCCGATGTTCAAGCTTGGCGTGGCCCGTTTGCCGCTCGACGATGACGCTGCACTGGCATCGGGGGCGACGATCTCACGCTTCGAACATGCCGTGAGACGCCAAGACATCTATCGTGTCAGCGAGGCCCTCGTCGAGCAGTTCATTGCCAGCTTTGCCAGTGCGCCAAAAAGCTTAATTCTCGACCTGGATCACTCCGAGTGATGCGTGCTACGGCCAGCAGCCACTGGCGTTCTACCACCACCACTATGGTTCGACGTGTTACCTGCCGCTGATGATTTTCGATGGCCAATCCGGCGCCTTGATAGCGGCCGTGCTACGGCCCGGCAAGCGACCATTTGGCGAGGAGAATGCGATGATCATGCGGCGCGTTCTAAAACTGATTCGCCGCCATTTCCCCGCCACCCACATTCGCGTTCGGGGCGACGGTCATTTCAGCGGACCTGAATTGATGGGCCTGATCGACAGCATGCCGAACACCGACTTCATCTTCGGTTTCTCCTGCAACGTCAAGCTGCACGCGATGGCTGAGCCAACAAAGCTTCGCGCCTGCGATCTTTGGGTAGCGGCGCAAACGCAGGACGTGGTGCCGAGCGCGGTGCGCCTGTTCGATGAATTTACTTAAAGGCGCGCTCATGGCCGAGGGCTTGGCGCGTGCTGTTGAAGGCCGAGGTCATGGCGCTCGGCGAGAACACGCGGTTCAGCGTGACCTCGCTAATTGGAGTCGATGCCGGCACGCTGTACGAAGACATTTATTGCGCGCGTGGTCAGGCCGAAAACTACATCAAGCATCTCAAGAATGATCTGGCGGCCGATCGCACCCCGTGCACTAGCTTCCTCGCCAATTGCATGCGCTTGTTGCTGCATGCAGCGGCCTATGTTTTGCACCAGCAACTGCGTACGCAGGCGCTGCAGCATACCGCACTGTCGGGCGCGCAGCCATCGACGGTCATCTCGAAACTGTTCAAAATCGCCGTGCAGGTCAGGCAGTACAAGAACAAAATCGTCCTCCATCTGCCAAGCGCGTGCGCTGTCAAAGATTTGCTGCAGACATTGACCGAGCGAATGTATCTGCCGACGCACGCCAAGACCATCAACTCGTCCTAAGCAAGTCACGTCCGGCCTGCCGAGAACTGACCAACCCGCCGCCAACAATCAACCCGCATGCCGCTTCATTTGAGCCCCGTTCAATTGGGTAGGGACGACATCGCCCGCGACGTCCCAATTGCAGCCGATGCAGTCCGATGTCGGCAGACCGAGGCCGTAGTGGCAACTTGTGAAACATTCAGGCTAGGGCGAGACCGCGCGAGCCTGATGGTCTCCGAGGTCGAGCGCCTTGCCGCGGAATTCATCACGGAGAGGCGCTGCACGCTCAGCCACGCGATTGACAGCTATCTCTGCTAAAAGAAGAACGGCTCGACCGAAAATTCGACCGGGCCGTAAAGGCTTTACCTCAGCGCCACACCGTGGCGCTTACTGAAAAGAGACCTCAACTGAATGGCATTACACTTTCTGGTGGGCTATTTTTCTTGCGTGTCTGATTCATCTGTCCATGCAGGCATGCTGCATGGCGCGATCCGTCAGTTATAGAATGAAGCGGGTATTGATGAAGTTTGATTGATGGTCGAGTACGATCGAGGTCAATAGTTTTTTGCTCGTTTCGCTCTGCTTGGCCGCAATCATCGAACGAATGGAGAAGGCGCGCAGGGCATCGGCCACGGATAGTGTTCCTTCTGCGGAATCTTTACGTCCGGTAAAGGGAAATACATCGGGGCCGCGCTGGCATTGGCAATTCAGGTTCACGCGGCATACCTGATTGACCAGCGAATCTACAAGCGAGCCGATCTGCGCAGGATCGGTGCCGAAGATGCTGACCTGCTGCCCATGATCGGAGCTCATGACATAGTCCAGCGCCGTTTCAATTTCCGTAAATGGCGCAACTGGCACTACCGGGCCGAATTGTTCTTCCCGGTACAGCTTCATGCCTGGCTTGACGGGGAACACCACGGCAGGGTAAAACAGCGTCCCGTATGTCGCGCCGCCGTCTTCGTTGATGACGCTTGCTCCTTGCGCTGTTGCATCGTCAATGCATGCGCTCAGGTAGTGGATCTTTTCAGCATCGGGAAGTGGTGTGAGGGTGACCCCATTGTCCCACGGCATGCCAATCTTGAGTTTGCCGATTTCTTCGCAAAAATGGCGCAAAAAATCATCGGCAATCGATTGGTGCACCAGGATCATCTTGATCGCCGTACAGCGTTGCCCATTGAAGGACAGGGCGCCGGCGATGCATTCCTTGACGGCCAGGTTGATGTCGGCATCGGGCAGGATGATAGCGGCATTTTTTGCGTCCAGCCCCAGGACGGCCCGCAGGCGGTTGGACTTCGGGTGTTGCTTCTTGAGCTGGTCTGCCACCCTGCTGGAGCCAATCAGGGCCAGCACATTGATGTTTCCTGTACGCATTAAATGTGGCGCCACTTCGGCGCCGCGTCCATACACCGTGTTGATGACGCCGCGGGGGAAGGCGCTGCGGAAGGGTTCCAGCATGGGGGAAAATAGCAGCGTCCCAAATTTTGGCGGCTTGAACACGACGGCGTTGCCCATGAGGAGTGCGGGAATCAGCGTCGTGAAGGTTTCATTGAGCGGATAGTTGTAAGGCCCCATGCAAAGTACGACGCCGAGGGGCGAGCGGCGGATCTGGGCAATGGTGCCGTCCACGCTTTGAAAGCGCGAGTTGCCATTGTCGAGTTCTTTCAAGGCATCGATCGTCGCTTTGATGTAGTCGATTGTGCGGTCAAATTCCTTTTCCGAGTCGACTGCGCTTTTGCCGATTTCCCACATGATCAGCTTGACGATTTCCTGTCGTTTGGCAACAATTTGATTGGTAAAGTTGAGCACGCAGTCGATGCGGTCCCCGACTGACATGGTCGGCCATGGACCGCGCCCATTGTCATAGGCCTCAATGGCCGCATCCAGCGAGCGCTGCGCTTCTGCGACGCCGGCGACCGGATAGCTGCCGACCTCGACGCGGCGCACGACGCCATCCGTGTCTACAACATGCAGCGGCGAAAGTACCGTGCGGATATCTCCGGCCCAGGTTTCAAGCACGCCGTTGACGAGCATGGCGCGCTGATGGAGTTGCCCGGGAAGCCGGTGTTGCGGCGGAATGTCCTCGTCGCGAGGGAAAATGTTCTTCAGAGTGTCTATCATCTTCATGCATTTCGCTCCATTGGAGTGCGGATGGTGAGGGGCAAGGTGCGGCCGTCCTGCCCCCCCAAGCTTGCCCGGCAGCGCCTTACCAGTTGCAGAGCGTGCCGTCATGGGCCAGGCGGTTCACTGGCAGGTAGGCGCGCTGATACGGATACTTGGCGGCCAGGGCTTCGTCGATATCGACGCCATGGCCGGGCGTGTCGCCCACGTGCAGGAAGCCATCCTCGAAGCGATAGTCATGCGGGAAGACGGCGTCGGTCTCTTCTGTGTGGCGCATGTATTCCTGGATGCCGAAATTGGGCACCCAGGTATCGAAGTGCAGCGCTGCGCCCATGCAAACGGGCGACAGGTCGGTGGCGCCATGGCAGCCGGTGCGCACCTGGTACATCGCCGCCAGATCGGCGATGCGGCGCAGGTGCGTGATGCCGCCTGCATGGACGACCGTGGCGCGAATGTAATCGATATATTGCTTCTCGATCAGTTCCTTGCAATCCCAGATGGTATTGAACACTTCGCCGACCGCAATCGGCGTCACGGTATGCTCGCGGATCAGGCGGAAGGCATCCTGGTTCTCGGCCGGCGTCGGGTCTTCCATCCAGAACAAACGGTACGGTTCCATCGATTTGCCCAGGCGCGCCGCCTCGATCGGGGTGAGCCGGTGGTGGACGTCGTGCAGCAGGTGGTGTTCCCAGCCCAATTTGTCGCGCAAGCGGTCGAATAGTTTCGGTGCGTGATCCAGGTAGCGTTCGGTGGACCAGTCGTGTTCGGATGGCAGCGACCCATCGGCCGGCTCGTAGAACATGCTGTCCTTCGACACGCCATAGACTTTTTTCAAGCCAGGCACGCCAGCCTGCGCGCGGATCGCTTTGTAGCCCATCGATGCGTAACGCAGCACTTCGTCCACGGTTTCCTCGATATCGCCGCCATTGGCATGGCCGTACACCATCACGCCATTGCGACTTCTTCCACCCAGCAATTGGTACAGCGGCATATTCGCCGCCTTGGCCTTGATATCCCACAGCGCCGTATCGACGGCGGCAATGGCGCTCATCGTCACGGGGCCACGCCGCCAGTAGGCACCACGGTACAGGTATTGCCAGATGTCTTCGATCTGATGGGCATCGCGCCCGATCAGGCAAGGGATCACATGGTCGGTCAGGTAGGAGGCAACGGCCAGTTCGCGGCCATTCAAAGTGGCATCGCCGATGCCGGTCAAGCCCTCATCGGTATAAATTTTCAGGGTGACGAAATTGCGGCCTGGAGAGCAGATGATGACTTTGGCATCGGTGATTTTCACGGCGTCCTCATTGGGTGGGTGGAGAAAGTTGTCTCTAATTGGTCAGGCCAGTATGGCATTAATCATTTATTTTGGCTAGACCTTGTTGCATTTTTGGTCGGACCAAAATAGAATGGCCTGACCGGTTGAAAATTTAGCTGACAAAATTTGCGATGTGATGGCCGGTACGTTGAACGTGATCCGCTGGCGGTCACGATGTTGCAGTCGAAGAATGGGGAAATGCAATGGAAGGTGTCGCTGCATATAAAATGGCGTTCCATTCATTTCTAGTGAAGAGAGAAAAAATGAGTAAACCGACACCTGTCTCCGTTGACTTTGCCGTACCAGCTGATGCGCGCTTGTATCGCGTGGTTGCCGGGCAGATTCAGCAGATGATTCAAGATGAAAAGATTTTGCCCGGAACACGCCTGCCTTCCGAGCGCGACTTGTCGGCGCGGCTCGATGTGAGCCGCGCCTCCGTGCGCGAAGCGCTCATCGCCCTCGAGTTGACCGGCGTCATTGAAGTGCGTGGTGGGTCGGGCATTTATGTCAACGACCGAAATAGTGCGCCAGCCGACATCAATGGCGCGGGCTGCGGTCCTTTCGAAGTGCTGTCGGCCAGGCGTTTGATTGAAGGGGAGGTCGCGGCCATGGCTGCCAAGCTGGCAACTGACTCGGCCGTGGACGCCATCATGCAGACCGTTGCAGATATGGAGCGCCATGGCGAGGACCAGGTCAAGAGCGATGCGGCCGACCGTGCTTTTCACATGGCCATCGCCAAGGCCACCGGCAATAGCGCCCTGGTACTGGTGCTGACCAATCTGTGGGATGAGCGTGGTCACCTGTGGAGCAAGATGGAAGAGCACTTCCACACCGCAGAATTGCGCCAGCAGACGCTGGTCGACCATCGCCGTATCGTCGAGGCGATCGCGGCGCGCGACGCGGCTGGCGCGCGCCGCGCCATGCGTGCCCACCTCGAGCGGGTCATGCGGGAATTCTCGCGCGGCTGGGGTGTCAAGGGCGCCAGTCGCGCTGCGGGTAATGAGAGTGATTGGCAAGTGTAACGGGACAGCGCCTGGGCAGGATGGGAACTGATCTTCAATTGATTGCCTATCCCGGTAGGGATCCAGCGCAAAGCGCTTGAATTTGATCTGGCTGTATTGCGCATTGCATATAGAAATGTGTGTTTTTCAACGTAAATGTCACTACGATAGAGAACGGAACCCCATGCCACTGCTCCACCCAGACCGCCTGTTTCCTGCCGATCCCGCGACGCGCGCCATCACGCGGCAGCTGTATCACAGCGTCAAGGCGCTGCCGATCATCAGTCCGCACGGCCATACCGATCCGGCCTGGTTTGCAACGAACGCCGCGTTCAGCAACCCGTCAGCCTTGTTGATCCAGCCTGATCATTATGTATTTCGCATGCTGTTCAGCCAGGGTGTGCGGCTCGAAGACCTGGGAGTGCGCCGCCGCGACAATGGACATGTAGAGGCCGATCCGCGAAAAATCTGGCGCGTGCTGGCAAAAAATTGGCCGCTGTTCCGCGGTACGCCTTCGCGCCTGTGGCTCGATCATGTGTTTGAAGAAGTGTTCGGCATCGAGCGGGCGCTGACGCCATCCAATGCCGATGCCTTGTACGATCACATCGATGCCTGCCTGAAAAAGCCCGAATTCCGTCCGCGGGCGCTGTTTGAACGATTCAATATCGAGGTCATCGCAACCACTGAGTCGCCGCTAGATGCGCTCAGCCATCACCGGGCGCTGGCAGCCGATCCCTGGCAAAGCGTCAATGGCAAGCCACGCGTCATTACCGCTTACCGGCCGGATCCCGTCGTCGACCCGGCATTTGACGGGTTTGTGCGCAACGTCGCGGAACTGGGCGAAATAACGGGGGAAGATACCGGGACCTGGGCCGGATACCTGCGGGCCCACCGCAGCCGGCGCGCGTATTTCAAGAACCTGGGCGCCACCTCGACCGATCACGGTCATCCCAGCGCCCGTACTGCGGACCTCAGCCTGGCCGAATGCGAGGTTTTGTACGCGAAGGTGCTGGCGGGCAATGCCTGCACCCTGGACGCCGAGACATTCCGCGCCCAGATGCTGACCGAAATGGCCGGCATGAGCCTGGACGACGGGCTGGTGATGCAAATCCATCCGGGCGCATGGCGCAACCATAGCGCCGACATGCTGGCGTCCTTTGGCCGCGACAAGGGCTTCGATATTCCCACCCGTACCAGCTACGTCGATGCCTTGAAGCCCTTGCTCGACAAGCATGGCCTCAATCCCAAACTTTCCATCATCCTGTTCACACTCGATGAAACCAGTTACGCGCGAGAACTGGCGCCGCTGGCCGGCGTGTATCCATCGCTCAAGCTGGGCCCTGCCTGGTGGTTCCACGATGCGCCTGAAGGCATGCGCCGCTTCCGCGAACAGACCACCGAGACAGCCGGCTTTGCCAATACCGTCGGCTTCAATGACGACACCCGCGCCTTCCTGTCCATTCCGGCGCGGCATGACGTGGCGCGCCGTATCGATTGCGGTTTTCTGGCGCGGCTGGTGGCGGAACACCGTTTGCGCGAAGACGAGGCATTCGAACTGGCATACGACCTGAGCTATCGGCTCGCCAAGGCGGCGTATCGCCTGTAGCACTTGAATTTAAGTAAGCAGTCAGGCTGACGGCGTCGGCAGGAGAGCACACGTCGGGCTGACAGAAGGCGGCGTATTTTCTACAGAGGCAGGCTCTAAGTAAGCAGTAAGGCTGAAGGCGTCGTTGAGACGCTGGTTGCACCCATTCCTGGAACGTTCAATACACATAAAAACTGGAGACGAGAATGACAAAACATACTTCGAATGTAAACAAGCGCGCCATGGTGCGGATGATTGCCGGCAGCATCGCTGGGGCCTTCAGTGCCACGCTCAGTGTGCCGGCGCTGGCCCAGGCGCCCGTGACGATCAATGTAGTGGATGTGGCAGGCAGCCTGGCTTTGTTGCAGGAAGCGATCGAATCGTACAAGGTGAAAAATCCGAACGTCAAGTTCACCTTCACCAAGGCGCCGGCGCCGGAGTTGCCGAGCAAGCTCAAGGCGATGCAGGCGGCCAATCGCAGCGATATCGATCTGGTCCTGGGCGGCACCGACGTTCTTGCTGCAGGTATCGAGCAAAAGCTGTGGGTCAAGTTATTGCCCGACAATGCAGGCAAGTTCCCGAATCTGGCGGCTAATTACCTGCCGCAAGTGAACAAGATGCAGGAACTGGCGCAGGATCAGGCCTTGGCCGTTGCCTTCATGCCAGCCGGTCCCTTGCTTGAATACAATCCCGACAAGGTCAAACAGGCGCCGACGTCGCCGCAGGAATTGCTCGCCTATTGCAAGGCCAATCCCAACCGCCTGATCTACGCGCGCCCATCGAACTCCGGTCCTGGCCGCACCTTCCTGATGGGCCTGCCGTATTTGCTGGGCGACAAAGACCCGAAAGACCCGGTCAACGGCTGGGCCAAGACCTGGGCTTTCCTGAAAGAACTCAATACCTGCATCGAATACTATCCGGGCGGTACCGGCGCGGTGATGAAGGAGCTGGGCGAGGGCTCGCGCGACATGACGGTCACCGTCACGGGCTGGGATATCAATCCACGGGCGCTGGGCGTGGTGCCAAAAAATTTCAAGGTCGGCGCATTCAAGAACATGACCTGGATCAACGATACCCACTACATGATGATGCCCAAGGGTCTGACGGCGGAGAAGTCGAAAATCGTGCTCGACGTGATGAACTACTTGCTCAAGCCGGAGCAGCAGGCGATGACCTACGACAAGGGTTATTTCTACCCTGGCCCGGCGATCAAGAACGTTCCCCTGAGCATGGCGCCGAAGTCCAGCCAGGAGGTGATCAAGGAGTTTGGCCGTCCTGAATATGATGCATTGATCGCCAACAATCCCCACGCGCAGCCGCTTGATGCGCAGGATATGGTGAAAGCGTTCCAGCTCTGGGATCAACAGATCGGCAGCCAGAAGTCCAAGTGAGCATGTCACGTATTTAACCGGGAATTGTCAATATGAAACATGACTTCAAAACACTGCGCTTAGAGCGTGTCACGCGTAATTTCGGTGGCCCGCCGAGCGCTTCCGGTGCCGCGCCGTTGCCAGCGCTGGGCGGCCTGACGATGAATATCGCCCGTGGCGAATTCATCGCGCTGCTGGGACCGTCGGGCTGCGGAAAATCGACCGCGCTGAACTGCCTGTCCGGGCTGCTGGCCCTGTCGAGCGGTGCGATTTATCTCGATCAGTTGCGTATCGATACGCTGCCGCCCGAGCAGCGGGGCTTCGGCATGGTATTCCAGAACTATGCCTTGTTCCCGCACATGACGGTGGCCAAGAATGTGGGCTTTGGCTTGCTGATGCGCAACGTGTCGGCGAGCGAAATCGAGGTGCGTGTCAAGCGGGCGCTTGACCTGGTGCAACTGGGCATGCACGCCGGCAAGCTGCCTGGGCAGCTGTCGGGCGGCCAGCAGCAGCGCGTCGCCATTGCGCGCGCCATCGTCATCGAGCCGCCGCTGATCTTGATGGATGAGCCGCTGTCGAACCTCGATGCCAAGCTGCGCCTTGAAATGCGCTCTGAAATCCGCCGCATTCATGGCGAACTGGGACGCACGACCATTTACGTGACGCATGACCAGGATGAAGCCTTGTCGCTGGCCGACCGTATCGTCGTCATGAAAGATGGCCTGGTGCAGCAAGTGGGCACGCCGCAAGAGGTGTATGCCCAGCCGGCCAATCTGTCGGTGGCGCGCTTCATGGGCTATCGCAATGAGCTGCTGCTCGATGTGGCGCACAAGAGCAGCGGCAGCATTCACCTGACCGGCCCCGGCATCGAGCTGCACGGTGTGCCGCAACATGGCATCGGTGCACGCGCCGCCGTATCGATCCGGCCGGAAGAGTTTTCCATCTGCGCGCCCGGCCAGCAGGCGGCCAACAGCATCACCGCGCGTGTCGAGGCCGTCGAATATTATGGCCGCGAATCGCTGTTCATGCTGCGCACGCAAGACAGTACGCGCCTGTTCGTGCGCACGGAAGGGACCGCGCAGCCAGGCGACAATATGACGGTATCGGTGCCGCCTGAGCGCGTCCTCGCTTATCCATCCGAGCAGGTGGCATGATGCACAGCCGCGCACAAGCTGCCGGCTCGCGCTGGCTCGACCCGGTGATGTGGATGGTGGCGCCGGCCGTGCTCTTCATGCTGGCCGTCTTCGTGTATCCCTTCCTGCACGGCTTGCTGTTGTCGTTCGAGCCACTGGAAGGGGGCGCATGGTCGAATTACGTCAAGTTCTTCAGCACCGAGAACTTGATCCAGACGATCGGCACCACGCTCAAGCTGGCCTTGCCGGCGACGATCATCAATGTGGGCATCGCCTTGCCGATCGCGTATCGCTTGCGCCACAAGTCGCGTTACCAGAAGATCGCGACCACCATCCTGGTGATCCCGATCACGCTGGGCACGGTGCTGATCGCCGAAGGCATGCTGACATACTTTGGCCCGAAAGGCTGGTTCACGCAGGTGTTGCAACTGTTCCATCTGTTCGAAGGCGGCATACGCCTGACGCACAATTACTGGGGCGTGCTCATTTCGCTGATCATTTCCGGTTTTCCGTTCGCCTTCTTGCTGATCCTGTCGTATATCACGGGGATTGATCCCGGCCTGACGCGCGCCGCCGCCACGCTGGGAGCGAGTCCCTACAAACAGTTCCAGCACATCGTGCTGCCGCTGCTGATACCGGGACTGGCGATGGCGTTCTGTCTGTCATTCGTGCAGGCGTTCTCCGTCTTTCCGTCGGCCGTCTTGCTTGGCTCGCCGGCGGGACCAACACGCGTCATTTCGATCGCCGCCTATGAGGCTGCCTTTGAAAACTACGATTATCCGATGGCCTCGACGATCGCCATGATCATGGGCATGGTGCAACTGGCTGTTGTTGCCGGTGTCCTGGGTCTGCGCAGCATGGTCTATCGCGGTCCAGTCACAGGTGGAAAGGGTTAATGATGATGAAATCGATATCTCCGGATGCGCTGGTGCAGGTCGCTGGCGCAGTCGCGCCCAAGGCGCACATTAACTGGTGGAGCCGTCTTTGGAGCGGGCTGGTTGTTGGCTTCATGACGTTCTTTTTGCTCAATGTCGGCTTGATGATTGCCTCGGTGGCCACCAACTCGGTCGCCCGCCGCTGGTTTGGCACCTGGCTGCCAGACGGCTTTACCTTTGAATGGTACGCGGCAGCATGGACCGAATTCCAGCTCGGCGACGTCTTGCTCGTCACGGTGGAAGTGGTGCTGGCCGTGGTGCTGCTGTCCCTGCTCATCGGCGTGCCAGCGGCGTATGCCCTGGCGCGCCGGGACTTCCGCGGCAAGCGCCTGTTGACCATGCTGTTCCTGCTGCCGCTGATGGTGCCGCCGATTACCTATGGCATTCCGCTGGCCACGCTGATGTATCAATTGCACCTTGCCGGTACGCTGTTTGGCGTGGTGCTGGCCAACCTGCTGCCCGCGCTGCCGTTCGTGATCCTGGTCATGACGCCGTTCATCGAGCAGATCGACCCGAACCTGGAATCGGCGGCACGCGTTTTCGGTGCGCCGACCCGGAAGGTATTCCGCCATGTACTGGTGCCGTTGCTGGCGCCCGGCATACTCGCCGCATCGCTGCTGGTACTGGTGCGTACCATTGCCATGTTCGAGTTGACGTTCATGACGGCCGGACCGGATACCCAGACGCTGGTCGTGGCGCTGTACTACTCGGTGTTTGCCGCCGGCGTGCGCGCACCGCAATCGATCGATGCGATGGCGATGGTGTACATGGTCATCACGCTGATATGGCTGCTGATCGCCATGCGTTTCGTCAGCCCGACGCAACTCGTTTCCCGCGTGCGCGAGCACCCGCAGAGCGCATAGGGAGATGCCATGAGACTGTCAAATACGGTTCTGGCATCGCTAGGCGCGCCTCGGGCGAGCCAGGCCCCGATCTTGCCGCACTACGCACGCCATCTGCTCTCGCCCGGTATCGTGCATCTGGGGCTGGGGGCTTTCCATCGCGCCCATGCGGCGATGTACACCGATCACGCTATTGCCGCTGGCGACTTGCGCTGGGGCATCGTCGGCGTCTCGCTGCGCCAGGCCGATACCCGCGATGCGCTGGCGCCCCAGGATAACTTGTATACAGTGGTGGTGCGCGATGCCGAGGGCGAACGACTGCACGTCGTTGGCGCCTTGATCGCCTCGCTGGTGGCGCCGGAGAATCCCCAGGCGGTGCTGGCCGTCATGGCCGATCCGCGCTGCCACGTGGTCAGCCTGACGGTGACCGAGAAAGGTTATTGCCACGATCCGGCCACGCGCGCCTTGAACCTGGCGCATCCCGATATTGCGCATGACCTGGCGCAGCCGGATACGCCGCGCTCGGCCATCGGTTTCATCGTGCGGGCACTGGCGCTGCGCCTGCAGGCTGGCTTGCCGCCATTTACCGTGCTGTCGTGCGACAACCTGCCGTCGAACGGCTTGACGACGCGTGGCCTGGTACTGGCGTTCGCCACCGCCGTCGATCCGGCACTGGCGCATTGGATCGACGTGTATGGCGCATTTCCGAATGCGATGGTGGACCGCATCGTGCCCAAGACCACAGACGCCGACCGCGCCAGCGTCGCCCTTTGCCTTGGCGCCGAGGATGCGTGGCCGGTGATGACGGAACCGTTCAGCCAGTGGGTGATCGAGGACCGCTTCGCCGGGCCGCGGCCACGCTGGGAGGATGCCGGTGCGGCCATCGTCGCGGAGGTGGAACCGTACGAAAAGGCCAAGCTGCGCATGCTCAACGGCACCCATTCCAGCCTCGCCTACCTGGGGGCCTTGATGGCTTACGCGACAGTCGATGCCGCTATCGCCGATGCCAGGCTGGCTGAGTTCATTGCGGCCATGATGGCCGAGGAGATTGAGCCCACGCTGTCGCGTCCCGGCCTGGCAGCGTATCGCGCCACCTTGCTGGCGCGCTACCGCAATCCTGCGCTCAAGCATCAATTGCAGCAAATTGCGACAGATGGTTCGCAAAAGCTGCCGCAACGCCTGCTGGGGACGATCCGCGACCGCTTGCTGGCCGGCGCCCCATGCGAGCGCCTGTGTTTTGCCGTGGCCGCCTGGTGCCGCTATCTGGCAGGCAAGGACGAAGCCGGCCTGGCGTATGCGATTGCCGATCCCCTCGCCGGCGTGTTGCAGGTGGCCGTCACCAGCTCGCCGGATCCGATGGACCAGGTCGCCGCCTTGCTGGCGGTGCGTGAAGTGTTTGGTGATGACTTGCCTGCCGATCCGCGCTTTGTTGCCACGTTGACGCGGCATCTGCGCAATATCGGCCAGCATGGCGTCGCTGCGGCGATGGCTGCCGTGGCGACTTCCCAACAGGAAAGGATGCAATGATGGGGATGGATAAACGCTTCGACATCGTCGCCCTGGGCGAGCCAATGATCGAGTTCAATGAAACCAGCAGCGCGCTGTACCGCCAGGGATTTGGCGGCGACACTGCCAATTTCGCGGTGGCCGCAGCCAGGCAGGGCGCCAGCGTTGCCTACTGCACCCGGCTCGGCAATGATCGTTTCGGCCGCATGCTGCTCGACTTATGGCGCGCAGAAGGGATCGATGCCTCCGCCGTGGAGATCGATGCGGAGGCCCCTACCGGCGTCTATTTCGTCACCCACGGCGCCGAAGGCCATCAGTTCGACTATTTGCGCGCCGGATCGGCCGCCAGTCGCATGGGCGTGCAGGATGTGCCGCTGGCGGCACTGCGTGGCACGCGTTTCCTGCATGTGTCGGGCATCAGCCAGGCCATCAGCGTGACTGCCTGCGATGCGGTGCAGGCGGCGATTGCAGCGGCGCGCGCTGCCGGCGCATGCATCAGCTATGACCCGAATCTGCGCTTGCGCCTATGGCCGCTGGCAAGGGCGAGGGCGGTCATCGAAGCGACTATCGCGCAGATCGATGTTTTCCTGCCCAGCCTCGATGAAGCCATGATACTTGCCGGTACCGATAGCCGCGACGGCGTCTTTGCGTGGTGCGCCCGGCATGGCGCGAAGCAGGTCGTGCTCAAATGCGGTGCGCAAGGCGCCTGGATCTGGCAAGCCCATGATACTGCGCCGCGACATGTGCCGGGATTCGCTGTACAGGCTGTCGACGCCACCGGCGCCGGTGACTGTTTTGACGGCAGCCTCGTGGCCCGCCTTGCCGTCGGCGACAGTTTGCTCGACGCCGTGCGTTACGCCAATGTAGCGGCGGCAATCTCGGCAACCGGATATGGGGCCATTGCACCCATTCCGCATCTGGCCGAGGTTCTGATGGCACTGGCCAGGCAATTGACCGAGGCCGCTACCTAAGCGCCCCGCCTGGCAGAGCCAGCCAGTTATCGCGGAGATTTCCGCAATCCTATTCAGGTGCCGATTCAGCACCTTTGACGATGAGAGTGCGCATACCACCCTCAGAAGCACACTTGCGTCCGTACTACATCAAAAGTGTCTCGGACGCCGTAGCCAGCAGCGCCGTAGTTTCCAAGCAGCATCCTTCCAAGCAGCATTCGATAATCTATAAATAGGGACAAGAAATGAAAACGAAAAGCACTTTGATGATGGCCACCGTACTTACCCTGTCGGCAGGGGCGGTGTGTAACGCGTATGCCCAGAGCAGCGTGAGCATCTATGGCATTGTGGATGTGGCCGTCGTCTATTCCAGCAACCAGGGCGGCAAGTCGAACACCTATGAACGCAGCGGCAACCTGGCCGGCAGCCGGCTTGGTTTTAAAGGGACGGAAGATCTGGGCGGCGGCGTGAATGCCTTGTTCGTGCTGGAAAACGGTTTTAATGTCGACGATGGCAGCATGGGCGCGGCAAATACCTTGTTCAATCGTCAATCGTATGTCGGCCTCAGCAGCAGCAACTACGGCAGCCTGACGGCGGGACGTCAATATACGCCGTATTACCTGTTCGTCGGCCCGGTCGGCCCCACCAGCGCCTTGACCGGCGCGACGGGCGCCCACCCAGGCGATATCGACGGACTCGATACCACCATCCGCATCAACAATTCGCTCACCTATACCTCGCCGGTGATGAGTGGCGCGCAGGTAAGCGCGCAATATGGTTTTGGCGAGGTCGCCGGCTCGACTTCGACGGCCAATGCCTTCAGCGCCGCGCTGAAGTATGACGTGAATGACTTCCGCTTCGCCTTGGCCTACCTGAAATTGAAAAATGGCGCGAATGTCGCCGCTGGCTGGAGCCCGACCGCCGCGGGCAGTTTCCCCACTTCGGTCATCAACAAGGGCTATCTCTCGGCCGAATCGGTGCAGTACATTGCCGGCGGCGCGCGTTACAAGCTGGGCGCACTGGAGTTGGGCCTGAACGGATCGAATGTGAAATATGCGCCGAAACTCGGCTCCCTGTTTGCCAATACGGCGATCTTCAATACGGGCGGTGTGCTCGCCACCTATCAAGTGACACCGGCCGTGTTTGTCAGCGGCGGCTACAGCTACACGCGTGAAAAGGCGGCCAACGGCATCAGCGATACGGCCAAGTACCAGCAGCTGGCCCTGGAACAAACCTACTCCCTGTCCAAGCGCACCTCGCTGTACCTGCTGGAAGCATATCAGTATGCCAAAGGCAAAACGCTGGGTGCGGCCGGCATTGGCAACCAGGTCAATGCCGTTGCGGCGGTCGGCGATTCGCAAAACGGCTCACCGTCCAACGCCCGCAATCAAGCGGTGGTGATGGCCGGGATACGCCATTCGTTCTAAGCGTTGCCGTTACTGCCGAGCCTGGACGCGAGGCTTGCTTCCTGCCGTCCATGACGGCGCATCCAGGCTGGCATCGACACCTGTCCGTGACATCGCGGACGGGATGGAGTTGAGTTGTTAAAAAAATAATGGAGATAAAAAATGACGCAGATGTTTCGTACCAAAAAAAATACTGCCGCTGATGGCAATGCCCAGGACGTGACGACGAGAATGGCCATGCCGGGCACGGCCGGCGTACGCTTGGAGGCCAAACCGATTGCGCTCGGCGTGAGCGCACTCGTCGGCAGCCTGATGCTTGCCGCATGCGGTGGCGGCGGCTCCGGCGCTGGCCCGCAACCCCTGCTGGAGGCGCGCTCCAAAGGTATCTTGACGGTCGATGGCGCCACTTTCCGGGACTTGAACGGCAATGGCAAGCTGGATCCATACGAAGACTGGCGCGTGCCCGTCGCCTTGCGAGTCGAGGATTTGCTGGCGCAAATGACACTCGAAGAGAAAGCCGGGATGATGCTGATCGATACCTTGAATCCGGATGCCGGCGGTGTCGTCTCGCCGACGGCAACCGACTACGTCAAGGCACAGAAGATGACGCGTTTCATCTTCCGCAGCACCGTCATCGCCAATCCCGTCAATGCGGCAGGCGCAGGCGGCGGCTTCGGCGGCGCGCAAGTCTCGCCGACGGAAGCGGCGCAGTTCATGAATGCGATGCAGGCAATGGCCGAGGCCACGCGGCTGGGCATTCCGCTCGTGTTCAAGTCCAACGCGCGCAACCACTACGATCGCGCCGCGCGTGCCGGCATCAACGAACCATCCGGCTCGTTCTCCGAATGGCCGAAGGAACCGGGCCTGGCAGCGACGCGGGATATGGAGCTTATCAAGGACTTTGCGCAAACGGCCGGCGCCGAATTCAAGGCCATCGGCTTGCGCGGCTTGTATGGCTACATGGCCGATCTGTCGACCGAACCGCGTTGGTACCGTGTCCATGAAACGTTTTCGGAAGACGCCGACCTGAATGCCCAGATCGTGACCACGCTGGTGAAAAACCTGCAGGGCGGTCCGCTCAGCCCGAGCAGCAATGTAGCGATGACGATGAAGCATTTCCCCGGCGGCGGCCCGCAGGAAGGGGGCGGCGATCCGCATTACGCCTTCGGCAAGAATCAAGTTTACCCGGCAGGAAGGTTCGGCGACCACATCAAGCCGTTCAAGGCGGCGATCGACGCAGGCGTGGCGGCCATCATGCCGTATTACGGCGTGCCGATCAAGCTGACGTACGAAGGCGTCACGTACGATCAGATCGGCATGTCCTTCTCCAAGCAAATCGTGACCGATCTGCTGCGCGGCAAGCTCGGCTTCACCGGCTATGTCAATTCCGACACCGGCATCATCAATGACCGTGCCTGGGGCCTCGAAGACAAGACGGTACCCGAACGCATGGCCATTGCCATTACGGCGGGTACCGACGTGATGTCGGGATACCATACGAACGCGACTATTACCGATCTGGTGAAGGCCGGGAAAATCGCCGAAACGCGCATCAATGAATCGGTGCGCCGATTGTTGATCGAGCAGTTCAAGCTTGGCCTGTTTGAAAATCCTTACGTCGACGCCAGCAAAGCGGCCGGCATTGTCGGCAACGACGCCTTCCGCGCCAAGGCCGAGCTTGCTCAGCGCAAATCGATTGTTTTGCTGCAGAACCAGAACAATACCCTGCCGCTGGCGGCGCCATCGGCGACGAAAGCCGTCAAGCTCTACACGATGGGCATGAACGCCAGCGTGGTGGGCGACAAGCAGTACGGCTACACTGTCGTCACGGGGGACTACGACGCGAGCAAGGGGCAAACCCGGCCGGCCGTGCCGGCCGATACCGATTACGCCGTCATTCGTGTGGAAGTGACGAATGTGCTGCCCAAGGACTATGTGCCCAAAGAAGGGGAATTCAATCTGCAGTTCGGCGGCGCCTTGCCTGAGGAGCTCAACAGCCTGTCGTTCACCACGATGGCTGCTGCGCGGTCGTGGAAAATTTCACCTTCGCTCAAGGATATTCAGGCCGTCATGAACACGGTGGGGGCGAAGAAAACGATTCTGAACGTGTATTTCCGTCAACCGTTCGTCCTCGACGAGGCCAGTGGACTCAAACAGGCTGGCGGCATTCTGGCAGGATTCGGCGTGAGCGATGCGGCGTTGATGGATGTGCTGACAGGCAAGTTCAAACCCCAGGGCAAGTTGCCATTCGCACTGGCAAACAATCTGGACGCTGTCATCAACAATGATTCCGACGCGCCAGGCTATGCCGCGAAAGACACACTGTATCCGTTTGGCCACGGCTTGAGTTATTGAGCGATGCATTGAGTAGCAAGCACACTGGCGCAAGCCGGTGTGCCAAACGCGGCAGGCATGCCGGGCGGGGCGCTGACACGGGTCCCGCTGATCATCTCTGTTCAAGCGCGCTGTCGCTGGAGCGCATAAACAGGCAATACCTAAGGCGGGCTCAGCGCCTTTTGCCGCGCTGCCAGCGCCGCGCCGATGAACAAGGCGATGGCCGAGGCGATCAAGCCGCGTTCCAGGCCTGACGGGCCATCGGCGATCCAGCCGACGACGATGGGGCCGACGATCTGGCCCAGCGCAAACACCGTCGTGTAGGCGCTGATGCCGGCGGTCCAGGATTCTTGTGGCAAATTATGCCGCACCAGGGCCGTGGTCGATGCCACCACCGACAGGAACACGGCGCCGAAGACGAGGCCGGAAATGAACACCACGGGTACATAACTGGTCAGCGCGGGCAGGATTGTCACCACGCCCAGCACGGCGCTCAGGATCGCCAGCGACTCGCCCCCCTTGTAGCGGTCCAGCATGCGCGCCCAGATGCGCGACGATGCCACCACCGCCAGGCCCAGCAAGGTGTAGAACACGGTGATCCGATGGGCAGCCATGCCTTGCTGCTTGAGCAGGGCGATGACGAACGTCATGTAGCCGATATAGCCGACGCCGAACATGAAATAGCCGGCCAGGCTGGGGGTGAAAGGGCGCCAGGCGAAGCGTTGCAGCGTGCCCAGGGCGCGCGGCGCTTCGCCGATGGCCCTGGCCGGCAAGGCCATGATGGCAGTGGCGCACAGGCAGGCGATGCCCAGCGCCAGCCATGGCCATTGCCACGCATGCGCGGCGCCGTGTTGCAAGGCGCTGGCCAATGCGGCCGGCACCAGCAGGGCTGACAGCGCGATGCCGAATCCCGTGCCGCCGTAATACAGGCCGATATAGAAGCCGGCGCGCTGGCTGTGCATGGAGCCGAGCCGCGCCGCCAGCACGCCGCCGGCGATGAAAATGAAGGCGCTGGCCACGCCCGCGCACACGCGTTGCAGGAACAGGGCGCTGGTGTCGCTGACCAGGCCCGACAGCAGCATGAAGATGCTGGCCAGCACGGAACCGGTGAGCAGCAAGCGCCACACGCCCAGGCGGCGCATCAGGGCCGGCGTGGCCAGGGCGCCCAGAAAGTAGCCCAGCGCATTGAAGGTGTTCATCGCCCCTGCCAGCAGGTAGGACCAGCCGAGATCGGCACGCATGGGCGGCAGCAGCAAGCCATAGGAAAAGCGCGACAGGCCCAGCGCGACGGCGGCGCCCAGCGAGAGCGCCAGCGCTGTGGCCAGCGGATGGGTCGGAGAATGATCGTGTGTCGGCATGGCCTTGGGACCCGTCAATATGAAAGCGTGCAGTGAAATCGAAGCCGAGGTGCGGCACCTCGGCAGGCAGGGTCTGTGGGTGGCAGTGCTATACGACGGTCACCGCACACATTTCACGATCAAGTTAATGAATATCAATTTAGAAGTCAAGTAGTCGCTGGCCGCGCGCCGACATGCCCTGTCAGGGTGCCTCGCAGAAATTGATCATGCGCTCTCAGTATCGATTTGTGCGGGCACTGCCCATGGATGTCACGCATTGAGGGAACTGTGGCGGCTGTTGCCGTGCCGTGGGCGCAAGCAGGGCGATGCCTGCTCAAGGTAAAATGTGGGTATTTTCAAGACCTTGAGAGGACTGCGTGCGCGTGTTGCTGGTGGAAGACGATCCAATGATCGGGGAAAGCATTGTCGATGGCCTGCGCGCCGAGGCCTATGCGGCGGACTGGGTGCGCGACGGCAAGGACGCCGAGCTGGCGCTGGCCGGCTTCGCCTATGACCTGATGCTGCTCGACCTGGGCTTGCCGGGCAAGGAGGGCATGGAGGTGCTGCGTGCCATGCGTGCGCGCGGCGGCGACTTGCCCGTACTGATCATCACGGCGCGCGATGGCACGCGGGCCCGCGTGGAAGGGCTCGACAGCGGCGCCGACGATTACCTGGTCAAGCCGTTCGACCTCGACGAGTTGCTGGCGCGCATACGCGCGCTGCTGCGGCGCCGTGCCAGCCGTTCGCGCTCCGTCATCGAGCATGGCGCGCTGACGCTGGACCTGGCCAGCCATGACGTCACCTTCGAAGGCGCGCAGATCAAACTGCCGCCGCGCGAGTTTTCCGTGCTGCGCGCCTTGCTCGACCATCCGGGCAAGGTGGTATCGAAGCGCCAGTTGGGCGAAAAGCTGTATGGCTGGGACAGCGAAGTGGAAAGTAATACCGTCGACGTGTATGTGTACCAATTGCGCAAGAAATTCGGCGCGCAGTGCATCCAGACCGTGCGCGGCGTGGGCTACAAGATGCGGGCGGCGCCATGATGAGCATCCGCCGCCAGTTGCTGCTCGGTTTGCTGGCCGCCACCTTGCTGTGCGTGCTGGGCGCGGGCATTTCGCTGTTTCGCTCGCTGCTGGAAGAAACCAACGAACTTGCTGATTTGCAACTGCGCCAGCTGGCCGTGGCCTTGCCCGAGGAATTTGAGCCGCAGACGGGCTTGCCCACGGCGCAGGACCCGGAAGAAGCGTTCGTGCTGCAAGCCTGGGACGAGGATGGCCAGGCATTGCCAGTATTGCAAAATCAGCCGCAACTGCCGCGCTACGCGCTGAGCGGTTTTGCCGATGTCATGGTGCACGGCGAGCAATGGCGGCTGTACGGCGAGACGCGGCGCGGGCGCTACGTGCAGGTGGCGCAGGCGCAGGCCGTGCGCGACCAGCTGGCATGGCAAATGACCATGCGCGCCGGCGCACCGCTGCTGGTGTTTGCGCTGATCCTGGCGTTGCTGATCGTTGCCGTGGTGGCGCGCGCGCTGGCGCCACTGCACCGGCTGGCCGCATCGGTGGCGGGCCGTTCGCCGGATGCGCTGATGCCGCTGGCGGCCGATAGCATGCCGCCCGAGCTGCGCCCCGTGGTGCTGGCGCTGAATGGCTTGATGCAGCAATTCGAGACGGCGCTGGCGGCGCAGCGCACCTTTGTCGCCGATGCCGCGCACGAGCTGCGTTCGCCGCTGACGGCGCTGAAACTGCAGTTGCAGGTAGCTGAGCGGGCCGGCAGCGAGGACGAACGCCGCGCCGCGCTGGCCAAGCTGCACGGTCGGCTCGACCGCAGCACGCACCTGGTGCGCCAATTGCTCAGTTTGGCGCGCCACGAGACGGCGCTGACGGCCAGCCAGCTGCAAACGGTGGATCTGGGACAGTTGCTGGAAGCGGCCGTGGCCGACCACAGCGCGCTGGCTGACAGCCGCGCTATCGACCTGGGCGTACTGGAACCGGTCGGCGCCGGGGCGCCCGCGCCCGTGCTGGTCAGGGCTGATCCCGATGGCTTGCAGGTCTTGCTGAATAATCTGATCGACAATGCCCTGCGCTACACCCAGCAGGGCGGCAGGGTGGACTTGCAGACGGCGCTGGAAGACGGCAGGCCCTTGCTGCGCGTATCCGACAACGGCCCCGGCGTGCCGCGGCAGCACCATGCGCGCCTGTTCGACCGCTTCTTCCGTCCTGACGGCAACGACGCCTGGGGCTGCGGCCTGGGCCTGTCCATCGTGCGCCATATTGCCGAACATCACCAGGCCGATATCGCGCTGGCCGATGGCGAAGCGGGGCGGGGCCTCTGCGTGACGGTGCGCTTTCCGCTGCCAGCCTGAATGCAAAAAAGCGGATGCTGTCGCCAGCATCCGCTTTTTGCAAGGTACAAGATGCGAGGAGCTTACGCCAGCTCGGTGATGAACTGCTCGCGCGCAGGACGCACTTTTTTCAGGTCCACCAGCCAGTCGCCTTCCTCGGCGCGATAGCCGAGTGGCAACATGACGACGGAACGCAGGCCACGTTCGCGCAGGTTCAGGATTTCATCGACCTTGGCAGGGTCAAAACCTTCCATCGGCGTCGAATCGACTTTTTCTTGCGCTGCGGCAATCAGGGCCGTGCCCACGCCGATATACGCCTGGCGCGCCGCGTGCTGGTAGTTGGTTTCGGCATCGCGCTGTGGATACGTGGCCAGGATTTGCTGGCGGTACGCTTCCCAGCCTTCGTTCTTGAAGCCGCGCACGGTGTTGACCAGGTCAAACATATGGTTGATGCGTTCAACCGTATAGTTGTCCCAGGCGGCAAACACCAGCAAATGCGAGGCGTCCGTCACTTGCGACTGGTTCCACGCGTGCGGCTTGATCTGCTCGCGCAGGGCCGGATTCGTCACCACGAACACTTCATAGGGATGCAGCCCGCTGGAGCTGGCCGTCAGGCGCACCGCTTCCAGGATGCGCTCGACCTTGTCTTGCGGCACCACTTTCGTTGGGTCCATTTTCTTGGTGGCGTAGCGCCATTGCAGTGTTTCGAGCAAATCGGACATGGGATATCTCTTTCTTTGTGAATAGTTCAGATTGAAATGATAGCGGATTTAGTTATTTCAAGTGGGCATCGCAAAAGAGCGTTGCATCGCTGGAGACACAGTTGCCATCGGCGCTCTCTGTTATGAACAGGGCCAGAAATTTTTTTGTGCGCCGCTGCATCCAAACGCGGGCATGGCGGGTAGTACAGGGGTGCGCTCCCTGCCGAGGCGGAATGGGCGACACGTCCACTCACTCTTACAGGGGCCACGATCATGCCAACATTGTCACTCTTGCCATCCTTGCCATCCTTGCCATCCTTGCCATTTGCCAGGCTACTGCTCGTTTCCGCCGTCGCCATGACCTTGTCCGCCTGCGGGGGCGGCGACAGCCACGACGATGTTGTCGTCACGCCACCGCCGCCAGCGGTGGCTGCAGGCGATGTCTTCGTGCTGACGGTCAGCAACAAGCTGCTTTCTTTTGACCGCGCCACGCCGGCCACCATCCGCACCACGGCCACCGTGACGGGCTTGCAGGCCGGCGAAAACCTGCTGGGCATCGATTTCCGGCCCGCCGATGGACAGCTGTATGGCGTCGGCAGCACGGGGCGCATCTACACATTGAATGGCAGCACCGGCGCCGCCACGCTGAAAGCGAGCCTGGCGGCCGACGCCGCCGACACCACGGCGCCCTACACGGCGTTGGCCGGTACCGAGTTCGGCGTCGATTTCAACCCTGTCGCCGACCGCCTGCGCATCGTCAGCAACACGGGGCAAAGCCTGCGCATCAATGTCGATACGGGCGCCACCACCACGGATGGCAATATCAATGGCGGCGCGGCCAATACCGCCATCACGGCGGCGGCCTACAGCAACAGCTTTGCCGGCACGGCCAGCACCACCTTGTTCGTCATCGACGCGGCCAACGCCACCCTGTACACGCAAAATCCGCCAAACAACGGTACCCTGGCCAGCGCCGTGCCGCTGGGCCTGGCGGCGACTGGCGTGGCCGGCTTTGACATCGACGCGCGCAGCAACACGGGCTACGCCATCATGACGGTGGCCGGCGTGCGCAATCTGTACACCCTGAACCTGGCCGCAGCCACCGCGCCGGCAACCCTGGTAGCGGCCATCGGCGTGACGGAAGAGCTGCGCGGCATCGCCCTGACAACACCAGCGGCGCCCATTGCCTATGGCTTGACGGACGACAGCCGCATCGTCACCTTCAAGACGGCCACGCCGAATACGTTTGACGCCAACGTGGCCGTCACGGGCCTGGCGGCGGGCGAACGCCTGCTGGGCTTTGATATCCGTCCCAAGGATGGCTTGCTGTACGGCATTTCCTCGGCGGGGCGCATCGTCACCATCGAGCCGGCCACGGGCGCCGTTACTGTGAAGGCGACCCTGGCGGCCGATGCGGCCGACGCCACTGCGCCGTACACGGCCATTGCAGGCACGGCCTTCGGCGTGGATTTCAACCCCGTCGCCGACCGTCTGCGCGTGATCGGCAACACAGGCCAAAGCCTGCGCATCAATGTCGACACGGGCGCCACCACCACCGATGGCGCCATCAACCGCACGGGCGCGGCGCCTGTCGTCACGGCCGCCGCCTACACGAATAGTTATGCGGGCACGACGGCGACCATGCTGCTCGATATCGACACGGCCAGCGCCTCGCTTGCCTTGCAAAATCCGCCCAACGACGGCACGCTTGTCAATATAGGCCTGCTGGGCCTCACTGTGGCTGGCGACGTGGGCTTCGACATCGCGGGCGGTGCCAACGGCCTGGCGTTGGCGGCCCTGCGCACCTCGGCTACGGGGCCCAGTTCCCTGTACCGCATCGACCTGGCGACGGGCGCGGCGGTGCTGAGCGGCGGCGCGGCCACGCCGGCTGCGTCTGCCATCGGCAATGGCGCGGTGGGACTGGTCGATATCGCGATCGCGCTGAAATAAGGGAAATTCGCCGCAGCTTTGCATTCATTCAATAATTCCAGTATTATGGAATTATTGTTGACATTCACAGGCTGCGGCGCATGGTGCCGGCGACGCCGCATCGCACGGGACACTCACCGCATGCTCATCGCTTTTCTGATCTTCCTGGCCACCTTGATCCTGGCCATCTGGCAGCCGCGCGGCCTGGGCATCGGCTGGAGCACCGTCATCGGCGCCGGCGTGGCGCTGCTCGCTGGCGTGATTCACTGGGCCGACATTCCCGTCGTCTGGCACATCGTCTGGAACGCCACCGGCACCTTTATCGCGGTGATCATCATCAGCCTGCTGCTGGACGCGGCCGGCTTCTTCGAGTGGGCCGCGCTGCACGTGGCGCGCTGGGGCGGCAGCAGCGGACGCAAGCTGTTCGTGCTGCTGGTCTTGCTCGGTGCGGCGGTGTCCGCCATTTTCGCCAATGACGGCGCCGCGCTGATTCTCACGCCCATCGTCATCGCCATGCTGCGCGAGCTGAAGTTTTCCGCCGAGGCTACCCTGGCCTTCGTCATGGCGGCCGGTTTCATTGCCGACACGGCCAGCCTGCCGCTGGTGGTGTCGAACCTGGTCAATATCGTCTCGGCCGATTATTTTAACATTGGCTTTGCCGAGTACGCCGCCGTGATGGTGCCCGTGAATGGCGTCGCCGTGCTGGCCACCCTGGGCGCCTTGCTGCTCTTTTTCGGCAAGGATATCCCACTTGACTATGCTGTGGCGCAACTCAAGCGCCCCGGCGCCGCCATCTGCGACCGGGCCACCTTCCGCGCCGGCTGGCTGGTGCTGGCGCTGCTGCTGGTGGGATTTTTCTCGCAAGAAAGCCTGGGCGTGCCCATCAGCCTGATCGCCGCCGTGGGCGCCGCGCTGCTGCTGGCGGTGGCCGCCAAGGGCCATGTGATTTCCACGCGGCACGTGATCCGCCATGCGCCCTGGCATATCGTCGTCTTTTCGCTGGACATGTACCTGGTCGTGTATGGCTTGCGCAATGCGGGCTTGACGGGCTACCGACGGGCATGCTGAACCATTTTGCCCAGTACGGCGTGTGGGGCGCGGCCATGGGCACGGGCGTGCTGACGGCATTGTTGTCGTCCGTCATGAACAACCTGCCGACGGTGCTGGTGGGTGCGCTGGCGATCGACCCGACCACGGCGCAGGGGGCCGTGCGCGAGGCGATGATCTACGCGAACGTCATCGGCAGCGACCTGGGGCCAACGATCACGCCCATCGGCAGCCTGGCCACCTTGCTGTGGCTGCATGTGCTCGACAGCAAGAACATCCACATTTCCTGGGGCTATTATTTCCGCGTCGGCATCGTGCTGGCCGTGCCCGTGCTGCTGCTAACGCTGGCGGCATTGGCGCTGCGCCTGGGGTAAGAGAAGAGGGATGAGGGCGCTTTTTACTCAGTTAGACGACCGGTCAGATTTTTTGCTATACTGGCCGCATGAGCAAAAAATCTTCCGCTGACATGCGCCAGCACCTGATCGACATCGCCAAGTCACTGATGGCCCAGAAAGGCTATACGGCCGTGGGCCTGGCAGAACTCGTGGCGGCCGCCGGCGTACCCAAGGGTTCCTTTTACTATTACTTCAAGTCGAAGGAAGAGTTTGGCCAAGCCTTGCTCGTTGACTATTTCAGCACGTATCTGCAAACGGTCGACGCCTTGCTGGCCGGGCCGGGTAGGGCGCGCGAGCGCTTGCTGGCGTATTGCCGGTACTGGGCGCAGTCGCAGACGTCTGCCACCCCCGAAGGCAAGTGCCTGGTGGTCAAGCTGGGTGCGGAAGTGTGCGACCTGTCGGTGGACATGGGCGCCGTGCTGCAGCAAGGTACGGGCGCCGTGCTCGAACGCCTGACGCAATGCGTGGAGGCGGGGCACCTCGACGGTTCCCTGGCGGCGACGATGCCGGCCCGCGTGCTGGCCGAGTCCCTCTACCAGCTGTGGCTGGGAGCTTCCCTGCTGACAAAAGTAGCCAGGAGCGGCGCGCCGTTCGAGACGGCCATGCTGGCCACGCAACGGTTGCTGGTGTAGGCATTTTTTTAATCAGAAACTAGACGACCGGTCGGCTTATAAAAGACCGGTCAACTATCACCTACCATGAAAAGGAATACGATGACCGAGCATCACACCAGCGATTTATTCGCACCTGTCAAGTTGGGTGCGTTGGCATTGGCCAACCGCATCGTCATGGCTCCGCTCACGCGCAGCCGCATGGGCGACGATGGTGTACCGCATGCCTTGCATGCACAGTATTACGCCCAGCGCGCCAGTGCCGGCCTGATCATCAGCGAGGCGACGAATATTTCGCCACAGGGGCGCGGTTATGCCCTGACGCCTGGCATCTGGACAGACGCGCAGGTGGCTGGCTGGAAACTGGTGACCGATGCCGTGCATGCGGCGGGCGGCAAGATCGTTTGCCAGCTATGGCACGTGGGGCGTTTTTCGCATGCCAGCCTGCAGCCCGATGGCGCGGCGCCCGTGGCCCCTTCAGCCATCCAGGCCGAAGGCAGCACGTATACCGAGAGCGGCATGCAGCCCGTGTCCATGCCGCGCGCACTGGAAACGCAGGAAATCGCCGGCATCGTCGCGCAGTACGTGCATGCCGCCGAATCCGCGCTGCGTGCCGGTTTCGACGGCGTCGAAGTGCATTCGGCCAATAGCTATCTGCTCGACCAGTTCCTGCGCGATTCGACCAACCGGCGCACGGATGCGTATGGCGGCTGCATAGAGAACCGTGCGCGGCTGACACTGGAAGTGACCGAAGCCGTAGTCAACGTGTGGGGCGCGACCAGGGTTGGCATCCGCCTCTCGCCCGTGACGCCCGACGCGGGCAATACGCCTGTCGACAGCAACGTGCTGGCCACCTACGGCTACCTGATCGAACAGTTGAACCGCTACGGGCTGGCCTATCTGCACTTTGTCGAAGGCGCCACGGCCACGTCGCGCGATGTGCCCGATGGTGTCGACCTCGACGCGCTGCGCGCCCGTTTCGATGGCCCTTACATCGGCAACAACCATTACGACTTGCCTCTGGCACTGGCGCGCCGCGCCGCAGGCAAGGTCGATGCGGTGGCTTTCGGCCGTCCCTTCATCGCCAACCCGGACCTGGTGGCGCGGCTGCGCCATGGCGCCGCGCTGGCCATTGCGCCACGCGAAGCGTATTACGGTGGCGGCGCCGCCGGCTATACCGACTGGCCCACGGCCACATTTTTGAATCCCATCCCCTCTAATTAAACAGGACTACCAGGCCATCGTCGCGGTGCTGAATAAATACAATGCGGGCGGCGCGCAGGCCGACAGCCGCATCATGCGCCCGGCCTTCAGCGAGCAGGCGAATATTTTCGACGTCGATGGCGAAGGCAGGCTTACGGGCGGGCCTATCGAAGGCCTGTTCGAGGTCATTGACAGCGCCTTCCAGCCATCGCCACAGGCGCAGGCCGCCATCGTGCGCGTCGATACGGACGATATCTCGGCTTTCCGCTTCACCGACCTTTTCAACTTGCTCAAGGTGCAGGGCGAATGGCTCGTCGTCAGCAAGATCTATCACACCCACGCGGGCGCCTGAGCACACGTACGCGTAGGTGGACGCCAGATGCTGTATCGTGTGGCGTCCAATGCCTGCCGGGAGAGTGAATGCAATTGATACTGATTGGGGCCACTGGCCTCGTCGGCAGCCACGTGCTGCAACTGGCGCTGGCCGATGCGCGTGTCACGGGCGTCGTGGCGTCGGTGCGGCGGCCATTGCCAGTACATGCCAAGCTGCAATCGCCCATCGTTGATTTTGATCAACTGCCGCCGGACGCGCCCTGGTGGCAGGCAGATGCCGTCATTTGTACCCTGGGCACGACCATGAAAGTGGCTGGCACGCGGCAAGTGTTCCGGCGCGTCGACCACGACTATCCGCTGGCCGTGGCACGCCTGGCGCTGGCGGCCGGCACGCGCACCTATGCGCTCAATTCCGCTGCCGGGGCGAACCGCGCGTCGCGCTTCTTTTACAACCGCGTCAAGGGCGAGCTGGAACGCGACCTGGAAACATTGGGTTTTGCTTCGCTCACGCATGTGCGCCCGGGCTTGATTGGCGGCGAACGCGAGACGGCGCGCGCGGGCGAGGGCGCCGCACTGCGCGTCTTACGCGTGCTGGGCCCCGTGCTGCCGCGCCGCTGGCGCATCAATCCCGCGCCGCGCATCGCCAGCGCCTTGCTGGAAGCGGCCATTGCCGCTGTGCCGGGCGTGCATGTGGTGATGCCGGAGCAGTTGGCGTGAAGGCAGCGCGTCCCTTTATCGGCCGCTCATTTGGCCGCTCATGTTTTAAGGAAAATCAATGAATCGCCATATCGCCGCGGTGCCGCTGGAAAAAGCCTACCGTCTGCTCAACCACGGCCCCTCGATCCTCGTCTCGGCGCGCCATGGCGGGGTGGATAACGTGATGGCCGCCGCCTGGGCCTGCGCCCTCGATTTTGCGCCGCCGAAGCTGACGGTGGTGCTGGACAAGGCGACGCGCACGCGCGCGCTGGTCGAGGGCAGCGGCAGCTTCGTGATCCAGGTGCCGACGGCGGCGCAGCTGCAGCTGACGCACGCCGTGGGCACGCACAGCCTCGACGCGCAGCCGGACAAGCTGGCGCGTGCGGGTGTGGAACTGTTTCACATGGATAATAACGACTTGCCATTCGTGGCCGGCTGTTCCGCCTGGCTTGCCTGCCGCTTGATTTCCGAGCCGCACAACCAGAGTGCATATGACCTGTTCATCGGTGAAGTGGTGGGCGCCTGGGCCGATACGCGCGTGTTTCGCGACGGGCACTGGCATTTCGAGGATGCCGATCCAGCGTGGCGCAGCCTGCACTACATTGCCGGCGGGCGTTTTTATGCGATCGGCGAGGCGCTCGATGCAAAGACTTGATTAATCGAGCGCAATGATTCTGTCGTTCGCACCCGGCACGCAGCCGTCGGCGATCGGTTGCCAGCCCCGGTGCACCACCACCTGTTTGCCGTCGTGGCAAATTTCCACGCGCTCGCTGGCGGGCAGGCGCTGGCGCGCAAACGCTTCCAGGCTGGCCGGCAAGCTCACTTCCAGCTGCATCGTGCCAATGGCCTCGCGCGGGTGATCGTCCATGTGCACCAGCGGCACGACGATGGAGGCGAGCATCAGCCAGCGCGAACCCACGTCGACGGGAGCGGGCGTGTAGGGCGCGGCGCGCAGCCAGTCCTGGGCGCGGGCGCGCAAGTCGGCGCCATCGGCCAGCTCGCCCCAGGCGGACGCCAGCAATTCCACTACCCACTGGTTACAATTTTGATATTTCAAATTGAATGCATAGGCGTTGGCGCTGTAGCGCCCGGCCAGCAGTTGCTGTACGCGCGCGGGATCGAGCAGGGCGCGGCGCAGGGGCGTCACGGTTTCGGCCGGCAGCTTTACCAGCGCAATGTAGCCGAGCGCAGGGTTTTCCGTCCCCATGGCGAAACCGGCCGTGCCCTGGTCGAAGATGCGCGGACGGCCTTCGTCGCAGGCATAGTACAGCTGGCGCGCGGACCAGGCGCCGTCATCGTGGCGCCAGGCCAGCGCCGCGTGCGAATAGCGGATGCCGAAGCGTGCCAGGTCCAGGCCCGAGCGGCTGATCAGCGCCACGCTGCCTTCGGTGGCGGCCAGTTCCTCGCGCACCACGGCGGCAAAGCGCAATAATCGGTCTTGTTCGGTGGCAGTCAGTTCCTGCGCGCGGTCGCAAAAGCGCGCGGAGGCTGTGGAACCGCCCGCATGGGCGGCGCCAGCGATGGCCAGTGCGGCGCAGCCGGCAAGCAACTGCGCCAGGCGGCGCAGGGTCAAGCGCACAATCAAAGGCTGACCGGACGCGTAGCCAGTTCGCCGTACCAGTCGTCGGCCAATACCAGGAAGAAGGCGGCGCGCGTATCGTTGCGCGAGAATTCGATGCCATAGGCGCGGTTTTGCGCATGCACCATGTCGCCCTGCGCCAGTTGTTGCTTGTCAAGCGCCACTTGCGGCAAGTCCAGCACCAGCGGCGTTTGCGTGGCATCGGCCTGCATGGTCAGGCGCGTCATGCCGGCGCGGCCCGGCACGGCGGCCACGTCGATGATGCGGTAAGGGCCGTTGGCCACCTTGTTGTCGCGCGAGGAGCTGTTGCTCGATCCATTGAGCGAATCGGAGATGCTGCCGCTCGACTGGGAACCGGCGCTGGAGGCCGAGGAAGCGAAACTGGCGGCGTTGGCGTTGCACGCCACGGTGAGTGCTGCGGCCAGGCCGAGCATGCGTAAGGAGGTAGTCAAGGCAGTTTTCCAGTGGACTGATATTGCAAAAGCAATTACTTATTATTCGGGGGCAAGCCGGGACGATCCCGGCCCGCGCCATCATAGCAGATTGGCCATCAACTAAGCAGCCATCAACTGAGCAGTCATCAGCTAAGCAGTACAGCGACCAGGCCTTTCGCCTCGGCCGAGGGCTGCGTGCGTAGCGCCTGCAGCACGGGATCGCTGTCCAGGTAGGCTTGCAGCGGCGCGCTGACGGTGACGCTTGCCTGCGGCAGGGGCGAAGCCACGGGCGCCAGCGCCTTGGCCAGCAGCAATGTGTCGCGCAAGCCTTCGGGCGGCAGCATGATGGTCGAGCCGGGCAGGGCGACAATTGCGTCGGCCACGGGTTGCGGCACGCCAAGTTGCTGCATCAGCGCGCGGCCGATGACTTCCAGTGCGGGCGCCATCTGCGTTTCCAGCTGGGCGTACAGGCCCGGCGTCTTGTCTGCCTGGGCCAGCAGGTAGAAACCGGCCACCTCATGCACGATGCCCGCGAACAGGGCCGTGTCGGCATCCGTGTGCGTCACGGCGCCGGCGATGGCATGCGCCAGCGCCGCTACGTGCACGGTGTGCGCCCACAGCTGGGTGGCGCGGGCGCGCAAGGCGGCGTCCGTGATGCCCGCGTTCAGCTGGCGGATGACGGCTGCCGTCGCCAGGGAATACAGGTTGCGATGGCCGAGGCGCTCGACGGCCGCGCGCACGCTGGTGATGGCGGGTGCCATGCCGGGCGCGAACAGGGCCGAGTTGGCCAGGGCCACGGCGCGCGCCGACAGCGTCGGTTCGCACAGCAGCAGGCGGCTGATCTCGGCCGAGTGGCAATCGGGATTGGCCAGTTCTTTTTGCAGGAGTAAGGCTGTATTGACGCTGGTGGGAAAGGTCAGTGACTCCGTGTCGGCGCTGGCCAGGAGTTGCGCCAGGCTGCTGAGGGTGTTGACGTGCATGGATAGGGCCGCGAAATAGCAATGTCCAATAATATCAGTCAATTGGCGCTGGCAGGGCGTTCGGCTGCCTTTGCCCGGTCTTTGTCCATGCATGCCATTCATCAGCGTATGCGGCGTACACCCCTGACGCCGGAAGGTTTCTGGAGGTAGCATGATCCGTATCAAATCAACGAGGAAAGAGCACATGCCATCGACCATGCAATACCGTTACCTGGGCCGCAGCGCCCTGCAAGTGTCGCCCATCTGCCTGGGCGCCATGATGTTTGGCGGCGAGGCCGACGCGGCCACGGCGCAGCGCATCATCGCCAGCGCGCAGGCGCAAGGCATCAACTTCATCGACACGGCCGATGTCTACCACGCCGGCCGCTCGGAGGAAATCGTTGGCCAGGCTGTGGCGGGGCAGCGCGACGACTGGGTGCTGGCGAGCAAGTTCGGCTTTCCCACGGGGGCGGGGCCGAACCAGCAGGGCCAGTCGCGCAAATGGATCATGCAGTCGCTCGAAGGCAGTTTGAAGCGCCTGGGCACCGATTACCTCGACATCCTGTATTTCCACCGGGCATTGAGCGGCGTGACTTTGGAGGAGGGTTTGCGCGCCATCGATGACCTGATTCGCCAGGGCAAGCTGCGTTACTACGGCGTATCGAATTTCCACGGCTGGCGCATCGCCGACATCGTGCGCATGGCCGACCAGCTGGGCATGCCGCGCCCCATCGTCAGCGAACCGCTGTACAACATCGCCGACCGCACGGCGGAAGTGGAACAGCTGCCGGCCGCCTTTCACCTGGGCCTGGGCAGCGTGTCCTACAGTCCGCTGGCGCGCGGCGTGCTCAGTGGCAAATATGCGCTCGATGCGCCGCCGCCGGCCGACAGCCGCGCAGGGCGGGGCGACAAGCGCATCGCGCAGACGGAATGGCGGCCCGAATCCTTGCGCATCGCGCAAGCCATTGCCGCTCATGCGGCCGCGCGCGGCACCACCTCGATTGCCTTCGCCCTGGCCTGGGTGCTGAAAAACCAGTACATCAGCGCCACCATCGCCGGTCCGCGCACCGAGGCGCAGTGGGACAGTTACATGCAAGCCCTGCACCTGGAACTGGGAGCAGACGATGAAGCCTTCGTCGATAGCCTGGTGGCGCCGGGGCACGTCTCCACGCATGGCTACACGGACCCTGGCTATCCGGTGCAGGGGCGCAAGACGGCGTAGGCAGGCCGGCGCATTGCGCGCCGCTCAGCGCGACTCGCCGCTGGCCAGGATGTCGAGGAAAGCCGCCACCAGGCGGCTTTTTTCATCGGCCCGCGTGACGGCCACCACCGTCGTGCTGGCGGCGATGTCGTCCACTGGCAGGAACACCACGTCGGTGCGGTTGTTTTCCGCGATCGAGCGCGCCACCAGGGTGGCGCCCAAGCCGGCCGCTACCAGCGACAGCGCCGTGTAGATCTCCACCGCCGAATACGCCACGGCCGGCTCCGCGCCCGCCGCCTTGAGCGCGGCCACGATCTGCAAGCCGAACGGGCTGATCGGGTCTTTCGGGTACAGGATGAAAGGGATGCTGGCCAGGTCGGCGGCGCGCAGCGAGGCCTGGTCCGCCAGCGGGTGGTGCAGCGGCAAGGCCGCTACCAGCGGGTCGTCGATGGTGACGGCGTGGCGCAGGTCGGGTGGCGCCTCGAACGGGCCGATGAAGCGCGACAGGCCGATATCGATACGGCCTTGCCGCAGCTGCGCCGGCTGGTATTCGGACAATGCCTCGACCAGGTCCAGCTGCACTTGCGGGTAGACGGCGCGAAATTGCCGGATGGCCCGTGGCAGGACGGAAAACGTGGCCGAGCGGGTAAACGCAATGCCCAGCCAGCCATGGCTGCCCGTGGCCAGTCCCTTGGCCTCGTCGTCCAGGCGCGCCGCCTGCAGCAGCAATTCCTTGGCGCGCGGATAAAAGAAACGCCCCAGCGGCGTCGCTTCCATGGGACGGCGCGAGCGGTCGAACAGTTCGCCGCCCAGATGCGCTTCCAGTTGCCCCAGCTGCATGCTGATGGCCGTGGGCGCCACGTGCAGGCGCTCGGCCGCATGGGCCGCGCTGCCCGCTTCCACCACTTCGCAAAAGTACCGTAGCTGTCTTAAGTTCATTTTTATTGATCCAAGAGTCAATAATCGATGTTTGATATTGAAATCACTTTATATGAAACTGACCTCCACGACAACAAGATGGATGGAGACGGTTCATGGAAGACACACTATTTGCCCAGGCACGGCGCCTGGGCAGCGCCGAAGTATCGGATGCGCTCGATTATTTTGGCTTGCCCGGCAGCGCGCCCGGCATCGCCCCCGTGGCCGGCCCGCAGCGCCTGTTCGGCCCCGCGTTTACCGTGCGCTTCGCCCCCGTCGATACCGGCGTGCCCGGCACGGTGGGCGATTACCTGGATGACATTGTGCCCGGCGCCGTCGCCGTGCTCGACAATGCTGGCCGCGCCGATTGCACCGTCTGGGGCGGCATCATGAGCCAGCTGGCGGCGCATCGCGGCGTGGCCGGCACGGTCATCCATGGCGCGTGCCGCGATACGGCCGAAGCCGGTCTGGCCGGCTATGCGCTGTTCGCACTGGGGCGTTTCATGCGCACTGGCAAGGACCGGGTGCAGGTCGATGCCGTTGGCGGCGCCGTCAGCATGGCTGGCGTGCGCGTCGCGCCCGGCGATATCGTCGTGGCCGACCAGGATGGCGTGGTCTTCGTGCCAGCTGCCAGGGCGCGCGAGGTCTTCGAGCGTGCACTGGCCATGCAGGCCGTCGAGCGGCGCATCCTTGCCGCCGCGCTCGATGGCATGGCCCTGTCCGAAGCGCGGCGCCAGTTCGGCTACCACACCCTGCAGCGCAAGCCCGCACAGGCTGCCTGAGCACTATTTCCTCTCTCTTTACCAGAAAGCACACCATGGACCAGATTGTATCCACCGAGACCCTGCACGCCCTGCGCCAGCTGGGCGCAGCCACCGTCTACGAAGCGCAAGGCGCCAAAGGCGCACTCGACAGCGGCATCAAGCCGATTTCTCCCGGCATGCGCCTCGCCGGCCCCGCTTTTACCGTCGATACGCGCCCGGCCGACAACCTGATGCTGCACTACGCCATGCTCAAGGCCAGGCCCGGCGACGTGCTGGTGGTCGACGCCAAGGGTTTCCTGGAAGCGGGCGTGTGGGGCGACGTCTTCACCGAGCAGGCGCAGCGGATCGGCCTGGCCGGCCTGGTGATCCACGGCGCCGTGCGCGATGCGGCCGCCATGACCGAGGCTGGCTTTCCCGTGTTCAGCCGCGGCCTGTCGATCAAGGGCACGGGCAAGCACCAGCCGGGCCGCATCAACGTGAGCATCAGCATCGGCGACGTCAGCATCGATCCGGGCGACATCATCGTGGGTGACCAGGATGGCGTGGTGGTGGTGCGCCGCCACGAGGTGGATGAAGTGCTGGCGAAAAGCCGGCAGCGCGAAGAAAAGGAAGCGCATTTCCGCCAGCAGATCCGAAACGGCGCCACGACCGTCGATCTGCTGGGACTGGAAGAGACGCTGCGCCGCCTGCAGCTGGGCTGATACCGCAACACTATTATAAAAACCAGGAGACACCCCATGTATACCACCACCATTGCCGCACCCGGAGTGGGCACCTCGGCCGCGGCGGCACGCCGCCCCACGCGCTACCGCTGGGTCGTCGCGGCGCTGTTTTTCATCGTGTATACGATCGCCGCCGCTGACCGCGCCAACCTGGGCGTGGTCCTGCCCTTCCTGCGCAAGGAATTCGAGATGAGCAATACCGATGCGGGCGGCCTGGTCAGCCTCTTTCTCGTCGCCTATGCCCTGGCGCAACTGCCGTCCGCCTGGCTGTTGTCGAAGTTTGGCGTGCGCAAGGTGTTTACCATTTCCATGATCCTGACCTCGATCGCCACCGGCGTGACGGGACTGGTGGGCTCCTTGCTGTCCTTGAAACTGTGCCGTATCGGCCTGGGGCTGGCCGAAGGACCGTTGCCGATCGGCGTGACCACTACCATCAATCACTGGTTTCCCTCGCGCGAGAAGGGCACGGCATCGGGCCTGTTCCTGTCCGCCGTCAAATTCGGTCCCGTCATTACGCCCATACTGGGGGCCGCCATCATCGCTACCTGGGGCTGGCGCGAAGTGTTCATCTGGTTTTCCGTGCCTGGCGTGGTCTTGGCCATCGTCTGGTATTTTCTGGTCACCAACAAGCCGGACGAGAGCCGCTTCGTCAATGCAGAAGAGTTAGCTTGCATCGAGGAAAAGGCGGCGGACGGCAGCAGCAGCAGCGCCCTGGCGGCCACGTCGCGGCCCATGCCCTGGCTCGACAGGCTGATCCGCGTGCGCACGCTGCCCACCGTGACCAGCAGCGCCGGCGTGTTCAAGTCGTGGAATATCATCGGCTGCGCGCTTGGCTATTGCTGCCAGCTGGGCATCTCCAGCGTGCTGCTGGCCTGGATACCCACGTATCTGCTGACGGTCAAGCAGTTTTCCATCATGAACATGGGCATGGTTGCTGCTGCGCCGTGGGTGGGCGCCGTCTTCGGCAACCTCCTTGGCGGCTTGCTGGCCGACCGCGTGCTCGACAAGCGCAGGAAGCCCGGCATGCTGGTTTCGGCCCTGTCGACGGCTGTCATGATGTATTTGCTAATCCATGCGCCGGCCGATCCGCTGCAATATGGCGCGCTGCTATTTCTGACCGGAGTACTGCTGAGCATAGGTTTTTCTGCCTACATGGTGTATCCCATGCAGTTTGTGTCAAAAGAAAAATTCCCCTTGGCCAATGCCGTCGTCAACATGGGTGGCCAACTGGGCGGCGCGGCCACGCCGTGGATCGTTGGCATGCTGCTCGACCACTACGGCTGGGACTATGTTTTCGCCTTCATGGCCGCCATTTCCTGCCTGACGTTCCTGGTGGTGCTGACGATCGCCGAACCGTTGAACCTGCGCCAGCGCGCCGCCTGAGGCGCACGGCTATGCAACCATTCGCCGCGTCAAGGCAGCAACAGCGCATGCTGGCTGGCCGTATGAAAGTCGCGCCAGACCCGGTTGATGGTGCTGTCTTCGCGCGCCGCGTACAGGCCGCAGTAGGGATACAGCCCATCGACGGCAGCGCGCGAGGCGGCCACCAGGGCCAGCGAACTGGCCTGCACGGCTTGCATTTCCTGTGCGTCCAGAGAGGCACCGCCGGCGACGCGTGCCCAGCTATCGTCCAGTACCGCGTAGAAATGCGCGCGGGCGGCGGCAAACGCCTCCTGCTTGCTGTGCAGAAAGGCGGCCACTTCGGGCACCTCCAGCATGGGCAAGCCGGCGCGGGCGTGTCGGCGGTGGCGCATGCACTCTTCTGCCAGTTGCATGAAGTGGCTGGCCATGCCGGCCACGTTGGCGGCCAATGTCACGTACGCCAGTGAATAGAATGGATAGCGGTACAACGGGCCATCGGCCGTGGCGGCTGCGGGGCTGATCGCAAAGCCGTGCTCTTTTGCCAGCCATTGAGCGTCGATGCGGTAGCTGTGCGAGGCGCTGGCGCGCATGCCCAGGCTGTTCCAGGACGGCACCAGCTGCACCAAGGCGGCCGGCACGAGGAAGGCGCGGATGCGCGGCTTGCCCAGTTCGTCGAGCAGGCTCTGGCCGTTGGCGCGCAGCTGGGCGTTCAGGGTGAAGTGGGTGGCCATCGGCGCGCCGCTGGCGTAGTCCCAGCTGCCCGTGATGCGGTAGCCGTCGCCTTCTGCCTCCGCGTAGCCGGTGGCCGCGCCGCTGCCGCCCAGGCAGGCGTGCGGCGTGCCGATGATGCTGCGCGCCAGTTCCGGCGATAAAAAGCCCGCGAACCAGCCCGCGCCCGCGCACAGGGTCAGCACCCAACCCATGCTGCCGTCGATGCCGGCCACTGCTTCTTCCAGGCGCACCACCTGCGGCAAGGGCAGCTCGGCGCCGCCCGCGCTGCGCGGCGCCAGCATGGTCAGCCAGCCGCGCCGGTGCAGCAGCGCTTGCTGGGCCGGATGCAGGAAGCGGGCAGCATCGGCCGCTGGCGCGTGGCGCGCGATGCGCTGCGCGTCGCGCGCGGCAAGGGTGTCAACGGCAGTGTGCAGCATGGGAAAAATCCGGCAAGGGCGAAGGCGGACATTTTCGCACACAGCGGCGCGCTCTGGGTACCCGGCGCGTTCGCGTATCGCTGGAGCATTGTTGGCGCCGACGAGTTCGGCTATGCGCTGCGGCGCCGGTACTCGTCCGGCGTCTTGCCTGTTACCTTGCGAAACATGGTGGTGAAGGCCGACGAACTGGCACAAGCAGGGTAAAGTGGCGTCTCAGCAGTTTTCCCCTGTCCACTGAGAAAGTATTCCACCATGAGCCGTCTTCCCGATCCGCAATTTGCCGACAGAGTCCGTGCCAGTTTTGATTTGCAGAATGCCATGACGCTCATCAAAGCCAGCCTGCCCGTGGTGGCGCACGGCAGCACGGAAATCCACGTGCCGCACTGGAGCGGCATCGAGCAGCAGCACGGCTTCGTGCATGGCGGCGTGGTGGGCATGATTGCGGACTCGGCCGCCGGTTATGCGGCCATGAGCATGGTGCCTCAGGGCGCGTCCGTGCTGACGGTGGAATACAAGATGAATTTGCTGGCGCCCGCCGATGGCGAGAAGCTGATCGCGCGCGGCAAGGTAGTGCGCCCGGGCCGTACGCTGATCGTTACGCAGGCCGAAGTGGTCGCCGTGCGCGATGGCAAGGAAATCCTGTGCGCGCTGATGCAGCAAACCATCATGGTAATGCACGGCAAGTCGGAAAAAACTTGATCCGTGCAGCGTAGCACAGCTTTTAAGGGGCTTTTGCCAGCCCTTCCGCTGCCAGCGCCGCCTTGACGCTGTCGCGCTGGGCCACTCTTCCCAGGAACGCCTGCACATTTGCCAGGGCGGACAGGTCCAGGCCCACGCGCGGCGCCCAGCCCGTCACGGCGAACAGATAGGCGTCGGCCACCGTGAATGGCTCACCCGTCAGGTAGGCACAGCCTTCCAGGCGGCTATTTACCCATGCATATTTCTTGCCCAGTTGCTGCACATGCAAGGCCTTGGTCGCCGCGTCGAAGCGGGGATCGAACAGGGGGCTGAACGATTTGTGCAGCTCCGAGGTGATGTAATTCTGCCATTCCAGCACCTTGTAGCGGGCAAGGTTGCCCACCGGCGGCAGCAAATCGTGCCTGCCGGCCAGTTCGGCGATGTACTGGGCGATGACGGGGCCTTCGCTCAACGTAGCCCCATCGCCCAGCGCCAGCAGCGGCACCTGGCCTTTTGGGTTGAGTTCGTAGTAATTGCTGCCATCCTGCGTCTGGTGCTGGCCCAGGTCGACCTTCACCAGGGTGAACGGCGCGCCCGTTTCGCGCAGGATGATGTGCGGTGCCAGCGAGCATGCGCCCGGCGAGTAGAAGAGTTTCATGGCAATCCTTGAAACGTGTGGGAAAGATGCCACTATAGTACCGAACAACGCGGCGGTAAACGGGCGTTCGTGCAACGCCTCGGCCGTCGCCAGCTGGCTGGTGTTTGGCGCCCAGCGGATGTGGCGCGCCGTGGAACTGCCCGTGCGTTGATGTCCGGGAAACAGTTGCTGCCTCGGCTATAATCGCCGCACGTTGGCAAGTGTTGCGCAACGTCATCACGGGGCCGCACATGCACAAACTCATTTCTGAACTCAAGCGTCTTTATCTGTTCGATGAACAGCAGCAATACCTGGATGCGGACGGTAGCGCGCAGCCGCTGACGCCGGCCGTGCTGGCGCGCCATGTGGCGGGCGAACAGACGGTGGCGGCGCGGCTGGTCAGTGATGGCGGCCTGGCGCGCGCGCTGGTGCTGGAGTTTGGCGGCAAGGGCGGCGGCAGGGGAGGTGAGCAGCACTGGAGCGCGCTGTGCACGATCGCCAATGCCGTGCAGCACGAGCTGGACTTGCCGGCGCCCGCAGTCAGCATTTCGGGCACGGCATTTCAATTGTGGCTGTCCCTGGCCACGCCCGTGCCCATCGCCCAGGCGCGCCAGTTCGTGCAGCTGCTACGCTCTACTTTCCTGCCCGCATCGACCGACATCCTCGCCGTGGCGCCGCCCGCCTACGTGGAGCAGGTCATGCTGCCGCCCGCATTGCAGCCATCGGGCAAATGGGCCGCCTTCATCCACCCCAGCATGGGCGCCGCCTTCGTCGACGAACCGGGCCTGGACATGCCGCCGCCACCTGCCGCGCAGCTGGGCTTCCTGGAAAGCTTGCGTAGCATCAACCCCGCCCAGTTCGCGCAGGCGCTGGCGAAGTTGCAGGGGCATGCGGGGCTGGTGCCGGAAGCGGTGGCTGTCGCTGCTCCCGCACCTTTGCCAGCGCCGGTCGCCCCGAGCGCGCCTACAGGCTTGCTGCTGCAGGACGCCACCCTGGAAGACATCGTGCGCTGGCTGCATGCGCGCAATATCGAGCCGACCTTCCGGCACCGCTTGCGCTAGTTGTTTGTCGTTGAGCCGGCGCTGGCGGCGTATCAATATGCCAATATGATCACTCTAGACAATTACTCTTCCGTATGTGCGAGCTTGCGGCACGCATGCCTCCACCCCCAGCCAGCGCGCCACCGATTCGGCCAGCCATTGCCCCTCATCGAGCGGCAAGTCGTGGCCTGCGTTGCGGTGTATCAGGCAATCGGCTTGCCAGGCGCGCGCCAGGCGCTGTGAGCAGCGGTGGTCCACCAATTGATCTTGCGCGCCCGCCATGACCAGCACGGGCATGGCGGGGCCGCTGGCGGGGGCGCGGTAGCGGGCGGCGGACAGCAACTGGCGCAGCGCATTGCGCCAGCTGACGGGGTATTGCTGCTGGTAACTTAACCAGTCGGCCACCAAGGCGGGGTTGCCTTGTGCATGCCTGTGGCTGGTCAGGCGCAAGATCAAGGCTTCCTGGCTGCGCTGGTCGCCCAACAGCAGTTGCCGCAGCAGGGCCGGGTAGTTTTGCCAGCGTAGTCTTGCGTAAAACGGGCTGAATGGCCGCATGCTGGTGTTGACCAGCACGTAGCGGGCGATTTCCTGCGGGTAGCGGTGAGCCCATTCCACGGCCACCATGCCGCCCAGCGACAGGGCCAGCAAGTGATACGGCGCGGCGATTCCCCGCGCCAACAGATCCTGGCGGCATGATTCCACCATCTCGGCCACGCGCGTGGCGCTGTCTTGCGCGTGGCGCTGGCCGTTGCCGGGCAAGTCGGGCGTGATGATGTTGGCGTTCGGCAAGGCGCGCGCCAGGGTGGCGGGAAAGTCGCCCCAGTGGCGCTGTTCGCGCATCAGGCCGCGCAGCAAGACCCAGTTTTCCTGCGTTTTGATCTGCGTCATGACTCGTACCACTGCGCCAGGGCACGCCGGCGCTGCGCCTTGCGTGCCAGGCCTTCCGGCATCCAGCGGCCGTGGCTGCTGGCGGCGCGCATGAGGAAATCGAACCACACCAGGTGGCGCCGCAGCACGCGTTGCAGGCGGTGCGCGGCCGTGGGGTTGAAGATGCTGACGCGGTTGAACAGTTGGCGTGGGTTTTTCTTGACCCAGCGCCACGAACCCATCTCCAGCGTCAACGGCAGGAATACGCGCTCGCTGTAGCTGGTGCCGTTCAGGTACAGATAGTCCCACAGGTCGCCGTGGGTGCGGTATTGCCGGCTTTGCGGCTCGAACACATAATTGTGATTCGGGTAACTTTCGCTGAACAGCTCTTCCAGCGCGCCGATCTCGGCCAGGTGGCTGATCGGCACCCTGGTGTGGGCGTGGGGAAACCAGATGCGGTCGCGCAAGCCGAAGCCGGAATGGCAATCGAGGGCGATGCTGAACTGGCGCGACAGCAATTCGCGCTCGACCAGGTCGCACACGGCCTGGCTTTCCGCCTCCATCGGCCCGTCTGCCGCGCCCCGGTACCAGGGCAGGCGCGCGCTGTAGCGCTGCCCACCGAGCATGAACGGCACCCTTTCGCGCGCGCTCAGCGGCGCGTTGCGCATCAGGTCGACGCCGTGAGGATTGCTGCGCGTGGCTTGCCACATGCCGCCCGGATTGGCCAGCGGCATGAAGACGAGGCGCATCGATTCGAGCTGCTGGTGCAGGGTAGCATCCCAGCGCAGGCGCGCGATCAAACTTTCCAGGAAAGACAGGATCACTTGCGTGCCGATGCGCTCCAGGCCGTGGATGCCGCCGAAAAAGCCCAGCGCAGGCACGTCCGGACTGGGATTGCCCAGCGCAATGGTGTACACGGGAAACTGGCGCCCATCCATGGCGACCGTGCAAGGCGCGGCCACTTCCAGGTGACTGCCGCCCTCGTCGATGAGGCGTTTCAGCATGACCAGTTCGGGCAGGTTCTTTTCGATCATGGAGGCCAGAAAGAGAGAGTACGCCTTAGTGTAGCCGAATTGTCCCCTTTGATTCGCTCGGACGCGGAGGAAATTTTCCGTTTGGAAATATCGAAGAGGGCGTGCTTGGAAGTCACGCCGTCGTCATCATTGACTGCTAGGCTGGAAGCGCAGATTGCCGCGCCGATGCATGCGTTGGAGTAAATCCATGCGTATGTACGTTTGTGCACGGACGCGGCATCGATTCCGGCGCAAAGTTACTTGCCTGTGCCGTCTGACCTTTAGCGGCAGCGCACCCCAGCCACCAGCGAGGAGAAGCGACACCATGGATCATGCCAGCGATATCAATCTGACCCGGCGCGAATTGCTGATTGCCGGCGCGCTGTCCGCCACGGCGGTTGCCGTGCCCGGCGTGGCGCACGGGCAGGCCACGCAAGCCACGCAGGCGGGCGCGCCGCCAGCCCCGGCCAGTCCACCGCCCGTGATGATGAAAGTCAATCTGGACGTCAACGGCGAGCGCCACAGCCTGGAACTCGATACGCGCACCACCTTGCTCGACGCCTTGCGCGAACAGTTGCAACTGACGGGCACCAAGAAGGGCTGCGACCATGGCCAGTGCGGCGCCTGCACCATCATGCTCGACGGCCAGCGCATCAATGCCTGTCTGACCCTGGCCGTGATGCACGACGGTGGCCACGTCACCACCATCGAAGGCTTGGGCACGCCCGACAAGCTGCACCCGATGCAAGCGGCCTTCATCGCGCATGACGGTTATCAATGCGGCTACTGTACCCCGGGACAAATCTGCTCGGCCGTCGCCGCGCTGGGCGAGATACGCCAGGGCATCCCCAGTCATGTCAGCCTTGACCTGAACGCGCGGCCGCAGGCGACGCCCGAAGAGCTGCGCGAGCGCATGAGCGGCAATATCTGCCGCTGTGGCGCCTATTCCAACATCATCGAGGCCATCACTGACGTGGCCGGGAGGCCGGCATGAGAGTCTTCAGCTACCAAAAGGCTGCCACGCCAGCCGAGGCGGCCGCTGCCGCCCTGGGCACGCCGGGCGCCAAATTCATTGCCGGCGGCACCAATTTGCTGGACTTGATGAAACTGGAAATCGAAACGCCCGCGCATTTGATCGATGTCAATGGCCTGGCCCTGGATCGGGTGGAAGCCACGCCAGAGGGCGGCTTGCGCATCGGCGCCCTGGTGCGCAACACGGCGCTGGCGGCCCACGCCACGGTGCGGCGCGATTACGCCGTGCTGTCGCGCGCCTTGCTGGCCGGCGCCTCGGCGCAACTGCGCAACAAGGCGACGACGGCCGGCAACTTGCTGCAGCGCACGCGCTGCGCCTATTTCTATGACACGAATCAGGCCTGCAACAAGCGCTTGCCGGGCAGCGGCTGCTCGGCCATTGGCGGCTTCAGCCGGCCGCTGGCCATCCTGGGCGGCAGCGACGCCTGCATCGCCACGCATCCCAGCGATATGGCCGTGGCCATGCGCGTGCTCGACGCGGCCATCGAGACGGTGGCGCCAGGCGGCGCCGCGCGCACGATACCGATCGCCGACTTTTACCGCTTGCCGGGCAACACGCCGCAGCTGGAAACGGCGCTGCAGCCCGGGGAACTGATCACGGGCGTGGTGCTGCCCCGGCCCGTGGGCGGCAAGCACGTGTACCGCAAGGTGCGCGACCGCGCTTCGTATGCGTTCGCGCTGGTGTCCGTGGCGGCGATTATCTTGCCCGATGGCACGGGCAGGCTGGCCTTGGGCGGCGTCGCGCCGCAGCCGTGGCGAGTGGCGGCAGCCGAGCAGGCGATGCCCGCTGGCGCCGCCGCCGTGGCGCAGCAGTTGCTGGCGGGTGCCAAGCCGACCGCAGAGAACGCCTTCAAGGTGACCCTGGCGCAGCGCACGATTGCTGCCGTGATGGCTGAAGCACAAGCAACGCAAGCAAAGAAAGGCTAAGGCCATGAAATTTTCCACACCCGCCACGACCAATCCCATCGACCAGCTGAAAGTCGTGGGCCGCGCCACCGACCGCATCGACGGCCCCCTGAAAACCACGGGCACCGCGCCGTATGCGTATGAACAAAACAAAGCCGCGCCGCATGCGGCGTATGGCTACGTCGTCGGTGCTGCCATTGCCAAGGGCCGCATCGCCTCCATCGATACCAGCGCCGCGCGCCGCGCACCAGGCGTGCTGGCCGTGGTGACGGCTGAATCGGCGGGCAAGCTGGGAAAAGGAAAAATGAACACAGCCACCCTGCTGGGTGGGCCAGCAATCGAGCATTACCACCAGGCCATCGCGCTGGTAGTGGCGGAAACGTTCGAACAGGCCCGTTCGGCCGCGCAGTTGCTTGACGTTAAGTATGTTGAACAGCAGGGCGTTTTCGACCTGGCGAAGGTCAAGGGCACGGCCACCAAGCCCAAGGAAGACAAGCCGGACAGCCGCGCGGGCGACTTTGCCGGCGCGTATGCGGCCGCGCCCGTGCGCCTGGACGCCACTTATACCACGCCTGACCAGTCGCACGCCATGATGGAGCCGCATGCATCGATTGCCGCCTGGGAAGGCGACAAGCTGACAGTGTGGACGTCAAACCAGATGGTGGACTGGGGCCGTGGCGACCTTGCCCGTACCCTGGGTGTGCCGAAAGACAGGGTGCGCATCGTATCGCCGTATATAGGCGGCGGTTTCGGCGGCAAGCTGTTCGTGCGCGCCGAAGCGCTGCTGGCCGCGCTGGGCGCGCGCGCGGCGCAGCGTCCCGTGAAGGTGGCTTTGACGCGGCCATTGATGTTCAACAACACCACGCACCGGCCCGCCACCATCCAGCGTCTGCGCATCGGCGCAACGCGCGATGGCAAGATCACGGCCATCGGCCATGAATCGTGGTCCGGCGACTTGAAGGGCGGCAAGCCGGAAACGGCCGTGATGCAAACGCGGCTGCTCTATGCAGGCGCCAACCGCATGACAGCCATGCGCCTGGCCGTGCTCGACCTGCCGGAAGGCAACGCCATGCGCGCGCCGGGTGAAGCGCCGGGCCTGATGGCGCTGGAAATTGCCATGGACGAGATGGCGGACAAATTGAAAATGGACCCCATCGTTTTCCGCATCCTGAACGATACGAAAGTGGACCCGGAAAAGCCCAGCCGCCCATTTTCCCAGCGCCGGCTGATCGATTGCCTGCGCACGGGCGCCGTGGAGTTTGGCTGGAAGGAACGGCAAGCCCAGCCCGGCACGCGGCGCGATGGCCGCTGGCTGCTGGGCATGGGCGTGGCGGCGGCCTTTCGCAACAACCTGGTCATGAAGTCCGCCGCCCGCGTGCGCCTCGATGGCGACGGTATGCTGACCGTGGAAACCGACATGACCGATATCGGCACGGGCAGCTACACCATCATCGCCCAGACGGCGGCGGAAATGCTGGGCCTCACCTTGAACAAGGTTGTCGTGCGCCTGGGCGACTCGGACTTTCCCGTCTCGGCCGGTTCGGGCGGCCAGTGGGGCGGCAACAGTTCCACGGCCGGCGTGTACGCAGCCTGCGTGCGCCTGCGCCAGGCCATCGCCGGCAAGCTGGACATGAATGCCAGCACAGCAAGGTTTTCCGACGGCCAGGTGGTGGACGGCGAGCGCAGCGTGCCGCTCGCTGCCGCCGCCTACCATGGCGAGGTCGTGGCGGAAGACCATATGGAATACGGCGACCTCGACAAAAAATTCCAGCAGTCAACGTTTGGCGCGCATTTCGTGGAAGTGGGCGTGGACAGCGACACGGGCGAAGTGCGCGTGCGCCGCATGCTGGCTGTGTGCGCGGCGGGACGCATCCTGAATCCGAAAGCGGCCCGCAGCCAGGTGATCGGCGCCATGACCATGGGCGTGGGCGCGGCCCTGATGGAAGAACTGATGATCGACCAGCGCCGTGGCTTTTTCGTCAACCACGACCTGGCCGGCTATGAAGTGCCCGTGCACGCCGACATCCCGCACCAGGACGTCATCTTCCTCGATGAAACCGACCCCATGTCATCGCCCATGAAAGCCAAGGGCGTGGGCGAACTGGGCATCTGCGGCGTGGCGGCGGCCATTGCCAATGCCGTGTACAACGCGACGGGCGTGCGGGTGCGGGCGTATCCGCTGACGCTGGATAAGTTGCTGGCGAAGTTGCCGGCCGTGGCGTAGGGGCCATCGATCAGATAGCGACGGTAGAGAAAGCACCATGGCAGGGGCGTGCGCCAGCCTGCTTCCAGGGGGGCATGATAGACAGATTGATAGCACCTTTCCGTTATACTGGCGCTCCAACACAGCAGCCACTATCCGGAAATACCATGGACCTTAGTAATCATGCAGCCGTCGTCAATTGCGAAGCATATCGCGATGGCAAGAAGATCGAACACTTCGATATCGACAAGGCGAGTGAATGTCTCGACGACCCTGATTGTTTCGTCTGGATCGGCCTGGCCGGCCCCGATGGCGCTGCCATGCACGCGCTGCAAACGACCTTCGGCTTGCACGAACTGGCCGTCGAGGATGCGGAAGGGGCGCACGAGCGGCCCAAGCTGGAAGAATACGGCGACACCTTGTTCATGGTGCTGCATACGGCCAGCCTCGATGGCGACGCCATCGTGTATGGAGAAACCCACGTTTTTCTCGGTTGCCGCTTTATCATCACCATACGCCATGGCCCCTCGGCCGGCTATGCGAAATTGCGCGAGCGCAAGGAAAGCGTGCCGGAGAAGCTGGCCAGCGGCCCCGGCTATGTGCTGTATTCCATCATCGACTTCATCGTCGACCAGTACCAGCCCTGCATCGACCTCTTGCAAGGCAAATTCCAGCAGTATGAAGCCCAGCTGTTCAAGCCCAGCTTGAGCGAAGACAAACTACAGGATTTCTACCAGCTCAAGACCGAGTTGCTCAAACTCGACGCGGCCGTCAATCCCCTGCACGAGATCTGCACCCAGCTGATCCGTTTCCATGGCGACATCGTGCCCAAGGAAAACCGCATCTATTACCGCGACATTCTCGATCACGTCAAGCGCGTCACGCACACGGCGGGCCAGATGCGTGAAATGGTCAATTCCGCCATGCAGGTGGCGCTGGGGCAAATCTCGCTACGCCAGAACGAGGTCGTCAAGCGCCTGGCTGCGTGGGCCGCCATCCTGGCCGTGCCCACCATGGTCTTCAGCCTGTATGGCATGAACTTTGAATTCATGCCGGAGCTGAAATGGCGCGGCAGTTATCCGGCCGTGATCGTCGTCATTGCCGCCGGCTGTTACTGGCTGCACCGGCGTTTGAAGCGCGAAGGCTGGCTGTAGTCCCGCCGACTGTTGCGCCACTACCACCGCCGTAGGAGTGTCCTGCCGGCAAGCCTCGGCCAGCGGTGCTAGTGCGACACCAGCACCGGCAAGTTCATCTCTTGCAGCACGGTGCGCGTGACGCCGCCCAGCAGCGCTTCGCGCAGGCGCATGTGGCCATAGCAGCCCATCACCAGCAAGTCGCACTGCCGTTGTGCCGCCATGGCAAGCAGGGCCGCGCCCACATCCTGCCCCGGCGGCGTGTCGTGCTGTACCACGTCCACGTTGACGCCGTGGCGCGCCAGGTACAGGGCCAGGTCGGCGCCCGGCTGTTCGCCATGCGCGGCCGGCTGCGCGTGCGAATTGATCACGGCCAGCGTGACCTGCTGCGCGCGGCCCAGCAGCGGCAGCGCATCGGTGATGGCGCGCAGCGCTTCGGCGCTGCCGTCCCAGGCCAGCAGGGGGCGCTGGCCGGTGCTGGCCTGGGACGGGGCGGGCGCGTGCGGCACCATCAGCACGGGCCGGCCGCAATGGAGCATCAGGTACTCGGCCGTGCCGGCGATGACGCGCGAGGGCGTGTCCTGCGGGTCCGTCTGGCCCAGGATCAGCACGTCGCAATAGCGCGCCTGCAGCAGCAGCGCGCCTTGCGCGTCGTCGTCGACGAAGCGCGTTTCATAGTTGGTCAAGCCTTCTTCCCGGGCGATTCGCTCGAAGTCATGCAGCGCGTCGCTGGCCTGGCTGCGCAGCGCCTGCATTTGCGCCGGCGCAAACTGCAGCGCGTTGACGCCGCCGCCATACGCATAGCGCGAGATGCCGCTCATGGCCGAGCCGATCAGGTGCGCTCCTTCGGCGACCGCCAGGCGCACGGCCAGGCGGATGCGCGGCGCGCAGTGGCATGAATTGTCTACATGGACCAGCAGTGTGGTGTAGGGCATGGCGTCGTCCTGTCAGGTGGGGAAAGGGGATGATTGAAGGCTGCAGCGCATGGCTGGCGGCGCCAGCGCTGTCGGCTCTCTTGCTTGATCGTCATGTGGGCTTCCCTGCTATTTTTTACAGGGTAGCAAGAGCTGGTTCAAAAAATTATGATCTACATCAAGTTTGCTGGAAATGCGCCGTGCCAGCAGCAGGGAGCAGGGAGCATGCTGCCTAAAACGCCTGGCTGGCGGCATGAATCAGCAGGCCGGCCAGGCCGCCGACGACGGTGCCGTTGATGCGGATGAATTGCAGGTCGCGCCCGATGGCCAGCTCGATGCGGCTACTCATTTCTTCCTTGCTCCACAGGTCCAGCCGGCTGGCGATGAAGGCGCCCACTTCGCCCCGGTAGCGGCGCACCAGCGTAGCGCTGCCGGCGACGATGGCGTCGTTCAGCCATTGCCGCGCATGGAAGTCCGTGCCCAGCACCTTGCCCGTGTTGCGCGCCAGGCTGGCGATGGCTTGCGCCAGCACTGGCTGCTCGCCGTGCAGGTCGGCCAGCAGGCGCGCGCTGACATTGTCCCACAGCTCGCCCAGCATGGCTTGCACCGTGTCGCTGGCGATCAGCTGCAACTGGTAGCGGCGCACCGTCTCTTGCCAATGCGGGTCGGCCTTCAAGTGCAGCGCGCTGTCGGCGATCCAGCCGGCGATGCGCTGGCGCAGCGGGTGGTCGGGGGCGATGCGCACGGCGATGGAAAATTTTTGCAGCGAGGCGATCATGCGCGGCTCATACGCCTTCAAGGCCTTCTTGATCAGCGCGTTCTCGATCTGGAAGGCGCCCAGCACAAAGTCGCCGATGGCGGCGTGGTGGCTGTCATCGTCCAGGTAGGCGGCACCCCGGTCGAGCAGGAAGTCCAGCAGTTCCTGCGGCTTGCCGTCGGCGATCAGCGCATCGATGCAGTCGGCGGCCACGTCCGACAGGTTCAATTGCCCCAGGTAGCTGCTGGCCTGGTCACGCAGCAGCTGCCCCAGTTTTTCGTGGTCGGCCATCGACAGCAGCTGTCTGACGACGCCCGCGCTGGCCATGCCCAGCTGCTGCGCGTGGGTGCTATCATCCAGCCAGGCGCCCAGCCGCTGGGCCGGGTCGGCTTGCACGATGCGCTCGGCGATACCTTGTTCGGTAATGAAATGGTTTTCCACGAAGGCGCCCAGGCTGCGTCCGATCTCCGCCTTGCTGTTCGGGATGATGGCCGTATGCCATAGCGGGATGCCGAGCGGATGGCGGAACAGGGCGACGACGGCAAACCAGTCGGCAATCGCCCCCACCATCGACGCTTCGGCAAACGCTTCCACATAGCCCCAGGCGGGATGGCCGCCCCGCTGCGAGCGGGCCACGGCAAAGACCAGCGCCGCCAAGAGTAGCAAGCCCACGGCCAGCAGCTGCATGCTGCGCAGGCGCGCGCGCTTGAGCTGGTCCGTGCTGCGGTCCAGCTGTTCGATGAGGTCGGGGGAGCGTTGCATGGATGGCGGTCCGCGTTGGTTGCGAGACCGCCATCTTAACTGCGGCAGCGACAGAATATGTCGCCGGGGTGATTTTTTACTGCGCTGTGTGCAGCAGCGAACGCTTGCGCGCGTAGCCGAAGTAGATGATTAGCCCGATCACCAGCCAGATGCCAAAGGCGAGCCAGGTGACCCAGCTCAGGAAGGTCATCAAGCCCAGGCACATGAGGACGGCCAGCGCTGGCACGTAGGGCACGCCGGGGCAGCGGAAGGCGCGCGGCAGGTCGGGGCGCTTCTTGCGCAGTACCACCACGGCGATCGAGACCATGGTGAAGGCAGCCAGCGTGCCGATGTTGATCAGTTCAGCGAGGATGTTGAGCGGGATCACGGCGGCGATCAGGCCAAACACGATGCCCACCAGCCAGGTGGCGAAGAACGGCGTGTGGAAGCGCGGGTGCACGCTCGACAGGCGGCGTGGCAGCAAGCCGTCGCGCGACATGGCGAAGATGATGCGCGTCTGGCCGAAGGCCATTACCAGGATGACGGTGGTCATGCCCAGGATGGCGCCCAGGTCGACGAAGCCGGCGATCCAGTTTTCGCCCGCATATTGCAGGGCCAGCGAGACGGGATGGTCGACGCCGAGGAACTTTTGGTAGGGTACGATGCCCGTCATGATGGCCGAGACCACCACGTACAGCACGGCGCACACGGCCAGCGAGCCGATAATGCCGATAGGCAAGTCGCGCGACGGCTGCTTGACTTCCTCGGCGGCCGAAGTGACGGCGTCAAAGCCGATGAAGGCGAAGAACACCAGCGCGGCTGCGCTCAGCATGCCGTGGTAGCCGAACGGCATGTAGGGCTGCCAGTTGGCCGGCTGCACGTGGCGCGCGCCAAAAATGATGAACAGCAGCACCACGCCCACCTTGATGGCCACCATGATGTTGTTCAGGCGCGCCGATTCGCGCACGCCCCAGCCCAGCATGGCCGTAAGAAGCAACATGATGACCAGCGCCGGCAGGTTGATAAAGGTGGTCACGCCGGGCAAGGCGCCCGGCGCGGCCGTCAGGGCCACGGGCAGGGCGATGCCAAAGCCCGACAGCAGCGACTGGAAATAGCCGGACCAGCCGACGGAGACGGCGGCTGCGGCCAGGCCGTATTCGAGCAGCAAGTCCCAGCCTATCATCCAGGCGGCCAGCTCGCCCAGGGTGGCGTAGCTATAGGTGTAGATGGAGCCGGCCACCGGCACGGTGGAGGCGAATTCTGCATAGCACAGGGCGGCGAAGCAGCAAGCGACGGCGGCGACGACAAACGACAGCGAGAGGGCGGGGCCGGCCGTCAGCGCGCCCGTGCCCGTCAAGACAAAAATACCGGTGCCGACGATGGCGCCGATGCCCATCAGCACAAGGTCGAACGGCCCCAGCACCTTCGCCAGTCCTCCCGGTTTCTTGCTGTGGGCAATCATGTCATCCAGATTCTTGGTTCTAAATAAGCTCACTGTCTCTCCTGTGTGTTTTTGTCATGGCGCCATTGCCGCCTCGTGGGCAGCACGACGCAGCCAGATTCTAGCCCAGGCGGCCGCCATTCTAGAAGGAATTCTGTATATCGCCATGCACGCCAGCCGTACAAGTTGGCATCCTGTTAAAAAAATGCCCCAGGCTGGTAGCCCGGGGCGAAAAGGAGAGTGCTGTTGGTTCTGGCAATGACTACCTGGCGAAATGGGCTTCGATTTCCTCCAATGTTTTCCCCTTGGTTTCCGGCAACAGGAATGCAGCGGCCAGGAAGTACAGCACGGTGCAGCCGGCGCCGAAGAAGAACAGGGTGGAATAGCCGTGCAAGCCCACCGTCGGCAGGAAGATGGCGGCGATCACGGTCGAGACGAACTGGTTCACCAGCAGGGCGATGCTCATGCCGTTCGAGCGGATGCGCGTTGGCATCAGTTCCGACAGGGCCAGCCATACGCACACGCCCGGTCCCACGGCAAAGCTGGAAACAAACACGCAGATGGCGATGGCCACCAGCCAGCCATGCGTGGACGAGGGCACGGGACCCAGGCTGGCCTTCTCGATGCGCAGCGGCGCTTCGCGCCCGGCGGCCGGGTCGGCAAACGGGTTCAGATGCAGTTTGCGGAAAAACATGCCGATTACGCTGTCTGGCTGCACGGCGTCGCCACGGGCGATGCTCACCTGGCGCAGCACGGGGTCGTCACTGCGCAAGCTCTTCACGTTGGTGAACGGGCCGTAGGCATAGGCGACGGTCAGTTGCTGCGGCGTGCCGTCGGCGGCCGCGCCCAGCGATTGCAGGGTCGTCGTGTCCAGCTGCAGGGCCAGGCCGTTCGATATTATCCTCGCGGCGATCGCCGGACGCACGTCGGCCAGGTTCGCTTCGGCGCTGCGGAACAGCAATCCGGCCGCCAGCAGCGAGATGATGATGCCGCCACTACCCAGCATCAGCAGGAATTTGCGGCCCTTGCGGTCCACCAGCAGCACCGCCACCACCGTCATTACGGCGTTGAGCACTTTTAACAGGACGTCGGCCATGTTGGCCGAGGCGCCGGACAGGCCCGCCTGGTTGAGGATGTTGACGACATAGGCGAGGATGGAATTGATGCCCGTCGCCTGCGTGCATGCGAGGATCAGGCAGGCCAGCAGGAAGGGCAGCACGTAGCGGCGGCTCAGCAACGGGTCGCGTACATTGGCCTTGCCACTGATTTTGGCCGCATTCTCGGGTGTATCGAGGATTTCGCGCAGCTCCATTTCAGCAACGGCCGGCAGGCGCGTGCGCAGCAGCGACTGGCGTGCCTGCTCGACACGGCCGCGACGGGCCAGCCAGCGTGGCGATTCGGCCAGCAGCAGGCTGCCGACGGTAAACACCAGGCCCGGCGTCAGGCAGACCCAGAAGATGCTGCGCCAGGCGTGGTCCTTGGCCGCGAATACGGCGGCGGCGCGGGCCACTTCCGGCAGCGCGTGCGCCGCTTGCGTAGCCGTTTCCACCGTCTGCGCCTGTACCAGGCCGATCAGGGCGGCGGCCACCAGGCCGATGGTCAGCAGCAACTGGAACAGGGCCGCACCGCGTCCGCGCTGCTGCGCGGGCAGGCATTCGGCCAGGTACAGGGGCACGACGACGCCGATCAAGCCACCGCTGATGCCTTGCAGCAAGCGGCCCAGCAGCAGCGGCGTGTAGCCGTCGGCCAGGGCAATCAGGGGGATGCTGGCGCTGAACAGGACGCCGGCCAGGGCCATCACCCAGCGCCGGCCCAGGAGGTCGGCCAGGGCGCCGGCAAACAGCGACGACAGGACCGAGCCCAGCAGCACGGCGGCGACGATAAAGCTCAGCTGCTGAGCCGTCAGTTTCCAGGCCACCGAGGCCGTCGATTCCAGGTAGGGCAGGGCGCCGGCGATGATGCCGATGTCTATGCCGTACAGCAATCCCCCCATGCCGGCAATAAATAGCAGGTAGCGCATGGCCCACACGGGGGCCTTGTGTGACTTGTCGTGCATGAAAACTCCGGAAGTGGGGTCTAGCGGTTGGAAAGATCGATGGCCGTGCCTTCAACGAAGACGGACACTGGCTGTAAATTGGAATCGAGGACGACGATGTCGGCCCAGGCGCCGGGCGCCAGGCGGCCCCGTTCGGATTCGCCCAGGTAATCGGCGGGGTATAGCGACAAGCGGTTCGAGGCGTCGGCCAGGTCCAGGCCCAGGTCGACGAAATTGCGCAGGGCCTGGTCCATGGTCAGTACGCTGCCGGCCAGCGAACCCGTAGCCAGGCGCACGCAGCCCATGCATTTATACACGCGCTGCGTGCCCAGGCCATATTCGCCGTCCGGCATGCCGGTGGCCGAGGTGGCGTCCGTCACGCCGTACAGGCGCGGAATGGCGCGCAGTGCCGCGCGCAGGGCGCCTTTGGCCACGTGCTGCAGGTCGGGGATGATTTCCGCATATTCGGCGTGCGCCAGCGCCGCGCCCACCATGCCCGGGTCGTAGTGCGTCATGCCCGTCATGCCGTTGTACAGGTGAGTGAAGCCCGACACGCCTGCTTTCAGGGCAGCCACGCCGTCGTCATACGTGCCGGCGCTGTGGCCGATCTGCACGCGGATGCCCATCGCCACCAGTTGCGGAATCAGTTCCAGGTGGCCCGGGATTTCCGGCGCCATGGTCAATACCTTGATGGGTGCGATGGCGTGAAAACTTTGCACCAGCGCCAGGCTGGCCTGCACCACGTCGGGCGGCTGCGCGCCCAGGCGGTGCAGGTTCAGGAACGGGCCTTCCAGATGCACGCCCAGCATGCGCGCGCCGTTTTCGGGGCGCTGCCTGATGACGCCGGCCAGGCCTTCGAGGGCGCGGCGAATCGACGGCTCCTTGGCTGTCAGGGTGGTGCCCAGCAGGGCCGTGGTGCCGTGGCGCGCGTGCACTTGCGCCACGGTGGCGCCGGCGTCGCCGCCTTCCATGATGTCGACGCCGGCCGCGCCATGCACGTGCAGGTCGATGAAGCCGGGCAGGATGGTCAGCGCGCTGTCGGCGGCAGGGTCTTCTTGTATCTGGACGATACGCTGGTCAAAAGTGATGCTGCCCGTGATCCAGCCAGATGGGGTAAGGATTCTGCCGCTTAACATGCTTGATTATTCCGCTATAAAAAGTTCGATGCCCAGCTTTTGCAGACCTTCGCGGTATTCCTGGCTGATGCTGGCATCGGTGATGACGGTATCGACGCGGTCCAGTTGCACGATGCGGTGCAGGCTGACGCGGCCGAACTTGGAGGCGTCCGTGAGGACGATGATTTTCTTGGCCCGTTCCACCATCTTGTGGTTCAGGCTTGCTTCCAATTCGTCGTGTGTGGTCACGCCAAACTGCAGGTCGAAGCCATCGACGCCCAGGAACAGCTTGTCGAAGCTGTAGGCTTGCAGGCAGGTTTCGGCCTGGCTGCCCTGGATCGACAGCGACTGCTTGCGCAGCAGGCCGCCCGTCAGGATCAAGTCCACGCCGGGCGCGTCGGCCAGCTCCCAGGCGATGTTCAGGCCATTCGTGGCCACCGTCACGCCGGTCGCGTCACGCAAATGGCGCGCCAGCGAGATGGTGGTGGTGCCCGAGTCGATGATGATGTTGTCGCCCGGTTCCACCAGCCGCGCGGCGAAGGCGCCGATGCGCTCCTTCTGCTCGTGATTGAGGGCATCCTTCTGGCGTATCGTGTGTTCAAGCGGCGGCGTGCGCGTCAGGGTCGCGCCGCCGTGGCTGCGCCTGGCCATGCCTTGCGCTTCCAGCGCATTCAAGTCGCTGCGGATGGTGACCGCGGACACGCCGAGCCTGTCCACCAAATCGGTCACTTGCACCGAGCCCTGCTGGGCAAGCAATTGGAGGATGGATTCACGGCGTTGGCTGGTATTTCGCATGGTGGCGGGTTCAGTAAAAAATGAAAATACCGAGCTTAACAGATTGCTGCTTCGGCAATGGCTGGCAGCGCCGCATTGCGGTTGCAGGCGCGCGCATATTGCGCCAGCAAGCTGCCGATCTTGTGCTCGATCAAGGCCGGCGCTTCCGCCTTCAGGCTGCCTTGCACCACGGCCAGGTACTGTTCCGGCAAATGCTGGCTCAACAAGGGCAGTGGAAGCGCCAGCCCTTGCAGGTTGGCCAGCAGTTTTTCGACGGCGGCGGCCACTTTTCCCTCGCCCCAGTAGTAGCGGCAACGGTCGCTCAAGCCATAGCGGCGCATCAGGCGCTGCTCGTCTGGCGACCCCAGGTAATGCTTGATCCAGTTCTTCGGCTTGGCCACCATCACATCGTCGAGCACCTGCATCAGCTGCGAGGTGGCGGATGCCGGCAGCAGTTCCTGCTCGATCTGGCACAGCGCGTACAGCGCCTCGCGCAGGGCAAAGGTGGCGGCCGGGCCCACTTTCAGGATGGCGAAATGGTCGCGCACCATGGCGTGCAGTGCCGTTTCGCGCTGGTAGTCGGTGGAGTGGGCTTCAAACACCAGGCCTGGCTGCTCGGCAACGAAGGCCGACAGTTCGGCCGCTGCCGGCGCGTCGTAATGCTCGATGCTGCTTTGATCGAAATCAACGCCCGGCTGCACCACCATGGCGATCACGCGGCGCCAGGCGCAGTGCAAGTCATTTTCCAGGAAAGCGCTGCGGTGCACATCGAGCGTGCGGCGCGCCGCTTGCGCGCTGGTGACGGCGCCGGCCTGCGCCAGCGATGCTTCGCCGCCTGGAACCGGCACTTCCGTGCCGATCACGTAGACGGGCGGCGCGAAGCCGGCCGCGGCAGCAGCCGCTTCGGCGATGCGGCACAGGCGCGCCGAGCGGGCGGCCACGGTTTCATCGTCGAGCAGCAAAGGATCGTCGGCGCAGCGCATGCTGCAATCGAGGTGGATCTTGTGGAAACCGGCCGACGCGTAAGCGGCGATCAGGGTGTCGGCGTGATCCATGGCGGTGGCCGCGTCCAGGTGCTGCCAGGTGTTCGGACCAAGATGATCGCCGCCCAGCACCAGGCGCTCGGCCGGGAAACCCTGTTCCTGGGCCAGTGCCAGCATCGTGTCGCGGAAGACGTTTGGTGTCATGCCCGTGTAGCCGCCGAACTGGTCGACCTGGTTCGAGGTCGCTTCGACCAGCAGCACGGTGTCGTAGTCAAGCGCCACGCGCATGGCGGCGCGCAGCACGCTCGGGTGGCTGCAGCAGACGGCGTACAGGCCCACGCGTTCGCCGCGGCGGTGCGCCTTGATCACTTGCTGGATAGGCGAAAGTGTCAAAATCGGGTGTTCCACTTGGTTCATTGTTCTCAAGCCTTCGTATGTTGTCGTATCAAAAGCGCCGCGCCGCGCGCGCCGCCGGCGTCGCCAAAGCGGGGCGGCAGGATGGGCGGCACTTGCACGCCGGGGAACAAATGGCGCTTCACGGCGGCCGGCAGTTTGTCGTACAGGTGCGGCAGCTTGGACAGGCCGCCACCGAGCACGATGGCGTGCGGGTCGTAGGCCAGTACCAGGCCAGCCAGCGCATGGCCCAGCAAATCGAGGTGCACGGCGACCGTGCGCTCGGCCACGGCGTCGCCCGTGTTGGCGCGGGCCACGATGGCCAGCGGCTCGGCACCGTCGCCGCCAAAATGCGCGTGCAATTTGCTCATGGCGGGGCCGGAGACATAGCGTTCCAGGCAGCCTTGCTTGCCGCACGGGCAGGCGTAGTCCATCAAGCCATGTTGCGCCAGCAGCGTGGCGGGCAGGCTCCAGTGGCCCCATTCGCCGGCCACGCCGTTAAAGCCGCGCAGCAGCTGGCCGCCCACGCAATAGCCGCCGCCGGCGCCCGTGCCGAGAATGGCGCCGAACATGGTGGCATAGTTGTCGGCCGCGCCGCCCTGCGCTTCCGACAGGGCGAAACACTGGCAATCGTTGCCGATGGCGACAGGGCGCTGCAAGGCATGCTGCAAGGTTTGCGCCACCAGGCGGCCGTTCAGGGCCGGTACGTTGGAGCTCAGTTGGCGGCCGCTGGCGCTGTCGATCACGCCGGGCAAGCCGATGCCCACGGGCGCCGCCATGCCCAGGGCTGCGTCGCCGCGCGCCACCAGATCAAGGATGGCTTGCACGAAAGCGGCAAAATCATCGCCAGGCGTGGCAACGCGCTCGCGGAACGCCTCAACTAGCACGCCATCGCGGTCTTCAAAGGCAACCAGTTCTATCTTGCTGCCGCCGATGTCGATGCCGTGGAAACCTTGCATTTGCTTAGAATTGGTCATGGCCATAGATGGTGACGCCCTGCACGACACGGTTGACGATGCCGCCGGCGAATGGATTGTCGGGGCGCAGTTGCAGCAGCGCGGACTGGTGCAGCGCGTATTGCTGCGCCATCAGCAGCCACAGCGGGGCCAGCCAGGCGTCGGGCCAGGCCGGCGCGTCGGCCGCGATGTCGCCGCCGATGCCCACCGTCAGGCAGGTTTGCGCCACGCTGTCGCGCTGTAGTTCCTTCAGCAAATCGTCTTCGTACTGGCGCGCCAGCGGCTTGCTGCTGCGCAGCAGGATCACCAGGGACTCCTTGGTGACGGCCGATTTCGGGCCGTGGCGGAAACCCAGCGCCGTATTTGCCATCGCCATCACGCGTCCGCCCGTCAATTCCAGGATTTTCAATGCCGCTTCCTTGGCCAGCGCTTCCAGCGGACCGCTACCCAAGTAGACCACGCGCTGCACGGGCTGTGAGCCGAGTGCCGCCACGGGGGCGGACCAGTCGCGCAAGGCTTGTTCGCCCAGGCTGGCCAGGCTTTCCAGGCGGCCCAGGTCCGTGTCCTGGCCCAGTACGCACAGGGCGGCCAGCAGCATGCTGGTAAAACTGCTGGTCATGGCGAAGCCGCGGTCGCAGCTGCCAGCGGGCATCAGCAAGTTATACGTGTTGGCGTCATTGGCGCCCTGGCGTGCCAGCTTGCCGTCCGCATTGCAGGTAATGTTGAGGAAACGCGCGCCGGGCACGACCTGGCGCAGCAACTCCACGGCGGCCAGGCTTTCCGGGCTGTCGCCGCTGCGGGCAAACGACACCAGCAGCGTGGGCGCAGCCGCTTCCAGGTACAGCTCATGATGCGTCAGCAAGGTGGTGGTGGCGATGGCGCGGATCTGCGCCGGCCAGCTCTTGTTCAGTTCATCGACGACGATCTCGCCCACATAGGCCGAGCTGCCGGCACCGGTCAGGATGACGCGCTGCTGTGGATTGGATAGCGCATCGCCCAGGAAGGCGGCCAGGCTGGCTTGCTCGCTGCGCAAAATGGTGGCGAGTGCGCGCCAGATGGCCGGCTGGTGGGCGATCTCCTCGGCCGTATGCAGGCCGCCGATGTCGCGCCAGGATTGAATGTCACGCTGAAGAAGGGTAGTCATGGAGTGTCAGTAAAGTGTTTGTTGTGAGAAAGCATAAATACTAATTTTCGAAAAGTCAAATACGAAAGTAAAACGAAAGTAAATTATTGGATTACTTGCGAAATAATGTCGTTTTGTCGGCATCCAATGGGGATGGTGCGCCACAAAAAAGCCTGCTTCGGCATGGCCTGTCGTTGAAATGCGACGATAACGAAAGTATTGTTTGTGACCTTTTGGTGAAACGGAAGATAAATGCGCCACAGTTGGGCATTTTTTGAATATGTTTGCGCAATAACTTTCTTTTCATTGACGATATTTATTTTTCTTCTTAAAGTATTTCCATCGTATCGATATTTCTGAAAGTCACCAGATGAAACCACTTTTGCTTCCCCGCCGCGCCATCGCTGCCTGTGTTCTCGCTGCGCTCTCCACGCTGGCCGCGCATGGCGTGCATGCCGCGCCGATCGGCAATCTGCAAAGCCTCTCCGCCGTGCATGCGGCCGACGTGGCCAAGGGCGAGGGCTTGGGTTGGGACCTGCGCAGCGACACGGGCGTACAGTTGCGTATCAGTCTGCCGCAAACGGACGTGCTGCGCATCTGGGCCGGGCCAAAGTCCGGCTTGACGGGCCCCGGCGACAAGGCCGCGCCCATCGTCGTCGGCCAGCCGGCCGCGCAAGTGGCGTATAAAATCAGCGAACAGGCCGACCATATCCTTATCAGCACCGAGGCCTTGAGCCTGCGCATCGACCGCAAGCCCTTGCGTTTTACCCTGTTCCGCGCCGGCGATAGCGTGCCGCTGTGGCGCGAAGTGCAGCCTTTGTCGCTGGACGACAAGCAGGGCGTGCAGGTACTCACCAGCGCGCCGGGCGAGCGCTATTTTGGCGGCGGCCAGCAAAATGGCCGCTTCGAATTCAAGGGCAAGCAAGTGCCCGTGTCCTACTCGGGAGGCTGGGAAGAGGGTGACCGGCCAAATCCCGCGCCATTCTTGATGAGTTCGCGTGGCTGGGGCGTGCTGCGCAACACCTGGTCGGACGGTAATTACGACTTGCGCGACAAGGAGCAAGTCTCGCTGCAGCACGCCGAAGGCCGTTTCGACGCGTATTTCTTTGTCGGCAAGGACTTGCGCGACGTCGTCGCCCGCTACACGGACTTGACGGGCCGCGCGCGCATGCTGCCCCGCTGGGCGCTGGAATACGGCGACGCCGATTGCTACAACGATGGCGACAATGTGAAAAAACCCGGTTCCGTGCCGAAAGGCTGGACCGATGGCGCCACCGGCAAGACGCTGGACGTGGTGGAAACGGTGGCGCGCAAGTATCGCGAAAACGACATGCCGGGCGGCTGGATCCTACCCAACGACGGCTACGGCTGCGGCTACACGAATTTGCCGGAAACGGTGAAGGGCCTGGCCGGCTACGGCTTCCGCACGGGCCTGTGGACGGAAAACGGCGTCGACAAGATCGCCTGGGAAGTGGGCCAGGCGGGCAGCCGCGTGCAAAAGCTGGACGTGGCCTGGACGGGCAAGGGCTACCAGTTCGCCATGGATGCGAACAAGTCGGCCTATGACGGCATCTTGAACAATTCCGACAGCCGTCCGTTCCTGTGGACGGTGATGGGCTGGGCCGGCATCCAGCGCTATGCGGTGGCGTGGACGGGCGACCAGAGCGCCAGCTGGGACTACATCCGCTGGCACATTCCTACCCTGATCGGCTCGGGCCTGTCGGGCCAGGCGTATGCGTCCGGCGACGTCGATGCCATCTTCGGCGGCAGCCCGGAAACCTATCTGCGCGACTTGCAGTGGAAGAGCTTTACGCCCGTCCTGATGGGCATGTCCGGCTGGGCCGCGGCCGAGCGCAAGCATCCGTGGTGGTTTGACGAGCCATACCGCGACATCAACCGCCGCTACCTGAAGCTCAAGATGCGTTTGACGCCGTATATGTACACGCTGGTGCGCGAAGCCGAGCAGACGGGCGCACCGCTGGTGCGGGGACTGATGTGGGATTACCCGCAAGACCCGGCAGCCTACACGGAAGCGTATAAATATCAGTTCCTGCTGGGGCGCGACGTGCTGGTGGCGCCTGTCTACCGCAGCCAGGCCGTCAGCGGTGGCTGGCGCAAGGGCATCCACCTGCCGCAGGGCACGTGGTACGACTACTGGGATGGCCGCCAGGCCACGGCCGGCGCCAAGGGCCGCGACCTGGACATGCAGGTAACGCTGGAGAAACTGCCCGTGTTCGTGCGCGGCGGCGCCATCTTGCCCATGTATCCGGAAATGCTGTACGACGGCCAGAAGCGGAAGGATCAACTGACGCTCGACGTGTATCCGCACGGCGATTCGGAGTACACCCTGTATGAAGATGACGGCAACACGCGCCAGTACCAGGGCGGCGCCTTCAGCCAGCAGGTGATACGCATGCATGCCAAGGATGGCGACGTGCGCATCGACATCGGCGCCGTCGAGGGCCAGTACGCGGGCCAGGAAGCGCGCCGTGGCTATGCGCTGCGCATGCTGGCGGGCCAGCGGCCCCAAGCTGTCAAGGCTGGTGAACGATTGCTTGCCGCAATGAGCGAGCGTGCTGCCTACGACAAGGCTGCTGACGGCTGGTTCTTCGACGCCGCCGACAGGCAAGGCACCTTGCACGTGAAAGTGGCGGCGCACGATATCGGCCAGCCCCTGAGCATGCAGGTCGATGGTGCGCTGGCCGTGGCCAGGATCGATGCCGACTTCCCGGCCGCCCCCGTACCAGGGCGCGCCTTGGCGGCCGACGCCATGCAGGTGGTGGCGCGTCCGGCCGAAGAAAGCGGCTATGCGCTGGAAAACGCCTTCGATGGCAAGCCGGAAACCTGGTTCCGCACCGTGCGCAGCCCGGCCGTGAAGAGCGGCCCGCATGAATGGGTGATCGGCTTCACGGAGCGGCGCCTGGTCGATGGCATCGAACTGGCGCCGCGCAACGACCAGCACTGGAAACATGGCCAGGTGCGCGACTACGAGATTTACATCGGCGACAACAACGGCGAGTGGGGCGCGCCTTTGCAGCGTGGCACCTTGAAGCTGCAGGAAGGCACACAGACCATCAATTTCCCGGCCACGGCGGGGCGCTTGCTGCGTTTCCGTGTGATGAGCACGCAAAATCCGGAAGGCGATGGCGCGGCCGGCACTGATCCAATGGTCACGGCGGCGCAAGCCGGGCCGGTGGCGCGCGCGTACGACGCAGCGCTGGCGACCGACGTGGCGCCCATCACCTTGTCGCAATTTCGCGTGCTGGAGCACCGCGTGGACGAAGGCGAAGAGGTGCAGCGCTATCTGTCGGACCTGGCGCTGCCGAAAAACATTGCGCATGTTGTACGCGATCGTCCAGCCGGCAAGGCTGCCGAGATGCGCATGAACGGCCTGTGGTTCCGCAAGGGCCTCGGTGTCGGGCCTGCCAGCCGCATTGATTTGCAGCTGGCGGGGAACTGGAATCTGCTGCGCGCCGACCTGGGCGTGGACGATAGCTGCCGCAGTGCGGGTGGCTTGCAATTCCAGGTATGGAGCGGTGAGCGCCTGCTGTACGACAGCGGCCTGGTCACGGCTCCGGGGGTAGTCAAGCCCGAAATCGATGTGCGCGGCCTGAGCCAGCTCAGCCTGCGTACCCTGGGCGCGCGTGGCGCCCAGCCAACCCAGGTTTGCGGCAACTGGGCCAATGCCGTATTGACCGGCACGGAAGGCGCGACCGTCAAGCCGCGCTAACCACACCACTCTTCACTTCACTAAAAATGAGCCCCTCTTCGGACCGGGGAGGGGCTCTTGCAGCCTTACGAAAACAAATCACTTATAAAAAGAGGAGTTGGGAATGCATTTGAAAAAATTGATGGCCGCGATGGTGGCGGTAGGATTGGCATCCACTGCGCTGGCCTCCACGGCGCTTGCTGCGGACGAACAGGACGACAACGCCAGGAAGGAAGAGAAGCTGGCGCGCGTCGAAGTGACGGGATCGAGCCTGAAGCGCATCAACGCCGAAACCGCCTCGCCGGTGCAGGTGATCAATGCGAAGCAGATTGAAAACATGGGCGCGCTCACTTTGCTGCAGGTGCTCGACAACCTGCCCGCCGCCCGTCCGGCGCAGCAAGACTTCCGCTCGATGTTTACGGGCTCGGACGGCGGCTCGCAGGCCAACTTGCGTGGCTTGGGCGCGCAGGGCACCCTGGTGCTGTTAAATGGCCGCCGCCTGTCGTTCTATGGCGCGCCGGCCGGCTTCCAGACCATGTTCGTCAACATCGACGCCATCCCGGCCGCAGCGATCGAGCGCATGGAAATCCTGACGGACGGCGCCTCGGCCGTCTACGGCTCGGACGCCGTCGCTGGCGTTATCAATGTCATCACGAAAAAGAGCTACCAGGGACTCGAAGCGCGCGCCAACAGCGAGTTTTCACCCAGCGTCAAGGCCTTTGGCGAGCGCCAAGCCAGCTTGCTGTATGGCGTGGGCGACCTGGAGAACGACGGCTATAACGTCTACGGTTCGGTCAATGTCTACCAGCGCGACCGCATTGCGCTGGCCGACACCTACCAGAAGCGTCCCGCGTATTTCTATGAGAATAACCCCAATTTCATTCCGAATATGCGCATCGGCAAGGGCAGCGAACCGGGCGTGATGAACCCCGGTACCTTCTTTGTCTTCGACAAGGCCAACAACAATGCCCGCACCCAGCGCGCAGTCAATGGCTGCAACAATAGCGTCACCGAGGCGTCGGGCACCCGCTGCATCTGGAATACGCTGCCCAACCAGCTCGATACGGGGCCGACATCGGAGCGTGCCACGGCCTACCTCAGTGGCCGCGTAAAACTCGGTGGCGACATGGAAGCGTTTGCGGAAGGCGCCTACACCCACATCCAGATGCGCGGTGAAAACGGTCCGTCCAGCTTCAATAGCGGCAGTACGAGCAACTGGTTTGCGCGCAACACGGGCAATACCTTGAACACCTTTGCCACGCCGTACCTGAGCCCGAACAACGTCTACCTGAAAGGCAAGCTCGATGCCGACATGGTGGCCAAGATGGGTGGCGCGGCGGGCTTGAATTATTTGCTGCAGGATGCGACCGGCCACTTCGGCCAAAAGAATATCGATGAAAATTACCGTGCGCTGGTTGGCCTGCGCGGCAGCATCGGCGGCGGCTGGGATTTTGAAACGGCGCTCAGCGTGGCGGGCAGCCACTCCACCTTGTTCCAGACGGCGAATATCAATATCAAGGGTTTCGAGCAGGCGTTTGGCCCGTTTACGAAAGACCCCGTCAGCGGCCGAACCTACATTTCGGACAATCCTGCGTATAAATTCGGCGAAATCAGCGAGGCCAATGCGGCGCTCTTGCGTGGCGCCTACCCGACCTTTGCCATCGAGTCCTGGACCAAGCTGATGACCTGGGATGCGAAGCTGGAAGGCACCCTGTTCAAGCTGGGCGGGCGCGAAGTGCGCGCCGCCGTGGGCACCAACGTGATGCGCGAGAGCTTCCTCACGCCCGGCAATGCGGATGCGGCCAACGGCTTGATCACGCAGCAGGGTGGCTCCTGGTTCGACGGCCGGCGCACCATCGCGGCAGTGTTTGGCGAAGTGGTCATCCCGCTCAGCGACACGCTGGAGGTCAATGCGGCCGCGCGTGTGGATAAATACCCGCATTTCTCGGCCAACCTGGCGCCCAAGCTGGGCGTGATATGGCGCGCGCGGCCCGACCTGATGTTGCGGGGCACGTATTCCGAAGGTTTCCGCGCGCCTAACCTGGCTGAATCGGGCACGGGCGGCGTCTTTGCGCAAGTTGGCGGCATACGCGACACGGTGCGCTGCGATGAAACGAACGCCATGGCGCGTGCCTTGATGAAGTCAACAGTGGCGACGGACGCGGACCTGGGCAAGAGCCTGCTGAACTCGAACTGCTCGACGACGGTGGGCGGCTTGACGCCGCCGAACCAGAACCTGCGTCCCGAGAAGGCAAAGATCTCGACGCTGGGACTGGTCATGCAGCCGGCCAAGGACGTCAGCATTTCGGTCGACTACTGGTTCGTGTACCGCCGCGATGAAATCGTGCGCCAGGACTTCAATGAGCTGTTTACGCAGCTGGTGGAGAAGTACGGTCCGAGCCTGGCCGGCACCTCCAGCGCCATCCGCAACGAACTGACCGATGCTGACCGCGGCAACATGGCGGCGGTGGCGGCGATGTGCGCCAATCCTGCCAACACGGGCGTGTGCGCCGGTGGCGTGCCGAGCTATTCGGTGGGCAACCTGGGCGGCTTGATCAACTCCTATTCGAACCGCGGCCGCACCTTGATCGACGGCGTGGACATCGATGCCCGCACGCGTTTCTCGCTTGGCGACATGGGCAAGCTGAGCACCGGCATTGCAGCGACCATCCGCAAGCGCGAAACCTACAATAGCGAAGACGGCACGGGTTTTACCGGCAACAACGTTGGCTACTATGATTCGCCGCGCTACCGCGCTACCGTCAATGCCGACTGGAGTTATCGCAACTTCGTCAGCAGCGTGTTTGTCAACTACTCGGGCAAGACACGCTGGGCGTATGGTCCCTGGGATACGGAAAACACGCCGGAAAACTGTACCGCCGCATCCGTCGCCCTGCCGGCTGGCCAGTGCAAGGGTGCGCCGTCGTACACCACGGTCAACCTGGTCTTCAGCTGGAAGCCGATCAAGCATCTGGACGTTGGCCTGAACGTGAAAAATGCATTCAACAAGCAGCCTTACTACGACCCGAATGGCTGGGAAGGCTACAACCATAGCCAAAACCTGTTCGGCCGCCAATTTGCCCTCTCGGCCAGCTACAAGTTCTTTTAAGCCCTGGCGATGACCGGGTCCGCCGCCGCTCAGGTAATGGCGGCGGCACCCGTTAATACCTAAAGAGTAAAAATTTTACATTTCGAAATATCGGATACGAAAGAAAATCGAAAGAAAAATAGGTGCGATAGTCGCGCTGTGCGGCAATTTTCACCGCTTTGTTCTGTTGATTCCCGCCATGAAGCCACCTTTTTTCCATTGGCATGTATCTGCCATACCACGATAGCGAAAGCATAGAATGAAAAATAATGGCAAAACGAAAGATAAAACGGCATTTTTTTGATGATTTTGAAGATAATTTGTGGTGATACTTTCTTTTTATTGACGATACTTATTTTTCTTTTTAAAGTATTCCCAAGGAAACGGAAATCAGCCGATGTCAGACTGATTTTCGGAAGGTGCGGCTGCATGGCCGCACCGGCTGACTGATCACCATAAGAATGGCGTCCCCCACAGCTTCGCTCTGGAGCGGGGAGGGCGCTGATAACCCTCGATATAGACGGAGAGACCATTATGCATAGCACCCGACTCAAATTGCGCGACATCAGCCGCGCCGCCGCGATCGTGATCGCACTGGCGGCCGGCGTGCCAGGCCAGGCCTGGGCACAGTCGAACGCCACCAGTACCATTTTCGGCGAAGTGACCACGCCGGCTGGCGCCACCGTGGTACTGGAAAACCTGGCGACAGGCGTGCAGCGCACACTGACCCCGGATGCGTCGGGCCGCTATGTGGCCAACTCCATGCCACCAGGACGCTATGCGGTGCGCGTGCTGCGCGCCGGCAGCGTGGAAGCATCGCAGGAAGTCGAGGCCCTGATCGGCGCCGGCGCGGAAGCCAACTTTGGCCCGGCCAATGCCGGCGCTGCTGGTCAGGCGCAAACCGTCACGGTGCGCGCTTCGCGCAACCCGATCGACGTGTCGAACACGAATAATGGCGTGATTTTCACGGCCAAGGAATTGAAGGCGCTACCGGTGGGTAACGACGTTGCCTCCATCGTGCAGCTGACGCCGGGCGTGGCGCGCGGCACCAACGGCGTGTATGGCAGTGCCCCGTCCATCGGCGGCTCGGGCCAGTCGGAAAACGCGTTCTATGTCAACGGCTTCCCCATCACCAACATCCTGACCCAGGTGGGCGCGTCGGAACTGCCATTTGGCGCCATCTCCAATCTGCAAGTGCTGTCGGGCGGCTATGGTTCGGAATTTGGCCGCTCCACGGGCGGCGTGATCAACATCACCACCAAGAGCGGCGGCAACAAGTTTGAATTCGGTGGCAAGGTTTCCTACATTCCCCATTCGCTCAAGGGCGAGCCGGAAAATACGTATTATCCGAACACGGGCGCCAATCCGAAAACCGATGGCAAGCTGCAGTACTGGAACCGCGACAATGGCAGCACCAGCAAGGTCGTGGGCCTGTATGGCAGCGGTCCATTGATCAAGAACAAGCTGTTCGCCTTCGTTGCGCTGGAACAGACACGCACTGACGGCCAGTCCGTCGGCGCCACCGCCGACGCGGGCACCGCCCTGGCGCGCGGCTGGAGCGTCAGCCAGAGTCGGGTTGACCGCATGACGGCCAAGCTCGATTACAACCTGACGGACGATCATCACTTCGAATATACCAAGCTGTTTGACCGCACCAGAACGGAAAGCGCGTCCTATGGCTACAGCTACGACACGCATTCGAGCAACGGTATCCAGTCTGGCAAAGGCGAGCGCACCACCAACTGCTGCGGCTCATCGGCCGCGCCAGGCGCCAATGTCGACATCTTCAAGTACACGGGCTATTTGACGGACAATCTGACCGTCACAGCCATGATGGGGCAATCGCGCACCTCGCACAACCGCACGCCGAATGGCTACGATTCAAGCCTGGCGCAAACGTCGTCGAGTGTGTCGACCCAGGTGCCAGGCTTGAGCTATGCCAATCCGCAGACGGTGACGGGCACCCTGGTCGATCCGTCATCGGAAGACCGCCAGAAGGCCAAGCGCCTGGATCTGGAATATAAGCTGGGCAAGCACTCGCTGCGCGGCGGTATCGACCGCATCGACGTGGAGTCGAAGGTGGGCTTGAGCCTGGCCGGCGGCTATCGCTGGAGCTACAAGAAGGCCAGCGATCCGAACCGCGCCATCAACGGTGCGTTTGAGACGCCGGCCCAGGGCGGCGGTTATGGCGCGCAAGGCTATTACGTCAGCAAGGACCTCAACGCCAACCTGGCCACGCCGACCAGCGTGCAATCGGCGCAATACATCCAGGATCACTACCAGGTCACGGAACGGGTACTGCTGGACCTGGGCCTGCGCCGCGAACAGTTCACCAATTACAGCAGCGATGGCGTAGCCTTCATTTCGCAGCGCAATATGATCGCTCCGCGCCTGGGCGCCACCTGGGACTACCTGGGTGACGGCACCCTGAAATTCTTCGCCAACGGTGGCCGTTATCACTTGCCGGTGCCATCTAACCTGTCGAGCAATATGGCCAGCCCCTTCCTGGCCACCAGCGAGCTGTACACCTATACGGGCGTCGATCCGGTCACAGGCGCGCCGACGGGCCTGCATGCGATAGGCAAGCCGTATTCGGCCAACAACGCCTACGGCCAGAGCCGCGATGCGCGCGAAGTGACGGCCATCGGCCTGAAACCATTGTCGCAAGACGAAATCTCGCTGGGTTTCGAGCGCGCCCTGAGCAAGAAACTGGTGGTCGGCGCCAGCGTCTTGTACCGCAAGATGAACGATACCAACGACGATGTCTGCGATGAGCGTCCGCTGCAAGCCTGGGCCACGCGCAACAGCGTCGACACCAGCCACTGGGGCGGCTTCCAGTGCGCCATCATCAACCCGGGCCGCGACAATAGCCTGATGGTGGACTTCGACGACGGCAAGGGTTTGCGCCGCGTGGATATCTCGGCGGCAGAGTGGGGTAATCCGCTGCCATCGCGCACCTACCGCGCTTTGAACCTGTTCGTCGAGCACCCATACACGAACGGCTGGTACGGCAAGCTGACCTACACCCTGTCTGGCCTGAAGGGCAATATGGAAGGCCAGACGGACACCATCGGTGGTGGCGATGTGGGCCTGACGGTCAGTGACGATCACAAGGAGCTGATGTACAACGCCTATGGCTATCTGCCGGGCGACCATCGCCACGCATTCAAGGCGTATGGTTTCATGCAAGTCATCCCTGACGTGACGGTGGGCGCGAACCTGTCGCTGATCTCCGGTTCGCCGCGCAACTGCATCGGCGAATTGCCTAACGACCTGCGCTTTGAAAACGACTACGGTTCCAGCTACTTCTATTGCGACGGCAAGCCGGCGCCGCGCGGCAGCCAGGGCCGCATGCCATGGCAAGCCCAGTTGGACATGAATGTGGCCTATACTCCTGGCGCCGTAAAAGGCCTGAGCCTGAAAGTGGACGTATTCAATGTGTTCAACAGCAAGACCGTGACTCGCTACAACGAAACGCGTGAAGACCAGGGTGCCATCGCCAGCACCTATCTGCAGGTGGCCGGCCGCATGGCACCACGCTCGGTGCGCTTCACGGCGGAATATACGTACTAAATACACGTACTAAATACACGTACTAATCAGATGTAATGCAGCATCCATGGGCGTCCGTGCCGGCACGGCGGGCGCCCGGTAATTACCAACGGAGTGAGAAGAGACAAATGACGACACAATTCAATCGACGCAATTTCCTGTCCACCAGTGCAGCTCTGGCCGGTGGCGCCATGGCTGGCAGCGCACTGCTGCCCACTGGCGCCGTAGCGGCACCAACTGCAGGCCGCGACAAGGTCCGCCTGGCCGTGATCGGCACCGGCATGCGTGGCCAGGTGCTGCTGACTGAACTGGTGCGCCGCGACGACGTGGAAGTGGTCGCCCTGTGCGATATCGACCCGCTCATGCTCAAGCATGCCCTGGGCCAGGTGGCAAAAGCCGGCAAGCCGCGTCCGCGCACGTATGGCGAAGACCGCGACACGCAAGCGTACAAGCGCATGCTGGACGCGGGCGGCCTCGATGGCGTGATCATCGCCACGCCGTGGGAATTGCATGCGCCGATGGCGATCGCGGCCATGCAGGCGAAAATTGCCGTCGCTTGCGAAGTGGTGGCCGGCATCACCTTGCAAGACCACTGGGATGTGCTGAACACCCAGCTCAAGACAGGCACGCCGTACATGTTGTTGGAAAACGTGTGCTTCCGCCGCGACGTGATGGCCGCGCTGCAAATGGTGCGCGCCGGCCTGTTCGGCGAATTGCTGCACTTGCAGGGCGGCTACCAGCACGATCTGCGGGTCGTCAAATTCAACAGCGGCGATCCGGCCAAGCCGTATAGCGGCGGCGTTGAATTCGGCGAAAAAGGCTGGTCGGAAGCGCGCTGGCGCACGCAGCACTCGGTCGAGCGCAATGGCGAACTGTATCCGAGCCACGGCATCGGCCCGTGCGCCATGTACACCAACATCAACCGCGGCAACCGTTTCACGCGCATCAACTCCTTCGCCACCAAGGCGCGCGGCTTGCACGACTATATCGTCAACCAGCCGGGCGGCGCGCAGCATGCGAACGCCAAGGTGAAGTTCAAGCTGGGCGACGTGGTCACCACCACGCTGGCGTGCGAAAACGGCGAAACCATCATCCTGCAGCACGATACCAGCCTGCCGCGCCCGTATTCGCTGGGCTTCCGCGTGCAAGGCACGGACGGCCTGTGGATGGACGTGAATAACTCCATCCATATTGAAGGCGTCAGCAAGCCGCACCAGTGGGACGACTTCAAGGCTTACCAGGACAAGTATGAGCACCCGCTGTGGCGCAAGTACGCTGCGAAAGCCGAAGGCGCAGGCCACGGCGGCATGGACTTCTTCGTCATCCACGCCTTTGTTGAAGCATTGAAGGCCAACGCGCCGATGCCGATCGATATCTACGACGCTGTGACCTGGAGCGCCATCACGCCCCTGTCCGAGCAATCGATCGCTGCCAACTTCCAGACCCTGGACTTCCCGGACTTCACGGGCGGCCAGTGGAAATCGCGCAAACCGATCTTTGCCTTCGACGATAAATACTAAGTACTGACAACCCGCTACCGCACTTGCTGCCGTAGCGGGTTTTTTCTATCTATCCCCGTTTTTTCAACTGCGGCGCAGGTGCGCAGGCCTTTGCTCGCCCGTCGCAAGCCATACCACCAGGAGACGTCGATGAAACACCGAAGCTCATTACTCTACGCAGTCCTTTCTTCCTTGCCCATGCTGCTGGCCGCCTGCGGCAGCAGTAGTAGCGCAGGCACGCCGGACGGCGTGCTCAAATCTGATGTTAGCTTGCCACCGGTGGTCGGCACGCCCGTCACCGTGGCCCTGGCCGGCAACGCCTTCATCACCAGCGCCGATGCCAACGCGGAAGAACTGGTCAACGACAATGGCCTGGCCAACTGGTCCAGCCCGAACACGGTGACGAGCGCCTACTTCCGCGTCGACGCGGCCGGCCCCGTCACCGTGGCGCTGGACGCCAAACTGGCCGGCAGCACCAGCAGCGTGGTGCGCGTGACGGTTGATGGCAATCCCTTCGACGTGAATCTGGCCGGTACGGACAGCAAGACCTATGCGGTGGGCACCGTGAATGTGGCCGCGCCGGGCTATGTAAAGGTGGACTTGCGCGGCGTGAGCAAGGCGGGCGGCTATTTTGGCGACGTTTCGGCGCTGAAGGTGACCTCCGCCGCCACGCTCAATTATGCCAACGACCCCGCCAATTACTATTGGTCGCGGCGCGGACCGTCCGTGCACATGGGCTATACGGTGCCGGCCAATACCGAGTATTTCTACAATGAGATGACGATACCGGTGGGCCAGGACGCCATCGGCTCCTACTTCATGGCGAACGGGTTTGGCCAGGGCTACATGGGCATCCAGGTGAAATCGGCCAGCGAACGCTGGATACTGTTCTCCGTCTGGGATGCCGACAATGGCGCCAAGACCACGCTGGTCAGCAAGGGCGCAGGGGTGGTCGACAACGGGTTTGGCGGCGAGGGTACAGGCGGCCAGACCTATCTGTCATATAACTGGGCGGCTGGCACGACTTACCGCTTCATCACGCGCGCGCGGCCAGACGGCAATGGCGGCAGCGATTACTCGGCCTGGTTCTTTGCGCCGGAAACGGGCAAGTGGAACTACATCGCCACCTGGAAGCGGCCGGCCACCAGCACCTACCTGACGGGCGTGTATTCCTTCCTGGAGAATTTCATCGATACCAAGGGCTACACGGAGCGCCGCGTGCAGCTTGGCAACCAGTGGGCGAGGAATGCGTCGGGAGCGTGGTCGGAAGTGACGGCAGGGCGCTTCACGGGCGACGCCACGGTCACCAATGCGCAGCGCATGGACTACGCGGGCGGCCTGGAAGACGGCAAGTTCTACCTGCGTAACGGCGGCTTCTTCGCCGCATATGTGAAAACCAATCAGAACTTCACGCGGCCGGCCACGGGCCAGGCGCCGGCCGTCGACGTGGCGACCTTGCCGATGCAGTAAATGTTCAGGCGGCCAAAGGCCAGACCTGCTTGCTGATGGCCACGGCGACGATGTAGGCAAACAGCAGCGCGGCGCCCGCAAACGCGGCGCCGCGCACGGCGGGCGTCTTGCCCCGTTTCAGGGCGATCGTACCCAGCACGATGTAGCCGAGCAGGGCGTACAACTTGGCGGCCAGCCACGGCTGGCTGCCCGGCGACTGGCCGCTCCACACGGCCAGGGTGATGGCACTGGCCAGCAAGGCCGTGTCGACCAGGTGCGGCAGCACTTTCACCCAGCGCTGCTGCAGCCTTGGCGAAGCGCGCAGCATCCAGGCGCCGCGCAAGAGGAACAGCGCGCCGCTGGCGGCGGCGCAGCCCATGTGAAAGTGCTTGAGACTCAGGTAATCCATGTGCTTGTTGTGCGGGCGTTGATGGTGGCGCCAGCATAGCCGCCTTTGCCCATTTTCACCATCCCCGCCATCCAGCCTAGCCTGGCGCACGTTGGCCTAGTCACTTTTGCCGATACGCCTATCCAGATTGCCTTCCCAGAATGACCCTGTGGCCGATAGTGCCATCGGCGGGGGCCACGTAAGCTGGTCGGGACGGCTGGCCAGACGGCCAGTGCATTCATGGAGAAACATCGTGGCTACCCTAGATGGCACTAACAAGAACAGTAATAGCAGCACAAATGAACCGGGCATGCGGCGCAAGCAGGTGTCCGTGCTGATCAGCAGTACCTTCGCCTTCACGATCTGCTTCGCGGTATGGATGATGTTTGCCGTACTGGGCATCCCGCTCAAGACCAGCCTGGGCTTGAGCGAGACGCAATTCGGCCTGCTGGCGGCCATGCCCGTGCTGACCGGCTCCCTCGTGCGCGTGCCGCTGGGCATCTGGACGGACAAATATGGCGGACGCCGTGTCTTCTTCCTGCTGATGCTGGCCAGCGTGGTGCCGATTTACCTGATTTCCTACGCCACCGCGTACTGGCATTTTCTTTTGCTGGGCATGTTCGTCGGCCTGGCGGGCGGCTCGTTTTCCGTCGGCACGCCGTATGTGGCGCGCTGGTACGGAAAGGAGCGGCGCGGCTTGGCCATGGGCATCTTCGGCGCCGGCAATTCCGGTTCCGCGCTGACCAAGTTCGTCGCGCCGGGCATCGTCGCCGCCTTCGGCTGGCAAATGCTGCCCAAGGTGTATGCGGTGGCCATGCTGGCCACGGCTATCATCTTCTGGCTGTTTTCCTACACCGACAAATCGCACCTGGCGCCGTCCGGCGAAAGTTTTTCGGCGCAGATGAAGGTGCTGAAAGACCCGCGCGTGTGGCGCTACTGCCAGTACTACTCGGTGGTGTTCGGCGGCTACGTGGCGCTGGCCTTGTGGATGACGAAGTACTACGTGACCGAATACGCCTTCGACTTGCGCCATGCGGCACTGCTGGCCGCCTGTTTCTCGCTGCCGGGCGGCGTGCTGCGCGCACTGGGCGGCTGGATTTCCGACAAATACGGCGCCGCGAAAGTCACCTGGGCCGTGATGTGGGTGTGCTGGGTGTGCTTTTTCCTGCTGTCGTATCCGCAAACGCAGATGGTGGTGGAAACCGTCACGGGGCCGCTCGCCTTCCATATCGGCCTGTCGCCGCTGTGGTTCACGGTGCTGCTGTTCATCGTCGGCATCGCCATGGCCGTCGGCAAGGCCTCCGTCTTCAAGTTCATCGGCGATGATTTTTCCGACAACATCGGCGCCGTCTCGGGTGTGGTGGGCCTGGCCGGCGGCTTGGGTGGCTTCATCCTGCCCGTGATGTTCGGCGCCCTGGTCGACCTGACGGGCGTACGTTCGAGCGCCTTCATGCTGCTGTACGGCACGGTCTGCGTCTCCCTCGTCTGGATGCATTTTTCATTCAAGCCGCAACGCGCGGCATCAAGCAATCAACTCACAGGAGCATCAACATGAGCCGTTACATGATCAATACGTGGGAGCCCGAATCGCCGAGCTTCTGGAAAACGAGTGGCAAGGCCACGGCCGGGCGCAATCTGTGGATTTCCATTCCCGCGCTGCTGCTGGCGTTCGCCGTGTGGATGGTGTGGAGCGTGGTGGTGGTGAACCTGCCCAATATCGGTTTCACCTACAGTAACAACCAGTTGTTCTGGCTGACGGCCTTGCCGGGCCTGTCCGGCGCCACCTTGCGCATCTTTTACTCCTTCATGGTGCCGATTTTCGGCGGGCGCCGCTGGACGGCCATTTCTACTGGGTCGCTGCTGATTCCCGCCATCGGCATCGGCCTTGCCGTGCAGGATGTCAATACGGGCTATCCGACCATGCTGATCCTGGCCCTGCTGTGCGGCTTCGGCGGCGGCAATTTCGCCTCGTCGATGGCCAATATCAGCTTTTTCTATCCTAAGGCGAGCAAAGGCTTTGCACTGGGCATGAACGCGGGCCTGGGCAACCTGGGCGTGTCGGTGGTGCAGTTCGTCGTGCCGCTGGTGATCATGTTCGCCGTCTTCGGCGCCTGGGGCGGCGAGGCGATGACCTGGACCAAGAACGGCGTGAGCAAACAGATGTGGTTGCAGAACGCGGGTTTCATCTGGGTACCTTTCATTGCGCTTGCCACCTTGCTGGCCTGGTTCGGCATGAATGACCTGGCCTCGGCCAAGGCCTCGTTTTCCGAGCAAGCCGTGATCTTCAAGCGCAAGCACAACTGGCTCATGTGCTGGCTGTACACGGGCACCTTCGGCTCCTTCATCGGCTATTCGGCGGCCTTTCCGCTGCTGATCAAGATCCAGTTCCCCGACGTGAATCCGCTCGATTACGCGTTTTTAGGTCCCCTGGTGGGCGCGCTGGCGCGCGTGGCCGGCGGCGTGATTTCCGACAAGCTGGGTGGCGCCCGCGTCACCCTATGGTCGTTCCTGCTGATGATAGTTGCCGTGCTGGGCGTGCTGCACTTCATGCCGCAGGCTGGCGCTGGAGGCAGCAGCTTTGGCAACTTCGGCGGCTTCTTCTGGATGTTCATGCTGCTGTTCGCGGGCACGGGCATCGGCAACGCCTCGACCTTCCGCATGATCCCCGTGATCTTTTTGACCGAGCATCAGCGCGCTGCCGCCGGCAAGGGCAAGGCGGCACAGGAGCAAGCCGTCGTCGATGCCAACAAGGAAGGCGCGGCCGTACTGGGCTTTACGTCGGCCGTGGCGGCGTATGGCGCCTTCTTCATCCCGAAAAGCTATGGCACCTCGATTTCCCTGACGGGCAGCCCGGACGCGGCCCTGTGGTGCTTCATCGGTTTTTATGTCAGCTGCATTGCCATCACCTGGTGGTGCTATGCGCGCAAGAACGCTGCCATGCCGTGCTAAGGCGCCTGAGGATGTCATGGAAGAACTGGAAAAATTCGTCAACGGCTTCAGCCTGTTTCAGCAGCAGTATTTCAGCGAGCCGCAGACACTGTATGACAGTCTGCGCGAAGGGCAACGGCCCAGCACCTTGCTGATCGGCTGCTGCGATTCGCGCGTCGATCCCATGCTGTTGACGGGCAGCGACCCGGGCGACATGTTCGTCGTGCGCAATATCGCCAACCTGGTGCCGCCGTGCACGCCCGACGCGCCGCCCGGCGTCAGCTCGGCCATCGAGTTTGCCGTCTGCAAGCTCGAAGTGGCCAGGGTCATCGTGCTGGGGCATGCGCGCTGCGGCGGCATCCGGGCGCTGCTGCAGCCGGAACCGCGCCCGGAAGGGCAGGAAACGGACTTCGTCGGGCAGTGGATGCGCATCGCCGAACCGGTGGCGCAGCGCGTGCGGCGCGACCTGGCGCACCGTTCATCGGAAGAGCAGCACCATGCCTGCGAACTGGCCAGCATATTGCAGTCGCTGGACAACTTGCTGACCTATCCGTGGCTGAAGCGCCGCGTGGAGCAGGGCTTATTGAAACTGCATGGCTGGTATTTTGATATCGACAGCGGTGCACTGATGGCGTATTCGGCGCGCCAGCAGCAATTCTTGCCGCTGGTCTGTCCTATCGAGCGGGCGCGCCATTTGCACGAGCGCCCGTGGCCGGACTCAATTAAAACGTAGCAAATCGCCGCTGCGGTCAAACGCCAGCAAGGTGTCGATGCGGCCTTGCTCGATGGCCGTCACCATGGCGCGCAGCGGCGCCTCGCATTCCTGCGATGGGGGCGGCTGGCCGTCTCGGCCCGTCAGTCCCGCCACGAAGACCACGTCCCAGTGCGTCTGCATCTGCCTGGACTCCTCTTTCAAAGCGTCAAAACTGCCCAGTTCATCGGGCAGCTTGTCGGCGCACATCACGGGCGTGAGCGATTTGCCATGGCCGCCAGGCTGCGCCTGTGCCTGGGTAAAGGTAAACAGCAGCCGTTGTGGCTGATCTTGCGTGCGGGCGCTATGGAGCAGGCTGGCGTAGTCGGTAATGGTCATGCTGGTCCTCTTTGTTTCAGTTGAAGTAGATGCTTAATCGTGGCCTGTAGATATACCGCAGCGCGCCGGCTGCGCCCATAGGCATTAGTGACTATCCCGGTGACTACCCGCCTATGCATTCCTGGTGCGCGAAACCGACTTCTTGCCAATACCGCCGCAGCGCCCCCGTCGTTAGACTGGGTTCATCGACGCTTGAGCCATCCTGCTTGCAGCGTTTTAATGACCTGGCGCCGCTGCCTGCGGCGCATGTGTGGAGGTAGCATGAGTCACTTTCTGGACCGTCTTAAATTTTTTAGCAAGCCCGCCGAGCCGTTCTCGAACGGCCATGGCACCGTGGTCGATGAAGACCGCACGTGGGAAAACGCCTACCGCCAGCGCTGGCAGCACGACAAGATCGTGCGTTCCACGCATGGCGTGAACTGCACCGGCTCGTGCAGCTGGAAGGTGTATGTCAAGAATGGCCTGATCACCTGGGAAACCCAGCAAACCGATTACCCGCGCACCCGTCCTGACCTGCCGAATCATGAGCCGCGCGGCTGTCCGCGCGGCGCCAGCTATTCCTGGTACGTGTATTCGGCGCAGCGCGTGAAGTACCCGATGGTGCGCGGCCGTCTGATGGAAATGTGGCGCGAAGCGCGCAAGACCATGGACCCCGTCACGGCCTGGGACTGGATCAGCCAGGACCCCGTGCGCTCGCAGCAATACAAATCCATCCGCGGCCTGGGCGGCTTCGTGCGTGCCACCTGGGAAGAGTCGAATGAAATCATCGCCGCCGCGAATGCGCTGACGATCAAGAAATACGGCCCGGACCGCATCGTCGGCTTCTCGCCGATTCCCGCCATGTCCATGGTCAGCTACGCCTCCGGCACGCGCTACCTGTCGCTGATCGGCGGCGTGGCCCTGAGTTTTTATGACTGGTACTGCGATTTGCCGCCAGCGAGCCCGCAAGTGTGGGGCGAGCAGACGGACGTGCCGGAATCGGCTGACTGGTACAACTCGACCTTTCTGATGGTATGGGGCTCGAATGTGCCGATGACGCGCACGCCGGACGCCCACTTCTATACGGAAGTGCGCTACAAGGGCACGAAAACCGTGGCCATCTCGTCCGACTATGGCGAAATGGTGAAGTTCGGCGATATCTGGCTGGCGCCCAAGCAGGGCACGGACGCCGCGCTGGCGCTGGCCATGGGCCATGTGATCCTCAAGGAATTCCATTCGGAAGGGCAGAGCGACTACTTCCGCGAGTATGCGCGCCAGTACACGGATTTCCCCATGCTGGTGTTACTGAAAGAGCATAACGGCACGCTGGTGCCCGACTACTTCCTGCGCGCTTCGCACCTGGACAACAACCTCGACGAGACCAACAATCCGGAATGGAAGACCCTCGTCATCGACGAAACCACGGGGGCGATTACGGCGCCTGCTGGTTCCATCGGCTTTCGCTGGGGCGAGTCGGGCAAGTGGAACCTGGAGCAAAAGGCGGGCGGCAGCGGCGCGCCCATCGTGCCGATGCTCTCGCTGATCAACGATAGCGACGCCGTCACCGAAGTGGGTTTTGCCTACTTTGGCGGCAAGGATGCAGCCGATATGTTGCTGCGCAAGGTACCGGTCAAGATGATACGCCTGGCCGATGGCACGACTGGCCTGGTCACCACCGTATTCGACCTGACCCTGGCCAACTACGGCATCGACCGTGGCCTCGGTGGCGCCAATGTGGCGGAAAGCTATGACGACGACGTGCCGTACACCCCGGCATGGCAAGAGAAGCACACGGGCGTCAAGCGCGCCGATGTGATCACCGTAGCGCGCCAGTTCGCGCAAAACGCCGACCAGACGCGCGGCAAGAGCATGGTCATCGTGGGCGCCGGCCTGAATCACTGGTACCACATGGACATGACGTATCGCGGCATCATCAACATGCTGATGATGTGCGGCTGTATCGGCAAGTCGGGCGGCGGCTGGGCCCATTACGTTGGCCAGGAAAAGCTGCGTCCGCAAACGGGATGGACGCCGCTGGCCTTCGCCCAGGACTGGGTGCGCCCGATGCGCCAGATGAACGGCACCTCGTTCTTCTATGCGCACACGAGCCAATGGCGCCATGAAAAGCTGGAAACGGGCGATATCGCCTCGCCATCGGCGGCCAGCGGCACGGGCGACCTGACCCTGCTCGACTACAACGCCAAGGCCGAGCGCATGGGCTGGCTGCCATCGGCGCCGCAGCTGCAAACGAATCCGCTGGAAGTGGCCAAGGCCGCCGCCGCAGCGGGCCAGGCACCGGCCGCGTATGCGCTGGACCAGATCAAGGCTGGGCAGCTGCAGTTCTCGTGCGATGACCCGGACAACCCGGCCAACTTCCCGCGCAATATGTTTGTCTGGCGCTCGAATATCCTGGGCAGCTCGGGCAAGGGCCACGAATACTTCCTGAAGTACCTGCTGGGCACGCAGAATGGCTTGCTCAGCGATGAAGACGATTGTTTGAAACCGCAGCAGGTCAAGGTGCGCCCGGCTGCCGAAGGCAAGCTCGATCTGCTGGTGGTGCTGGACTTCCGCATGTCGACCACCTGCCTGTATGGCGACGTGGTGCTGCCGACGGCCACCTGGTATGAAAAGGATGATTTGAACACGTCGGACATGCATCCGTTCATCCACCCGCTGTCCGAAGCCGTGCAGCCGCTGTGGCAATCGAAGTCGGACTGGGAAATCTACAAGGGCATCGCCGAGAAATTCTCGGAAATCGGCGGCGAGCTGCTGGGCACCCAGCAAGACATCATCCTCACGCCGCTGATGCACGACACGCCCGGCGAGCTGGGCCAGCCTTTCGATCCCAAGGATTGGCGCGCCGGCGAATGCGAAGCCATTCCTGGCAAGACCATGCCGAACATGACGGTAGTCGAACGCAATTACCGCGACGTCTACAAGAAGTTCACCTCGATCGGACCGCTGCTGGAAACCATCGGCAACGGCGGCAAGGGCATTTCCTGGAAAACCGGGCATGAAGTCGAGGTATTGCGCGGCATCAACCGCACGGTGCTGGAAGAGGGCGTCTCCAAGGGCCAGCCGCGCCTCGATACGGCCATCGATGCGGCAGAAATGATCCTGACGCTGGCGCCGGAAACGAATGGCCACGTGGCCGTCAAGGCCTGGGCGGCGCTGTCAGCCATCACGGGGCGCGAGCACACGCACCTGGCGCTGCCGCGCGAGCATGACAGCATCCGCTTCCGTGATGTGCAGGCGCAGCCGCGCAAGATCATTTCCTCGCCCACCTGGTCTGGCCTGGAAAGCGAAGAAGTCAGCTACACGGCCGGCTATACCAACGTGCATGAACTGATCCCTTGGCGCACCCTGACGGGCCGCCAGCAGTTCTACCAGGATCACCTGTGGATGCGTGACTTTGGCGAAGGGCTGTGCGTGTACAAGCCGGCCATCAACACCAAGACGACGGAAGCGCTGCTGGGCACCCAGCCGAACGGCAACAAGGAACTGGCGCTGAACTTTTTGACGCCGCACCAGAAGTGGGGCATTCACTCCACGTATTCGGACAACCTGCGCATGCTGACCTTGTCGCGTGGCGGCCCGCACGTGTGGCTGTCGGAAATCGACGCGAAAACGGCCGGCATCGTCGACAACGACTGGATCGAGGTCTTCAACGTGAACGGCAGCCTGACGGCGCGGGCCGTCGTCAGCCAGCGCATCCCTGCCGGCATGACGATGATGTACCACGCGCAGGAAAAAATCATCAACGTGCCTGGCGCGGAGATGACGGGCAAGCGGGGCGGTATCCATAACTCCGTCACGCGCGCCGTGCCCAAGCCGACGCACATGATAGGTGGTTACGCCCAACTGGCCTATGGCTTCAATTACTACGGCACGGTGGGCTCCAACCGCGATGAATTCGTATTGGTGCGCAAGATGAACAAGGTTGATTGGCTCGAAGGCCCGTTGCAGGAAGAAGGAGCATAGTATGAAAATCAGAGCGCAAATCGGCATGGTGCTGAACCTGGACAAGTGCATCGGCTGCCACACCTGTTCCGTCACGTGCAAGAACGTGTGGACCAGCCGCGACGGCGTCGAGTACGCATGGTTCAACAACGTCGAGACGAAACCGGGTATCGGCTATCCGAAGCAGTGGGAAAACCAGGACAAGTGGAATGGCGGCTGGCGCCGCACGGATGCGGGCAAGATCGAGCCGCGCCAGGGCAGCCGTTTGAAAATCCTGGCCAATATCTTCGCCAACCCGAACCTGCCGGCCATCGACGAGTACTACGAGCCGTTCACCTACGACTACGAGCACCTGCAAAGCGCGCCCCTGTCGCAGACGCCGCCGACGGCCCGTCCGATCTCCGTGCTGACGGGGAAAAAGATGGAAAAGATCGAGTGGGGCCCGAATTGGGAAGATGACCTGGGCGGCGAATTTGCCCAGCGCAGCAAGGATAAACTGTTCGACAACATGCAAAAGGAGATGTACGGCACGTTCGAAAACACCTTCATGATGTATTTGCCGCGCCTGTGCGAGCATTGTCTGAACCCTACCTGTGTGGCCTCTTGCCCGTCTGGCTCCGTCTACAAGCGCGAAGATGACGGCATCGTGCTGATCGACCAGGACAAGTGCCGCGGCTGGCGCATGTGCATCTCCGGTTGCCCGTACAAGAAGATTTACTACAATTGGTCGTCCGGCAAGGCGGAAAAATGCACTTTCTGCTTCCCCCGCATCGAGGCTGGCCAGCCTACCGTGTGCTCGGAAACGTGCGTGGGCCGCATCCGCTATCTGGGCGTGCTGCTGTATGACGCCGACAAGATTGAAGCTGCCGCCTCCGTCCCGCAAGAGCAGGACCTGTACCAGGCGCAACTCGATCTGTTCCTCGATCCGCACGACCCGGCCATCATCGCCGAGGCGCGCCGCCAGGGCATCCCCGACCTGTGGCTCGATGCTGCCGTGAAGTCGCCCGTCTACAAAATGGCCGTCGAGTGGAAGGTGGCGTTCCCGTTGCATCCGGAATACCGCACCTTGCCGATGGTGTGGTACGTGCCGCCGCTGTCGCCGATCCAGGCCGCCGCCGAATCGGGCAAGCTGGGCGTCAACGGCATGCTGCCCGATACGCAAAGCTTGCGCATTCCCGTGCAGTACCTGGCCAATTTGCTGACGGCCGGCTTCCAGCCGCCCATCGTCTCGGCGCTGGACCGCATGCTGGCCATGCGCGCCTACATGCGCAGCAAGACCGTCGACAAAGTAGAAAACCTGACGGTACTCAAGCAGGTGGGCTTGACCAAGGCGCAGGTGGAAGACATGTATCACATCATGGCCATCGCCAACTACGAAGACCGCTTCGTGATCCCCAGCAGCCACAAGGAAATGGCCGAGGACAGCTTCAACGAGAAGGGCAGCTGCGGCTTCAGTTTCGGCAATGGCTGCTCCGACGGCACCAGCGAGCCGACCTTGTTCGGCAAGAAAAAACACGGCTCGGCCATCTTCATGCAGATGCCGAAGTCGCGCAAAACGGCGCCAGGCGCTTAAGGAACCGATATGAACAACCCGATGAACCACTATCACATCCTCTCGCGCCTGCTGCTGTATCCCGAGCCTGAACTGATCGCGCACCTGCCGCAGCTTGAGACGGCGCTGGCCGCCACGCCCGAGTGGCAAGCGCTGGTAAGCCCGCTGCTGGCGCACCTGGGCAACAGCAAGCTGATCGACCTGCAGCAGCAGTACGTGGCCACGTTTGACCGCAATCCGTCGCACTCGCTGCATCTGTTCGAGCATATCCATGGCGAATCGCGCGACCGGGGCCAGGCCATGGTCGACCTGATGGAAGAGTACAAGCGCCATGGCCTGCAGATGGTAGGCGACGACTTGCCCGACTTCGTGCCCCTGTTCCTGGAATTCCTGGCGCAGCTCGATGGCGAGACGGCCGGTCGCCTGCTGGGCGACGCCGTCCACGTGCTGGCGCACATCGGGCGCAAGCTGACGGCCAATGGCAGTCCTTATGCCCCTGTCTTCACGGTGCTGGAACGCTTGAGCCCGGTGGCGGCCGAAATGCTGGCCGAGCCGCCGATTCGCGACATGGACGAGGCGCTGGAAACCTTCGGCCCTGGTGCCGACGGCGTCGAGCCGCTGCTGCGCCCGGCGCCGGGCGGCGTCCATCCCGTGCATTTTCACCCGCAGCCACGGCGCGCCGCCTGAACGGCGTCCGCATGAAGAGGAATACATCATGAGTAATTACTTGCATCAATTTGTGTATGGCATTTATCCATATCTTGCGCTGGCCATTTTTTTCCTGGGTAGCCTGATCCGTTTCGACCGCGAGCAATATACGTGGAAGTCCGATTCCAGCCAGTTGCTGCACCGTGGCAGCCTGCGCCTGGGCAATATCCTGTTCCACATCGGCATCATCGGCCTGCTGTTTGGCCATGCGGCAGGCTTGCTGACGCCTGTCTGGGTGTGGGATACGCTGGGCGTGTCGCATAGCCTGAAGCAGGGCGTGGCCATGGCGGCCGGCGGCGTGATGGGCGGCCTGTGCCTGGTCGGCCTGCTGATTTTGCTGGCGCGCCGCTTCGGCAATGACCGCCTGCGCGCCGTCACCACGGCCGGCGACAAGCTGGTGATGCTGTGGATCTTGCTGACCTTACTGCTGGGCCTGTCGTCGATCTTTGTTTCGGCCTCGCACATGGATGGCCACATGATGGTGCTGCTGATGCAGTGGGCGCAGCACATCGTGACCTTCCGCGCTGACGCGGCCAGCTTCATCGTCGATGCACCCTTGATTTTCAAGCTGCACCTGTTCATGGGCATGACCCTGTTCGTCATCTTCCCGTTCACCCGTCTGGTGCATGTGTGGAGCGGCTTCGGCGCCGTTGCGTATCTTGGCCGCACCTGGCAGCTCGTACGCCGCCGCTAATAAAGGAGCAATATCATGGGAATCTCCGTCAATGGCATCGATATCGACGATGCCGACATCGCCCTGGAACTGCCGCATCACGACAGTGCCGGCAACCCGTTGAAACAGGCTGTGCATGAACTGGTGCTGCGCCGCCTGCTGCTCGACGAGGCCGAGCGCCTGGGCGTGCAGGGCGACAGCAAGGATGACCGCATCGAGGCGCTGTTTGCACAGGAAGTGCGCGTGCCGCCCGCCGACGATGCCGCCTGCCGCACGTTTTATGCGCAGCGCCCGCAGCTGTTTTGCAGCGGGGCGCTGGTCGAGGCGCGCCACATCCTGTTCCAGGTGACGCCGGAAGCACCGTTGGAGCTGCTGCGCGCCACGGCGCAAGCCGTGCTGGACGCCTTGAAGCTGGCGCCAGAAAGGTTTGCCGAACTGGCGGCGCAGTATTCGAACTGTCCGTCCGGCGCGCTGGGGGGCAACCTGGGCCAGCTGTCGCCGGGCCAGAGCGTGCCGGAATTCGATGCGCTGCTGTTCCGCCTGGAAGCGGGTGCGCTGGCCGGCCATTTGCTCGAAACGCGCTTCGGCTACCACATCGTGCAAGTGCTGCGCCGGGTCGAAGGCCAGGCCATCGCGTATGCGGCGGTGCAGGCGCAGATTGCCGACCGGCTGTCGCGCGCCGCCTGGCAGCGCGCCGTGCACCAGTATTTGCATTTACTGGTGGGGCGCGCCGACATCGCCGGCGTTGAGCTGGAAGGTGCCAGCGCGGAGGGCACGGCCAGTGCGCTGGTGCAATAGGCCGGAAGGACTAGTTCGCTAGACCTTCTGGGGCGCAGCCAGTTCGCGCCCCAGCCGTTACAATCAAGGATGAAACAGGAGTAGTGTCATGAGTAGCGTCAAGTTGCAGGACCGTTTTGGCCGATCGATAGATTATGTGCGTTTGTCCGTTACCGACCGCTGCGACTTGCGCTGCAGTTATTGCATGCCCAAGGATTTTCGCGGTTTCGAAGAGCCGAAGGATTGGCTGAACTTCGACGAGATTGAACGCCTGATGGCGATCTTCGTGCGTCTCGGTACGCGCCGCGTGCGCCTGACGGGCGGCGAGCCGCTGTTGCGGCGCAACCTGCCCGAGCTGGCGCAGCGGCTGTCGGCGCTGTCCGGGCTGCAGGACCTGTCGCTGTCGACGAATGCCACCCAGTTGGGTAAGCACGCCGTGGCCTTGCGCGCGGCGGGGGTGGACCGCATCAATGTCAGCCTCGACTCGCTGGACCGCGCCTGCATGCAGAAAATCACGGGGCGCGACAGCCTGCAGCCCATCCTCGACGGCCTGATGGCGGGCAAGGCGGCCGGTTTCGACCCGATCAAGATCAATATGGTGGCCATGCGCGGCGTCAATGATGGCCAGATCGAGGCCATGGCCGCGTTCTGCATCGAGCAGCAGTTCATCTTGCGCCTGATCGAAGCCATGCCCATGGGCAGTACGGGCCGCAATGCCAGCTACATGCCGCTATCGGCCGTGCGCGAGCGCCTGGCGGAAAAGTTTGGCCTGGTACCGCAGGCGGCAGAACTGGGCGGCGGGCCGGCGCGCTACCTGAGCACGCCCGATGGCCGTTCCAGTATCGGTTTCATCACGCCCATGTCGCAGCATTTTTGCGCCAGCTGCAACCGCGTGCGCCTGTCCGTCGACGGCACCCTGTATTTGTGCCTGGGGCAGGAAGAGAAATTCGCCTTCGGCCCCATGCTGCGTGGCGGCGCCACCGATGCCGAGCTGGAAGCGGCCATACGCGCCGCCATCGAACTGAAGCCGCAGCAGCACGACTTCAATGCGCAGCCGGATAAAATCGTGAGGTTCATGGCCCAGACGGGTGGATAGGATAGACACCTGGCCAAACCTACTGCGCGTCGCGCTTTGCGGCCGGCGATGCTCACTGTGCTTTAGCACAGTTGCGCTTCTCGGCCACAAATCACTGCCGCTCGCTACGGTTTTTCCAGATGTCGTGACGCTAGGTGTGTGCTTGTCAAAGAAATTATGAAATTCAAGGCGATGTTTTCCTCCTGGCAGAAGCTGTCGACCAAGATCGTCGGTGCTCTGCTGCTCATGCTGGCGCTGGCCCTGACGGCCATTGGCTGCACCCTGTTCCTGTCGTGGCAGCTCGAAGGCAGTTCGGCCGCCATCAACGAGACGGGCCGCTTGCGCATGCAGACCTACCGCTTGACCTTGCTCATCGCCAGCGATGCCCGCGAACAGACGCAGCAGCAAGCACTGCTGATCGACGAAACCCTGGCCAAGATCGCCCACGGCGACCCGCAGCGGCCCTTGTTCCTGCCCCCGAGCGCCACCATCAAGATAGAGTTCGAACGCATCGGCCAGGCCTGGCGCGGCGCGTTGCGTCCGGCCGCGCTGGCCGCCGATACCACCGCGCGCGCGCGCCAGTTCGAGCATGCAGCCGATACCTTTGTCGGCCAGGTGGATCAACTGGTGCGCCTGATCGAGCACGATAGCGAGGCGCGCACCTTCTGGCTGCGCGCCTCGCAGCTGGTCTTGCTGGCCATGGCCGTGGTGGGCACGGTCAGCATGGTCTACCTGATGTTCATGCTGATTATCGAACCGGTGACGCGGCTGAGGCTGGGCATGCAGCGCATGAAGGAGCGCGATTTCAGCGTGCGCCTGGCCGTCGAGAGCAATGACGAATTCGGCCAGCTGGCCAGCGGTTTCAACCAGATGGCCGACCGCTTGCAGGCGCTGTACGGCAACCTGGAAGAGGGCGTGCGCAGCAAGACGGCCACGCTGGAATACCGCAACCGCGAACTGGCGCTGCTGTACGAGAGCGCGGCCTTCTTGCAGCGTCCGCAGCCCCTGGAAGCGATTTGCGGCGGCTTCATGCAGCGCATCGTTGATTATTTCGGGGCCGACGGCTCGACCGTGCGCGTGCTCGATGCCGAACGGGGCAACTTGCACATGGTGGCGCATCACGGCTTGTCCGCCGAACTGGTGGCGTCCGAACACTGCCTGAAGGTGGGCGACTGCCTGTGCGGCACGGCCGTCGACCTGAAAGTGGCAAAGGTGCACGACATGCGCCGTGTCGACAAGGCGCACCTGACGCACGAATTGCACTGCCAGCGCGAAGGCTTTGTCACCGTCTCGATCTTCCACATCCACGCGCATGAACAGCACCTGGGCTTCTTCAACCTGCATTTCCGCCACGCGCGCGTGTTTTCCGCGCGCGAACTGGCCTTGCTGGAAACCCTGGGCCAGTTGCTGGGCATCGCGCTGGAAAACCTGCGCCTGGCCGCGCGCGAACGCGAAATGGCCATTTCCGAAGAGCGCAACCTGGTGGCGCAAGGCTTGCATGACAGCATCGCGCAAAGCCTCAATTTTCTCAACTTGCAAGTGCAGATGCTCGACGACTCGGTGCGCCATGCGCGCTTCGAGGAGGTGGCCGGCATCGTGCCGGCCCTGCACGCGGGCGTGAAGGAAAGCTATGAAGACGTGCGCGAACTGCTGGCGAACTTTCGCAGCCGCCTGATGGAAGACGATTTGATCGGCTCATTGCGCGCGGCGCTGGACAAATTTCGCCGCCAGACGGGCATCGCCGCCGAGTTGCTGGCCGATGTCGATGGCGCGCCATTCCCCCGCGAACAGCAATTGCAGCTATTATTCATCGTGCAGGAAGCGCTGTCGAACATCCGCAAGCACGCGCAGGCGAGCCATGTGGAGGTGCGCCTGGCCGATGACCAGGACTTTACGCTGACGATCAGCGACAATGGCATCGGTTTCGATGCCGCCGCCGTGCTGGAAAAAGGCGACAGCCATGTCGGCATTCACATCATGCGCGAACGCGCGCAACGCATCGAGGCCACGTTCGACGTGCACGCCTGTCCGGGCGGCGGCACCACCGTCGAACTGCATCTGTCGCGCGAACAGCGGCGCGCAGCATAGCCAATACTTGAAAGTAAAAAAATGGAAACTCCCGTCACACCCATCACCGTCATGCTGGTCGATGACCACGCGCTGTTCCGCAGCGGCATCCGCTCGCTGCTGCAGCGCCATACCGACTTTGCCGTGATTGGCGAGGCGGCCGATGGCGTGGAAGGCATCAAGCGCGCCATCCAGCTGCAGCCTGACGTGGTGCTGCTGGACCTGAACATGGCCGGCATGTCGGGCGTGGAAGCGCTGCAGCTGATGCAGCACGACTGTCCCGACACGGCCATCGTCATGCTGACCGTCTCCGAAGATGCCGACGACCTGGCCACGGCCCTGCGCGCGGGCGCCTGCGGTTATCTGATCAAGAATATCGACGCCGACTACCTGGTGCGCGCCATCCGCCGCGCCGCCGCCGGCGAAGTGGTCATCGCCGAAGCCATGACGGGCAAGCTGGTGGCGCAGCTGCAGGCGGGCACGCGGCGCGAGGAACCCGTGTCGGAGCTGGACAAACTGACCCCGCGCGAGAAGGAAATCATCGACTGCCTGTCGCGCGGCGAGAGCAACAAGGGCATCGCGCGCACCCTGGATCTGGCCGAAAGCACGGTCAAGATCCATGTGCAGAACGTGCTGAAAAAACTCAACCTGAACAGCCGCGTACAGGCAGCCGTGTATGCGGTGGAGCACCGGCAGGGCAAGTAGCAGCCAGATGCCGGCTAGCCATTACTGGCTAGTCGGCTCATCCTTTTGCCGCTGGCCGCTGTTGCGCTTTTAAAGTAGTATATTGAATATATCTTTAACCGCGAGTCTACCATGGCCATTACCCCCATCAACGAAGCTTCCCCCGGCGCCGCACGCGGCGGCGACCCCTGGCATGCCAGCCACCCCGTCTGGCAGCTGGGCTTTCGTCCGTTTTACCTGCTCGCCGCGCTGTTTGCCGCCGTCAGCATTCCCCTGTGGCTGGCCAGTTACTTCGGCGTGCTGCAAGGCGGCTTGCAGCTGGGGCTGGGCTGGCATATGCACGAGATGGTGTTCGGCTTCGCGCTGGCTGTCGTGGTGGGCTTTTTGTACACGGCGGGGAGCAACTGGACGGGGCTGCCCACGCCGCAGGGCGCGCAGTTGATGGCACTGGCGGGGCTGTGGCTGGCGGGACGCATTGCCATGCTGTGCGGCCCCGGGCTGGCGGCGGCGCTGGTGGACTCGCTGTTCTTGCCGCTGGCTGCCTGGCCCCTGTACCGCGTGCTGCGCCGCTCGGGCAATACGCGCAACCTGTTCCTGGTCGCTCTGCTGGCATTGCTGGCGCTGGCCAATGGCCTGTACCACGCTGCCGCGCTGGGCTGGCTGACGCTGTCGCTATTGGTGCCCGTGCAGGCGGCCATCTTCATCATCGTGCTGATCGAATCGGTGATCGGGGCGCGCGTCATCCCCATGTTTACGCGCAATGGCGCGCCCGGCAGCACGCCGGTGGCCAGCCCGAAGCGGGCATTGGTGGCCGTGGCGTGCATGGCGGCAGCCAGCATCGCCTGGCTGGCGGGCGCCCCCGCCGTGGTGACGGCGCCGCTGGCCTTGTGCGCGGCCGGCATGTCGCTGGCCAATCTGCTGGCCTGGCAGCCGCAACGCACGCTGCGCGTGCCCCTGTTGTGGATATTGCACCTGTCGTATGCCTGGATCAGCATCGGCTTTGCCCTGCTGGCGCTGGCCAGCCTGGAGTGGCTGCCGGCCAGCGCCGCGCTGCATGCGCTGACGGTGGGCTCGATGGCGGGGCTGATCATTGGCATGATGACGCGCACCACGCTGGGCCACACGGGCCGTCCGCTCAAGGCGGGCAGGGCGGAGGCGTGGATGTACTGGCTGATACAGCTGGGCGCGCTGGCGCGTTTGCTAGCCGCTGTTGGCCCTACGGCGCTGAGCCTGCCCTGCCTGCTGGTGGCAGGGCTGTGCTGGTCGCTGGCGTTTGCCTTGTTTCTGGTGGTGTATGCGCCTTATCTGTGGCGCGCCAGAGTGGACGGGCGCGAAGGGTGAGGGCGCGTCAGGTGGGGCGCCAGGCCAGCAGCTTCTTGATTTCCGGCGACCAGTAGGACAGCGATTCGCCGACGACGAAGAGCAGCATGCCCAGCAAGAAGGCCCTGAGTAGCAGGTCGCGGCACCAGATCATCGTATACTCCATCATTTAATTGAGAGAAGTATAACACTTGCATAGGAGAATGAAATAGTTATTGGCAAGTGCCGTACCCTTCAATCCGGCGTGCCCTGGAACTCGGCCATGCTGCGCCGCACTTCTGTTTCCACCTGGGCCAGCAGCAGCGCCGTGTCATCAATCCAGCCTGGCGCGGGGCGCTCTTGCTGGCGCGCCAGCTGTTCCAGCGCCGCCAGGCGGCTGACTAACGCCGTGGCGCCCAGCAGCGCCACGCTGCCGCGCAAGCCGTGGCTGCTGTGCGCGATGGCTTGCGGCGTGCCGCTGCGCACGGCTTGCGCCAGTTGCGCCGCCATGGCCGGTGCCGTATCGAGATAGGTCTGGCATAGCGCGCGAAACAGGGCCAGGTCCTGGCAGGCGGCGCGCAGCAGCAGGGCCGGATCGATGTGGCGACAGGGCTGCATGGCCGGGCTGGTCTCAGGCGCCGCGCCGCGCATGGGCCGCGCAGCAGGCGCGCAGGTAGCCGCGCAATTCGTCGTAATTGACGGGTTTGGCAAAGAACACCACGCCCGGCGGCACGCCGCCCCGGTCTTCCAGCGCTTGCACAGGCAAGCTCGACAGCATGGCGATGTGCATGTTCGCCAGCAGCGGGTCGGCCAGGATGGTGCGCATCACTTCATAGCCGTCGATGCCTTCCATGATGATATCGCTCAACAGAATGTCGGGTTGGTCGCGGGCGATTTCCATCAGCGCCTGGTAGCCGTTTTCGCAAAAGCGCAAACTCGCCGGCAAGGCCCAGGAGGCGATCTGTCGCTGATACAGCGTCCGCTCCATGGGATTATCCTCGATCACCAGGATGGAGGCGGGCGTATTAGCGCGGAGCTGCCTGTCCGGGCGTGGCGGGCGCGCCGCCTGACTATGTTGTGCGTAGCCGCTCTTGTAGGCAAGCACGGCCGCCAAGGGGATGCGCCGGTGGCCGCCTTTGGTTTTCCAGGCTTCGATCACGCCCGCTTCCACCAGCTGCTGCACCGAGGTGACGGAAATGCCGAGTAGCCCGGCGGCTTGCTGCGTGGTGCAGACGGTGGTTGCTTGCATGGAAATTAACATTGGTAAGCGTGTAGCGATCATACGCAGGCCCTGCCGGGAAATCAAATCTGCCAGATTTGATAAATTTGACTCAGGGCTGGCTTTCCGTGTCCCTGCGCCGCTCTTCGCGCCGTTGCGGCTGCTGCAGCTGCGTTACCGCACTCGACAGCACTTCCAGCGCCATCAGCAAATCCCCATGCAGGCGCCGCTGCGCCGCGATGTCATTGCTGAAACTGGCATGGACGGCGGCGGCGGCCAGCCGCTTCAGCTGTCCCAAGCCCAGTGCCGTGCTGGCGTCGAAGATCTCTTGCGCCAGCACGCGGGCCGGCGTGGGGCGGCCACAGCGCAGCGCATGGGCGATGCCGGCCAGGCGGTCGCGCGTCTCGGCCACGAACAGGGCCAGAATTTCACCCTGCACATGGCGCTCTTCGCCAAACATGGCATCCAGGCGTGCCTGCTCGAATGGCGGTGTGCGCCGCTCCGCCGGTGCTACCGCTACTGCCGGAGCAGGGTGTTCTGCCAAGGGCGCCAGCCTGGCAGGGAAGGCGCTGTGCGGCTGCAGCATTGCGGGCAGGCCGCCAGGCGTGCCGGCAGCGGCCGGTTCGCCAGCGACGCGCCGGCGCCAATGGGGGCGGCGCCACAGCAGCGCAGCCAGCAACAGCAGCAGGCCGCCCAAGGCCAACCCTGGCCGTACCAGGGCCAGGCCGTCGCAGCGGGCCAGCAGATAGGTGTAGATGAAGGCACTCATGGCAGTGGCTGACTATGGGGGGCGCGGCGGCGGGAGGGGGCGTGCGGCATGCTGGAACTCCTGTTCAATACGTCCTGCTGCGCATGGTTTGCAGCCAATGAAACGTTTTTCACAAAAATCACGATTAATTCATTTTAAGACGATATTCTTTTTATTTGAGAATTTATTTTTCCTGGCCGCCACGGCCGCTACGTCCCCCCAAGCAATGGGCATGCGGTGTGTGGCGAAAAGCAACATTGTGAAAATATTGCGTTGTGGCGTGTGCCACGCTTTGCCAATTGGTGAAAAAATGGCATTCCTTGTTCGCCCTCAACCGGTGCGCAGGTGCGTGCCGCCGATTTACCCTTGTAAAGGAGCATCATGACTGTCTCTGCCCGGCCTGGACCCTTGTTAATCATCACAGCAGTCATCTTTATCTTGCTGGGGCTGGCGCTTGCCGGCGGTGGCGCCTGGCTCGTCAGCCTTGGCGGCTCCTGGTATTACGTCGTGGCCGGTATCGGCATGATAGTTGCCGGTGCGCTAGTGTGGAAAGGGCGGCGCAGCGCCCAGCCTTTCCTTGCGCTGCTGCTGTTTGCCACCCTGATCTGGTCCGTGATCGAAGTGAAATTTGACTGGTGGCAATTACTGCCGCGCCTCGATATCTGGTTCGCCGCCGCCGTGTGGCTGCTGCTGCCTTTCATCGACCGCCGCCTGTTTCCGTCTTTGAGCGCCGGGGCGAAACCGCGTGACGCAGGCAAGAGTGCCTTAGCGGCTGCCGTCGTGGTGACTGCTGCCGTGGGCGTGTTTTCCCTGTTCCAGGATTATTACACCCTGCATGGTGAAGTGCCGGCCGAAAACATGGCAGGCACGCCGCAAGGCGATTACGCGCCCGGCGTGGCGCCCAACGACTGGGCCGCATATGGCCGCTCCGGCTATGGCGACCGCTACGCGCCGGCAGCGCAGATCACGCCAGCGAACGCATCGCAGCTGAAACAGGCGTGGGTGTATAACACGGGCGACTTCAAGGGGCCGAACGACCCGGGAGAAATTGCCAACGAAGTCACGCCGCTGAAAGTGAACGGCATGCTGTATCTGTGCACGCCGCACAACATCGTCATCGCGCTGGACCCGGACACGGGCAAGGAAATCTGGCGCCACGATCCGAAGATCAACCGCGACGCTTCCAGCTACCAGCACATGATCTGCCGCGGCGTGGCGTACTGGGATGTCAATGCGGGCCGCGCCAAGGATAATCCGGCACCGGAAGCGGCCAGCATGGAGTGCCCGCGCCGCATCTTCGCGCCCACCATGGACGCCACCCTGATCGCCGTGAATGCCGATACGGGCGTAGCGTGCAAGAGCTTTGGCGAAAACGGCGTGATCGGCCTGTACCACGGCATGGCCATGAAGAAACGGGGCTTTTTGATGCCCACGTCGCCGCCGGCCGTGGCGCAGAACGTGGTGGTGATGGCCGCCAGCGTCACCGACAACTTTTCCACCGAAGAGCCGTCGGGTGTGATCCGCGGCTATGAACCCATCACGGGAAAACTGATGTGGAACTGGGACGCCTCGAACCCCGACGACACGGCGCCGATTGCCGATGGCAAGACCTACACCAACAACTCGCCCAACTCCTGGGGCGTGTCGAGCATCGATGAAAAACTGGGCATGGTGTACGTGCCGATGGGCAATGAAACCCCCGATACCTGGGGCGGCAACCGCAATCCGCATGGCGAAAAATACAATAGCGCCATCGTCGCGCTGGATCTGGCGACGGGCAAGGTGCGCTGGGTGTACCAGACCGTGCACCACGATATCTGGGACATGGACATCGGCGGCCAGCCCACCCTGGTCGATATCGACACGCCAAAAGGCCAGGTGCCGTCCGTGGTGGCGACCACCAAGCGGGGCGATATTTACGTGATCGACCGGCGCGATGGCAGCCTGGTGGTGCCGGCGCCGGAAAAACCCGTGCCGACAGCCAACGCCGCCCCCGGCGACACGCTGTCGCCCACGCAGCCGTTCTCGGCGCTCACTTTCCTGCCGGAGAAACATATCAGCGAAACGGATATGTGGGGCACCACGCCGTTCGACCAGCTGGCCTGCCGCATCATCTTCCGCCAGCACCGCTACGAAGGACCGTTTACGCCGCAAACCGTGGCCGAAGGCAAGATCAAGGGCGCCATTATTTCGCCGGGCCCGCTCGGCATCTTCGAGTGGGGCGGCGCGGCCGTCGATCCGGGGCGTCAGTTGCTGTTGGTCAATCCTGACTACATGGGCTTCCTGGAACGCCTGGTGCCGCGCGCGCAAGCCAATGCGAAGGGCGGTACCGGTTCGGAAATGGGCTTGCAGCCGCAGACTGGCGTGCCCTTCGCCGTGGAAATCAAGCCTTTCCTGTCGCCGCTGGGCTTCCCATGCCAGGCGCCGCCATGGGGCTATATCGCCGCCGTCGACTTGCGCACCATGAAAAAAGTGTGGATGCACAAGAACGGCACCACGCGCGACAGCGCTCCCGTGCCTATCCCGCTGCCACTGGGCGTGCCCAGCCTGGGCGGCATCAGCACCACGGGCGGCGGCGTGGCTTTCCTGAGCAGCACGCTCGACTACTATATCCGTGGCTACGATGTGCGCAACGGAAAAACCGTGTGGAAAGCCCGTTTGCCAGCCGGTGGCCAGGCTACGCCGATGAGCTATGTCTCCGACAAAACGGGCCGCCAGTACGTGGTGGTGATGGCCGGCGGCCACGGCTCGCTGGGCACGAAGATGGGCGATAGCCTGGTGGCGTTTGCCTTGCCGGAAGGGGTAGAAGAGAAGAAAAAGTAGGGAGAACAGGCCGGATGCCGGGCGCCAGCCCGCGTCATCCGACTACGGGGCTGCCGCCAAACCGGGGCAGCCCTTTTTTACTTCGCCGCTAGCCCCAGCTTCAAGCCCACCAGCTTGCCCTGCGTGGCATCCGTTTTTTCCGGTGCGCCAGCGCTGACTCTTGCCGCTGGCGTTCCGTCCTGCTGCAGGGCGGCAAGGATGGCCTTGCTGCGATCGTTACCTAGTTTGGACATGGCATCGGCAGGCAGGGGCTGCTTGTTTTCCAGCTGCTCGCGCAAGCCGTTGTAGAAGGCGCCTGTGTCGGCCACTTGCGGTTCTCCCTCGATCAGCTTGCTCAGGCGTTGCCAGACGGGAATTTTTGCCGCCATGGCTATTGGGGCTGTTGTGGTTGCCGTGGACGCTGCCGCCGCTACGGGAGCCGCCGACTCCGCCGCCTTCTTCTGCTTGTCCAGTTCGGCCTTGCCGAAGCGTTCCGCGTACAGCTCGCGCAGGGCGCCGCGCACCTTGCGTTCGCCCAGGTTCAACGGTCCCGGTTCTTCGCCCGCGTCGAGCTTGATGCCAGCCTTGGCGGCGACGGCGCGGCGCACGGCTTGCGTGCGCAGGGCGTTTGCATCCGTGTCGCTGTACTGGCCAGGCACGGCCAGCTTCAGCTGTTCGCGCTTGGCCAGGATTTGCGCCACCTGCTTGAGTTTTTCCCGCTCGGGCGGCAGCAGCACGGCGCTGCCCGCATCGAAATCGATGGATTCGAGCTTGTCGGCGCTGATGCCCAGTAAGTTGCCCAGCGCGCGGAACGGCGCCGTGACGATCTTTGTCAGCACATTGCCCACGGCTTTCCAGATCAGCGCGCCATAGCTGAATTGCGGGTCGCTCATGTCGCCCGAGACAGGCAAGCCCAGGTCGATGCGCCCGTCGCTATCCTTGAGGATGGCCAGCGCCAGTTCCAAAGGCAGTTTCAAGGCGTCCGGGCTGTCGATGCGCTCGCCCAGGGTCAGTTTGTCGAGCACGACCTGGTTGGTGCCGTCGAGCTGGCGGTTGCGCACCTTGTATTGCAAGTCCAGCGAAATCTTGCCTTCGGCCACCTTGTAGCCGGCGAACTTCATCGTATACGGCGAGGCGGAGACCATGTCGACGTTCTTGAAGACCACGTTCAAGTCCGTGTTGTCGGTGGGCGCGAATGGGTTTAGCTGTCCGCGTACCCGCGCCAGGCCGAATTCATCGATGCGGCCGTCCAGTTCGATCTGGCTGCGCGCATCGCGTTTGGTCGACAGGCCCGTGACGACGCCGTTCAGTTCATAGATCTTGGCGGCGAACTGGGGCCGCAGGCTGAGGTCGGCGAAGTCGAGCTTGGCGTTTTGCAGGCGCACGCGGCGCACGCGCACGGGAAAGGCGGCGTCCGGCGCCGGCGCGGCGGCGCTCGTGCTGGCCACCGCCGGGGTCGGCGGCTGCGCCGATTCGGGTGCTTTCACCAGCAAACGCTGCGCGTTCAGGCTGCGGTCGTTTTCGATGATCAGTTGGGCGTTTGGCTCGACCACGCGCAGTTCGGCGATGTCGAGGAAATCGGGGCCCACGCTGGCCGTCAGCTTGTCGGCCCGCACGCTTTTCCACGAGGCGAAACGCTTGCCATCCGTTTCATTGAGCACCAGGCCGGCGATATCCACGCCGCCCACATAGCGCACCTTGGGCGCTTTCGGCGCGCCGCCACCGGTCATCAGGCGGCCGCTGCCGGAGAGCGCGCCGCCCGCCAGCTTCAGTTTCAGGTGCTGCGTCAGCAAGGGCTGCACGGGCGCCAGGGCCAGCTTTTTTACATTCAACTGGGCATCGACGGCGCCCGTGCCCGGCACGAACTTGCCATTTGCCGTGAGTAATCCCCCTTCGCGCAAGCCCATGCCCAGTTCAAACGGCAGCGCCTGCTTCAAGTCGTTGCTGACGTTTTGCAGCGACAGGCGCGCGTCTTGCAGCGTGCCCTTGATGCCCGTGCCCGCATCGTCGAAGCGGGCGCCGAACTGGCTCAGTTCCACTTTGGCGATGCTGGTGGACCATGGCGCGGACGGCGTTTCCTTGCCGCTGTCGGCCTTGCTGGAGACAAACACGGGCAGCTTTTGCGCAATCGCAAACTGGCCCTGGCGGTTGCGCGCCAGGTCGATCTGCGCACCGCTGGCCGTCACGGCGCCCAGGTGGATTGTGCGGCCAGCAAGATCGATCTTGCCGTCGTCAAATCCCAGATGTGCCAGCTTGAATGGCGTTTGCGCGCCCCGTTGCATGGCCAGGTCTGCCAGCGCGAAACTCGCACCATCGACAACCATGCTGTTTCCCGCCTGCGTTTGCTGCAAGGCCAGTTGCAAGCTCAGTTGCAACTGCTTGGCGCTCAGTTGCAGGGCCGGTGAGACGGTTTCATCGATGGCGGAAACGTCGATGTTGGCCAGCGCCACTTGTTTCAAGTCGACTTTCCATTTGCCCGGCCTGGCTGGCACGGTGGGAGTGGTCGCGGCGGCGGCTGTAGTGGGGGTGGGATTGCCCGGCAGCATCAGGTTTGCCACATCGATCTCGCCCTTGCTGTCGCGGCGCACGGCCACCTTGCCGCCATACAAGTTGATTTTATCCACCGTCACGCTCTGGCGCGCCAGGTCCGCGTTCACGCCGGCGATGCCCAGGGTGGAGAGCGACGTGAATGCTTCGCCCTTGCCCTTGCCCTTGCCGTTTTGCACCAGCGCCAGGTCGCGCAAGGCCAGACCGGCGCCTTTCAGATGGGCTTCCAGCTTGCCATCGGCATAGGAAAAGGCGTAGGGCAGGTGGGCCGACAGCTTGCCGCTCGCCACTTCAGCGCGCATATAGGCTTTCAGGTAGGCGGCCAGGCCGGGCAGGGACGCGTCGTTGAGGATCAGTTCGCCTTCGCCACGGATCGGGTTCAACGACGCCGTGCCGCGCCAGTGCAGCTTGCCGCCGCGCGCCGCATCGGCGCTGAGGCTGTAGCTGCCATTGGCGTCGGGCAAGGTTGAGATATTGTCGAGCGTAAAGGCGATTGGCGTGAAGTTGTCCGCGTAGCCCGCCTTCTGGTCTTGCCAATCCACTTTGCCTTGTTCCAGCGCAAAGTGGGCGATGACGAGGCGCGGCATCGCGCCGTCGCTCTTTTCCGGGTGGCGGCTTTGCCAGGTGGCCAGCAGCTCGGCCAGGTTGAACTTGCCGTCCGGCGTGATGATCAACTGCGCTTGCGGCGCCGTGATGCGGATTTCCGCCAGGCTCCAGGCGCGGCGGACGATGGATTTCCACTCCAGCTGCACGGCCAGCGCACCGATGGACAGTAGCGGCGCGCCTTTGGTGCTGGCCGCTTCCTGCAAGGCAATCTTGTCCGCTTCCAGGCGCAAGGTGAATGGATTGAAGCGCACGTCGCCTATGCTGGCCTGGCGCGCCAGTTCCTTCTCGGCAAACTTGGGCACCTGGCTCTTGATGACATATGGCACCAGCCAGAAGCCGGCCGCGCTGTAGGCGGCCAGGACGCAGCCCGTGCCAACGGCCCAGCGCTGCCAGCGTTTCCAGCGAAATGATTTCGTCTGCACGCTTTTCTTGTCGATTGTGTTCACGAACTTACCTTTTAGTATCTTGTTAGTATCTTGTTGGATGGCGCGCCATGCGCACCTCGACTGTCAGTATGCCTCTTTGCAGCCTCGTCTGCCACTCCAAAGGTGTTCATGTAATAACAGCTTGCCAGGCGAATGGTTTTTCTTTTGAGAATTCACACAATCGCACTGATTGTCACTTATTCACGCCAAACACATTGCGAATGATTCTCGTTACGGATATCATGCGGCGTCACTTACAGTTTCCTTCTATCTATATTGCCTGTTGAAAGACCCGTCTTTATGCGCCCAGCTTCCTTGCAACGACTTCCAGTGGCCGCCGCCTTGTCGCTGGCCTTCGCCTCCCACGCTGCCTTCGCGGTGAACGGGGCCAACGGCCAGGACGACTTGACGGCTGGCGATGAAAAAGTCATGCAGGCCGTGCAAGTGACGGGTGCGCGTGCGCAAGGCCTGGTGCCGGTCACTACCGAGGCGGGAAGTTTCCGTGGTGCGAACATCATGGACGTGCCATCGACCGTCAACGTGATCACGCGCGAGTTGCTGGAGCAGCAAGCTGTTTCCGGCCTGTACGACGCCGTGCGCAATACGGCTGGCGTGACGCGCCAGCAAAACGGCGGCGAAACCTGGGATCAACTGGTGATACGCGGCATCGCCGTGGAAAACCGCACGAATTACCGCCTCAACGGCTCCATGCCCATCATGAACTTCTCGCAAGTACCCATGGAAAACAAGGAGCGCGTGGAAGTGCTGAAGGGCGCCTCGGCCCTGTATTACGGCTTTACCTCCCCGGCTGGGGTGGTCAATTTCGTCACCAAGCGCGCGGGCAGCAAGCCTGTCACCAGCCTGGGCCTGGTCCTTGACGACCGTGGCAGTGCCATGGCGAATGTCGACCTGGGCCGCCGCTTTGGCGCAGAGCAAGAGTTCGGCGTGCGCATCAACGCGGCCGGCGGCACTCTGGGCTCCTACCTGGATAATGTCGGCAATGGCCAGCGCCGCTTCATTGCCACGGCGCTGGACTGGCGTGTGACGAATAAATTATTGCTCAAGGCCGACCTCGAATACGACCGCCGCAAGGTAACGGAGCAGGCGGGTGTGGCCTTGCCGGCCGCCGTGAGCGGTGTGATCACCTTGCCGTCCGCCGTCGATCCGCGCAAGCTGATCGGCCCGGACTGGTCGAATTTCGAGGCGCAGACGAAAAATGCGCAATTGCGCGCCGATTACGCCATCACCGATGGCTGGGCCTTGACGGTGGAGGCGGGCCACTCGGAAACGGCGCGCGACCGCCGCCTGGCGATCTTCCGCCTGAACAATGCCGCCGCCGTGGAGACAGGCGCGGGCCGCATCACGGGCAATATCCAGCATAGCGTGACGGCCTCGGACTTGCTGCGCGCGGAACTGGCCGGCAACTTCAACACGGGTTTCATTGCGCATGAGCTGACCCTGGGCGCCTCGCGCACGGATAAATCGCAAGATCCTATCTACCAGAGCAATTACACGATTGCGTCGCAAAACCTGTACCAGCCCGTGCCGGTGACGAATGTCGTGTTCGGTCCCAAGCCCACCACGCCGACCACGGCCGCGCTCGATACGCGCGACACGGGCCTGTACGCGCTCGACCGCATGGTTTTCAGCCCGCAATGGCAAAGCGTGGTCGGCGTGCGCCGCAGCAGTTACCAGAGCGACCAGGGCGCCAGCCACTACGACGTCAGCAAGACCACCCCGATGGCGTCCCTGATCTACAAGGCCACGCCAGCCATCTCGTTCTACGCTTCCACCGCGCGCGGGCTGGAAGAGGGCGAGACGGGCCCGACCGGCACTGCCAACCAGAACGTCAAGATGGCGCCTGGCGTCAGCAAGCAAAAGGAACTGGGCGCGCGCTGGTTGACGCCGGGCGGCACCCTGGTGTCGGCCGCGCTGTTCGATATTACGCGTCCCGGCTACTACACCAACAGCAGCAACGTGTTCACTTCGGACGGCGAACAGCGCTACCGCGGCCTGGAACTGTCCACGCAGGGGAAATTAACGCGCCAACTGTCGTGGCAAACCTCGGCCCAGTTGCTCGACCCGACATTCGAGCACATCAACGCCGACTACAACGGCAAAGCGCCGGAAAACGCCTCGAAACGCACCGCCAGTGCCTTCCTCGCCTACGCCTTCGATGGCGTGCCGGGCCTGTCTGTCAACGGCGGCGCGTATTATTACAGCGCCCGTCCCGTCAACGACCTGAACCAGGCGTTTTTGGGCGGCGTCAGCCTGTTCAGCGCAGGCGTGCGCTATGCGAGCCGCGTGATGGACAAGGCCGTCGTGTGGCAGTTGAACGTGGAAAACGCCGCAGACAAGCGCTACTGGGCTGGCGCCGGCACGCGCCTGGCCTCGGGCGCGCCGCGCGCCATCAAGCTGAGCATGAAGGTGGACCTGTAAGGCGCGATGCCTTTATGGACTTGCGCCATGGGGCGCAGCTTGTCAACGGTGGGAGCCGGCCGGGAGCCGTCACGCGATGTAACAATGCGCGCATTATTTGGGATAGCGTTGTTGCTATACAGAATTCAGAATTGCTTGCGAGATCGTTGAAAGGCGACGATCACTTTCGCTATGCTCAGTCAACAATAGGCAGGCTGCATCAACGATATGAAATCAGCGATAATATCAAGTCTTCCAACTATTACCATTCTCATTTATGCGCGACATCATTGCTGGATTTCTACGCTTTCAAAGAGAAGTTTTTCCTGCGCGCCGGGAATTGTTCAAAACACTGGCCACAGGACAAACGCCCAAGGCATTGTTCATTTCATGCTCTGACAGCAGGATGGTGCCGGAACTTGTGACGCAACGGGAGCCAGGTGAACTTTTCGTGATCCGCAATGCCGGAAACATCGTGCCATCGTATGGCCCCGAACCCGGGGGCGTGAGCGCGACGGTCGAATATGCGGTATCAGCCCTGAACGTTACCGACATCGTTATTTGCGGACATTCCGATTGTGGCGCGATGAAAGCTATCGCTACCTGCACCTGCCTGGACCACATGCCAGCGGTCAAGAACTGGTTGCACCACGCTGATGCGGCGCGCATGATCAACGAGTCGCTCAATCATCCAACGGAACAGGCGCGCATTGACGGCATGGTACGCGCCAACGTTGTTGCGCAACTCAATAACATCCGCACCCATCCCTCAGTGGCGTTCGGCATTGCCCAAAAACGCCTGAGTCTTCATGGTTGGGTCTACGATATCGAGAACGGTTCTTTGGATGCGCTCGACGAGTCAACAGGTCGTTTTGTTCCGCTCGCAGATCACCCTGCATCGAAGCTTTAAGTGTCTACGGCATGCCTGGAAGTTTGCCTGCCATCTGGCCAATAAAGTGATGACACATGATCTCCCATCATCCATTGCCTGATTAACCATCCTTTGCCAGCAGCGTCCAGATGCGGTCTAATCATGGACTATCCCGTCACGAGGTGCCCATGTTGCCCGAACACACACTTGTCGCCTTGCGCGAGCAATTTCCCCTGGTTAATGCATTGACAGCCTTGCAGCCCTTGAGCTGGTTCAATCCCCGCATCGCCCCCGCTGCAGAGGCGCTGCGCGACGTGGGCTTGACGGCGGACGACGTGGCACACGCCAGTGCGCGCCTGGCGCGTTTTGCGCCGTATCTGGCCAAGGCTTTCCCGGAGACGCAGGCCAGCGGCGGCGTCATCGAATCGCCCGTCGTGCCGCTGCCTGGCATGCAGGCGGCGCTGGTGCAGCACCTCGGCGTGGCGATCCCTGGCCAGTTGTGGCTCAAGCAGGACAGCCATCTGCCCATTTCCGGCTCGATCAAGGCGCGCGGCGGCATCTATGAGGTGCTGAAACACGCGGAACGGCTGGCGCTGGACGCAGGGCTGCTGCAGGAGGGCGATGATTACAGCTTGCTGGCCAGCGATGCCGTGCGCGCCTTCTTTGGACAGTACGCGATTGCCGTTGGTTCCACGGGCAATCTGGGCTTGTCGATCGGCATCATGAGCGCGCGCCTGGGATTTCGCGCCACCGTGCACATGTCGTCTGACGCGCGCCAGTGGAAGAAGGATAAATTGCGCAGCCACGGCGTCACGGTGGTGGAATATGCCACCGACTACAGTGTGGCCGTGGAAGCAGGGCGCAGACAGGCGCAAGGCGACCCGACTTGCCACTTCGTCGACGATGAAAACTCGCACGATCTGTTCCTCGGTTACGCGGTGGCGGGCGAACGCTTGAAAACCCAGTTCGCGGCAGCGGGCGTCACGGTGGATGCAGATCATCCCCTGTTCGTGTATTTGCCCTGTGGCGTGGGCGGCGGCCCGGGCGGCGTAGCCTTTGGCCTGAAGCTGGCTTTTGGCGACTTTGTCCACTGTGTGTTTGTCGAACCGACGCATTCGCCATGCATGCTGCTGGGCGTGCACACCGGCATGCACGAGCAGATCAGCGTGCACGATATCGGCATCGACAACGTCACGGCCGCCGATGGCCTGGCCGTGGGCCGGCCTTCCGGTTTCGTCGGACGCGCCATGCAGCGGCTGATCGATGGCTACGCCACCGTCAGCGACGAGGAACTGTACCGCTTGCTGGCCCTGCTTGAGCAAACGCAAGGTTTGCGTCTGGAACCGTCCGCCGTGGCCGGTTTCGCCGGCATCGTGCCCGTGCTGGCGCATCCCCAGTACCGGCAACACCTGGACACGGCCACGCATCTGGTGTGGGGCACGGGCGGCAGCATGGTGCCCGAGGCGGAAATGGCGGCCTACGTGGCACACGGCCGTGCACTGCTGGCGGCCGGAGCCGTCTGATGCCGTCCGGCGCGCCTTTGAGCGCCAGCCAGTTCGCCAACCTGCACACCTTTCTCGTGGCGGCGCGCCACGCCAGCTTCGCGCTGGCCGCGCAGGAACTGGCGCTCACGCCCAGCGCCGTCAGCCACCGCATCGCCCGCCTGGAAAGCAGCCTGGGCCTGCTGCTGTTCCAGCGCCTGACGCGCCAAGTGAAACTGACGCCCGATGGCGAGCGCATTTTTGAAGCGCTACAAACCAGCTGGGACAGTCTGCATGCGGCCATCGCCGGCGGCGATGCGCTGGCCGGCAGCATCACCGTGCATGCGCGCCCATCGGTGGCGCAATGCTGGCTTGTGCCGCGCCTGGCCGGTTTTGCGGCGCGGTATCCGGATTTATCCATCGACTTGCGCGTGGGCAATGACGCCGTGGACTTTCGCGCCGGCCAGGTCGATCTGGCGCTGCATTATGGCGACGGCAGCTTTCCCGGCCTGGCGGCGCGCAAGCTGATGGATGAATGGCTGGCACCCGTCTGCAGCCCTGAATACGCGCGCCAGCATGGCTTGCTCGATGCGCCGCAGCAATTGCCAGGCGTGACCTTGCTGCACGACACCCTGGCCTGGCCCACCTGCGCGCCGGACGCCGAGTGGCGCTTCTGGGCCGGCGCGCAGACGCCGCCAGTGGCGCTGCCCGCGCGCTGCCTGCGCTTCGACCGTGCCGACCTGTGCGCGCAGGCAGCCATCCATCACGCGGGCGTGGCCATGGGGCGGCGCCAGCTGGTGCAGCCGTGGCTGGACAGCGGACAACTGATATTGCCGTTTGGCGGTTTCACCTTGGCCAGTCCGCAGGCGTATTATCTGGTGCATCGGGAGTCTAGCCTGCGCGGACCGCTGCCGGTGCGCATGCAGGCGCTGCGGGACTGGCTGCTGGAGCAGGCAATTTGATACACTGCGCCCCTTGTTGAAAACAGCGCACGAAGGAACACCCATGCACCCATCCCACCCATCCCGCCCATCCGTATCAAGCTCCACTGCGCCGCCGGAATTGCGCGCTTGCGCGCTGGCCTGCCTGCTGGAAGCGGACCCGGCAACCAAGGTGGCGATGGTGGCGGCCATGGCCGAGGCGCCGCTGCAGTTGGACGCAACGGCGCCTTTGGCGCCGACCGGCGCCGTGCCGGGCCGTCCGGAACGCCCGGAACTGGTGCCGCCGCGCTTGGTGGGGCGGCGCTCGATGATCACGCCGGAAGGGCGCGCCATGCTGGTGCATGCGTTGGCGCATATCGAGTTTAATGCCATGAACCTGGCGCTCGACGCGCTGTGGCGCTTCCCCGGCCTGCCCGCCGAATACTACACGGACTGGCTGCGCGTGGCGAAAGAGGAAGCCACGCACTTTGCCATGCTGCAGGCGCATCTGCAGGTGCTGGGACACAGCTATGGCGACTTCCCCGGCCACGACAGCCTGTGGGAAATGGTCGACAAGACGCGCGGCGACGTGCTGGCGCGCATGGCGCTGGTGCCGCGCACGCTCGAAGCGCGGGGCCTGGACGCGATCCCGCCGCTGCGCGCCAAGCTGGCGCAGGCGGGCGACATGGCCGCCGCCGCCATCCTCGACATCATCCTGCGCGACGAAGTGGGCCACGTTGAAATTGGCAACCGCTGGTACGGCTACCTGTGCGCTCAAAGGGGCCTGGAATTGCGCGCCACCTATGCCGAACTGGCGCTGCGCTACGAAGCGCCCACCCTGCGCGGCCCGTTCAACCTGGAAGCGCGGCGCCGGGCCGGGTTTTCCGAGCTGGAATTGTCTGACCTGCCTGCCTGAATACCGGTGGCTGGCAGCGCCACGGCTGCGCGGGGAGAAACATGGTAAATTTGAGCAACAGTGCAAGTAGCGGCCAAGGATCGACCTGGCCAAGGATCGACCACAGCTGGCATTCCACAGGGGGCATGGCGATGGCATCGGAATGGGAACTGGTGGGACGGCTGGTATTTTCGGCGCTGCTGGGCAGCGTCATTGGCTATGAGCGCGAACGGCTGGCTTGGGTGGCCGGCTTGCGCACGCACATGCTGGTCTGTGTGGGCTCGACCCTGATCATGATCGTGTCCGCCTACGGTTTCAGCGAAGTGCTCAGCGAGCGCGTCACGCTGGACCCGTCGCGCATGGCGGCGCAAGTGGTGTCGGGCATCGGTTTCCTGGGCGCCGGGGCGATCCTGGCGCGCGGCGAGATCGTGCGCGGCTTGACGACGGCGGCCAGCGTGTGGTCCGTGGCCGGCATCGGCCTGGCCGTTGGCGGCGGGCTGTATACGCCGGCGGTGGCCGCTACCGTCATCATCCTGATCATCCTGGCGGGCATCAAACCGCTGGAAAAGCATTTTATTGGCAGCCGGCAACGGCGCGAGTTGCTGATCACGGCCGAGCGCGACGCCTTGTCACTGGACAAATTGCACGAGGCGCTGGGCGCCGGCACCACGCGCGTGCAGCAATTCGTCATCCGCCAGAAAGACAATGCGCCACAACTCGACGACATCGTCATCACCTTCGCGCGCGTGACGCCGGTGCAATTTTTGGCCCTGCAAAAGCGCCTGGAAGCGACGCCGGGCGTGCTGCAAGTCAAGGACCCTGACGCCTCGCCCCCCTGACGCCAGCGCGCTACCCTTGTCGACCCTGGCAGCGAAGCCTTTAGCCTGTCTGCAACACCGACGCCCTCAAGTTGTCCGTCCACTGCCAGCCTGGCCGCCAGGCTTGATGCCAGCCTGCGCTTGCAAGCGCTGCTGCAGCAAGGCCAGCACTGCCGCTTCTTCCGGGGCCAGCGCTGGCAGCTCGTCTCGCAATTGCTGCTGTGCGCGGGCGCGCATGCCTTCGAGCAAGCTGCCATCCAGATACGCTTCCAGCACGGCCGGGTGCACATAGCATTTGCGGCAGATCGTTGGCGTGTTGCCGAGTTTTTTCGCCACCGACTCGATCGCCTGCACGATGTTTTTCTTTGCCTGCGCCTCGGAATCGACTTGCTCGAACGCCTGCAGGGCCAGCGCGGCCAGCAAGGTGCCCGACCAGGTGCGAAAATCCTTGGCCGTATACTCTTCGCCCGTCACCTCGCGCAGGTAGTCGTTGACGTCGCCCGAATCGACGCCGTGGCGCTCGCCATCGTCATCGACATATTGAAACAGTTCCTGCCCCGGCAGCTCGCGCATGCGCTGCAGCACGCGCGCCAGGCGCCGGTCGCTGAGGCCGATATCGTGGCGCACGCCGCTCTTGCCCTTGAAGTGGAATTGCACGGCACTGCCGTCGATATCGACGTGGCGCGTGCGCAAGGTGGACAGGCCAAACGATTTGTTCGTGCGCGCGTATTCCTCGTTGCCGATACGCATCATCGTCAATTCCAGCAAGTGCACGATGGTGGCCAGCACTTTTTCGCGGGGCAGACCCGGCAGCTGCATGGCGCGCGCGACGGCGGCGCGGATGGCGGGCAGGGCATGGCCAAAGCCCAGCATGCGCTCATACTTGACCTCGTCGCGCACCTGGCGCCAGCGCGCATGGTAGCGGTATTGCTTGCGGCCCCGCGCATCGCGCCCCGTCGCCTGCAAATGGCCATTCGCGCGCACGCAAATCCACACGCCGCTCCAGGCGGGCGGAATGGCCAGGGCTTTGATGCGCATCAAGGTGGCGTCATCGCGCACGGGCTGGCCGTCCGCGTCGCGGTAGCGGAACTTGCCGGGCTTACCCTGACGCGCTATGCCGGGTTGGTGGTCGCCCGTGTAGCGCAGGCCGGCGGCGCGGGCCGTGGTGGTGGCGGATATTTCCATTTATATAGCTTACCTTGCGCGCCGCGCGCATGGCGCGCCATTATGCTAAGGTGGACAATCGTAGCGCCCGTGCGCGGCAGACAGGAGCAGCAGATGTTTGGCAGAAGAAAAAATCTTGAAGAAGACCATGCCCCGCAGGGGGATAAACAGTACGAAAAGAAATATACCGAGGACAGTTTCTGGGACAAGGTCGTCAAGTTCGCCAAGACGGCGGGGCGCGAAGTCATCGAGAAGGCGCTGTGGCTGTATTACGCGGCGCAGCAGCCGAATACGCCGCTGTGGGCCAAGACGGCCATCTACGGCGCACTCGGCTATTTCATCTCGCCCATCGATGCGATTCCCGACATCACGCCCGTGATCGGCTATGCGGACGACTTGGCCGTGCTGGCCGCAGCCGTCGCCACGGTCGCCACGTATATCACGGCTGACGTGAAGGAACGCGCAGCCGAGAAGCTGCGCGGCTGGTTCGGCGCTTAACTTCTCGGCAGTGGCCCGGCGCCATGCGCCAGCAGGCGGCGCACGACTTCTTTCTGAAACGAGCGAAATTGCTTGTCGGCGCTGACGTTGGCGAAGGCCAGCACGGCCGTCTTGCTGGCGCGCTCGACGCAGACGATGGACGCGGTGCCCGGATCGTTGCCGCTCATGCTGGCCAGCGGCGTGCCGTCGACGTCGCGCATGACCCAGATCAAGGCCTGGCGTACCGCAAGTTCGGCTGGCGGCAGGCTGGTCGCTTGCGGGGCGAAAAACAGTTGTAAGGTGGAATCTTGCAGATAGCGCTGGCCATCGACCCGGCCGCCATTGCTGAAAATGGCCAGGAAGCGGGCAAAGTCGCGCGCCGAGCTGCGCAGCAGGCCGGCCGGCCAGTCCGGATAGCCGACGGGGGGCAGTGGCCTCAGGCCCGCCTCCTTGTGCGCATACGGCGTCGCCACCACGGCGCGGCGCGGCAAGCCGGCCAGGCTCCAGGCCGTATTGTCCATGCCCAGTGGTTCAAACAGGTGCTCGCGCGTGAAAACGTCGAGCCCATCGGGATTTAAGCGGCCCACCAGGTAGCCGAGCAGGGCTACGCCTACATTGCTGTAGCGCCATTCCGTGCCGGGCCGGGCGGCGAACGACAGGTCCGCGTCATACCAGGCGCCGCCGCGCGACAGATAACCCTTGACGAAGTCGCGCAGGGGCAGCCGCGGGTCGCCCTGCACGGCAAACGCGGGCGTCTTGGCATATACGGCGTCGGAAATTCCCGAGGTGTGGCTCAGCAGATGGCGAAAGGTGATGGGCACGTCGGGGAACTTCGGATGCATGAGCGGGAAGTCCAGGTAGGCCGAGACCTTGTCGTCGAGCTGGAAGGCGCCCTGTTCGAGCAGCACCATGGCGGCCGTGGCCGTCACCAGCTTGCTGACGGAGGCCACATGAAACACCGTGTCGGCATCGGCTTTCTTGCCGGCCTCTATGTCGGCCCAGCCATAGCCGCGCGCGAACAGCGTGTTTTCACCGCGCACCACGGCCACGCTCATGCCCGGCGTTTCCGTGCGCGCCAGGCCGTCGCGCATGAAGGCGTCAAAGTCTTTTTCCCATGCCAGTCTGGCCGGATCGGCGGCGCATCCGGTTTGCAGCAGGGCCAGCGAGACGCCCAGTCCCAGCATACTTCGTCGTTTCATTGCTACTCTCTTTGCCGTTTTTAATTATCTTAACAATATTTCCGGCAGCGCCAGGCTTAATTGACAAAACATTGCTGCGTAGCAATGACATTCGCCTCGCGCATGTGCCTGCAAGCGCCTATTTGCGCCAGTAGCGGGCAAGCAGGGGCTTGACGGTGAGGCCGTGCGCAACGATGGACAGGATGATGACGACGATGGTGATATTGGCCAGTTCGCGCGCCAGGCCGTGCGGCAAGCCGTGCGCGATGGCATAGCAGAGGTAATACATGGAGCCGATGCCGCGCACGCCAAACCAGGCGGCCAGTCCGCGCAGGCGCAGGCTGGTGCCGGACGCCAGCAAACCGAGCATCACGCTGGCGGGGCGCGCCACCAGCAGCAGGAACAGGCCCGCGCTCCACGCGCGCCAATTCCACGCGGCAGCCGTGACGGCGCCACCGAGCAGCAATACCAGGGTCAGTTCGGACAGGCGCTCCAGGTGTTCCTTGAAGACCAGGGACTCGCCGCTGACGGTCAGCGGCACAGCGCAGTCGTGCGGCTTTGTTGCTGAAATGGCATGAATTTCCTCCGCCTGCAGCAAGCCTTGCCGGTCTGTCGGCGCGCCGGCCAGCAGCAGTTCCGTCTGGCGCAGGGCCACGCCGGCAAAAAACACGGCCAAAAAACCCCAGGCGTGCAGCCATGTGGCCACGCCATACACGAGGGCGATCAGGCCCAGTCCCGCCAGGTCGTCCAGCATTTCATGTTTCGGTTCCTTGGCGCGTATTTGCCAGCCCAGCCAGGCCAGCAGCGCACCGCTGGCCGCGCCCAAGGCGATGGCCGCCGCGCTGGCCCACAGCAAGTCGCGCCACAGCCAGGTGCTGCCGTGTGGCCCCAGTTCATGCAGGCCCAGTAAGCCCAGGCCCAGCATGACGAAGGGAAAGCCGCTGCCATCGTTCATGCCCGCTTCGCTGGTGAGCATGAAGCGCAGCTGTTCGCTGTCGCCCGCATGGCGCACTTGCACGTCGGTGGCCAGCACGGGATCGGTGGGGGCGAGGATGGCGCCCAGCAGCACGCCCGCGCCCAGTGGCAAGCCCAGCACCAGGCAAGAGAATGCGGCCACCAGGACCACCGAGATGGCCATCGACAGCCAGGCCAGGCGCAGCGAGGGCAGCCAGCGCGCCAGGCTGAACGGCACGGGCATTTTCACGCCGGCCGAAAACAGGGAGATCAGGACGGCAATTTCGGCCAGGGTTTCCAGCAGCGGCGCCTGCTTGACCAGGTCCAGTGAAAACACGCCCAGGAACATGGGGCCCAGCAGCAGGCCTACGCCCAGGTAAGCCATGGCCGAAGTAAAGGGCAGGCGCGCGATGCTGGCCGCGCCCAGGCCGCGTGCCAGCATCAGGCAGCCGATCAGGATGAACCAGGCGGTGGTGTTCATGCGCTGATTGTAGCGGCGCGCGGGCAAGGGCAGCGCGCCGCAGGCTGGTATTGCGTAGCCTTATGCCTTGTCGAGCGACACGCTATCGTTCTGCGCCTGCATCTCGCGCATCTCGTGCACCTCGATCGGGTCGTGCGTAGCGCGCAAACGGGGCAAGCCGTGCGGGTAGTTGGCCGTAATGAAGGCCAGCATCTGTTCGCGCACGATGCAGCGCAGATCGAAGGCTTCGCCCGAATTTTGCGCGCTGATGAGAAAACGCACGCGCACGGCCCGTTCGTTCGAATCGGTGGCTTGCACGGTGCACACGCGCTTGTCCCATTGCGCCGCAGATTCGCAGATGCGCGTCAGTTCTGCGCGCAGCGGCTCGAGCGGGATGCTGAAATCTAGCCACAGCAATACCGTGCCCAAGAGGGTCGACGAGCTGTGGGTCCAGTTCTCGAACGGATTTTCAATGAACCACTGCAGCGGCACGATCAGGCGGCGCTCGTCCCACACGCGCACGACCACGTAGGTGCCCTTGATTTCCTCGACCTTGCCCCATTCGCCATTGACGATCAGCACGTCATCGATGCGAATCGGTTGCGAAAACGCAATTTGCAATCCAGCAATAAAGTTGCCCAGCACGGGTCGGGCCGCGATACCGGCCACCAGGCCGGCCACGCCAGCCGAGGCCAGCAGGCTGGCGCCGATCTGGCGCGCACCGGGCAAGGTCAGTAGCACGAAGGCTAGGCCCAGGATGACGACGATGGCGTGCGCGCTGCGCGTGAGTACGCGCGCCTGGGTGATCAGGCGGCGCGCGCGCAGGTTGTCGGCCACGTCGACGGGATTGACTTCGGAAATCGTGATGGAAAGGGCCTCGATGCACTGCATTGCCAGCCAGGTCAACGCCACGATTAGCGCCACGCTGGCCAGGTGCGACATGGCGACCAGGCCGGGCGTATCGTCGGGCGCGCCGGCCAGCACCATGCGCAGGGCAAAGACGATCACGCACAGCTGGCTGGCGCGAAAGGCCACGCGCGTGGCGTTGGTGGTGAACGGGCGGCCATTGGCCAGCCTTTTTAGTAAACCAATGCCGGCCCGGTGCACACCGATGGCGACCAGGGTAACGAGCAGGGCTGACACGAGCACGGTCAGCGCCGAGCGCAGCGGGCCTCCCATCAGCGAGTGAAACGTGCTGAGATCCATAGGCGAAAACTCCTTGTTGATGAGTGAAATGGATGTCGGAACCGGCTATTTTACGGGGATATAAAAAAGCGGGGGCGTGTGGTGCCGTACGGATAAGGCGGGCGGGGAGGCGGATACTGGGAAAAATGCTGCAGTGCGCCAAGCGGCGTTGACGTTTCGCCATGGAAATGGATGCGCAGGTCTAGCGGGCGCCGCCATCATGGAAACATAGTCATACTTGCCATGCTTTTTGTTATTGCAAAGGAAATCGATGATAGTACGATCACTGAGAATGTCCTTGCGCTTCATCCTGCCATTGGCGTTGGTGCTGGGATTGTTTGCTTATATTGTAGTACCCCTGCTCGATAATATTACCCTGCGCTGGTATGTGCGCGACCTCGACAGCCGGGCAGAATTGCTCGCTGGAACCCTCCGGCCTTCGCTGGCCCAGTACCTGCCCGAAAACGATGCGCAGCGCATCGGTGAGCTGTTCCAGGGCGCCACGCGCGATGAACGCCTGATCGCCATCGGCTTTTGCGACAACGCGGGCCACTTGCTGTACCAATCCCTGGAATACCCCGCCTCGATCGGCTGCTGGAGCACGCCTTCCACGGGCGGCCTGTACAAATCACTGGCGCAATTGCCGCAAGGCCAGGTCCACATCAGCGAAACGCCCGTCATGCAAGATACTTCCCAGCTGGGCCGCCTGGTGCTGGTGCAGGACATGAGCTTCGTCGAACGGCGCAATACCGATACCAAGCGTTTCATCTTTGCCTTCCTGGCCGTGCTGGCCGTGCTGATTTCCCTGATGACCGTGTTCGTGGCGCACTTGAGCTGGCGCGGCTGGCTGTCGGCCGTGAAGGACATCTTGCGTGGGGAATTGCTGTCGAAGAATAATCCTGCCGTCACTACCGATGCCGCGCCCGCCGCCGCGCCCGCGCCGCCACCGGAAATGCAGCCGCTGATCGGCGACTTGCGCGAACTGCTGCAGGAATACCATCTGGAGCGCCAGGGCGAGAGCGGCTGGTCGTCCGACTGGACGCCGGACAAGCTGCGTGCCTTGCTCGAAGCGGATCTGGCGGGTGACCAGGTGCTGGTCGTCTCCAACCGCGAACCGTATATCCACACGAAAACCGACGCTGGCATCACGGTACAGCGCCCCGCCAGCGGCCTGGTGACGGCGGTCGAAGCGGTGATGCGCGCCTGTTCCGGCACCTGGATCGCGCACGGCGCCGGTTCGGCCGACCGCGAGACGGTGGACAAGTTCGACCACGTGCCCGTGCCGCCGGACAAGCCCAGCTACACCTTGCGCCGCGTGTGGCTGACGGAAGAGGAAGAGCAGGGCTACTATTATGGCTTCGCCAATGAAGGCATGTGGCCGCTGTGCCATATCGCCCACGTGCGCCCCGTGTTCCGCTCGTCCGACTGGGAACAGTATGTGAAAGTCAACCAGCGCTTCGCCGACGCCGTCATTGCCGAGGCGAAGACGGACAACCCCGTCGTGCTGGTGCAGGATTACCACTTTGCCTTGCTGCCGCGCATGGTGCGCGCCGCCTTGCCGAAGGCCACCATTATTACCTTCTGGCATATCCCGTGGCCCAATTCAGAATCGTTCGGCATTTGCCCGTGGCGCGAGGAAATCCTCGATGGCTTGCTGGGCAGCACCATCCTAGGCTTCCATACGCCGTTTCACCGCAAGAATTTCCTTGAAACGGTGGACCGCTACCTGGAAACGCGTATCGAGCCGGAAGCGTCGACCATTTTCTATGGTGGCGAAATGACGCAGGTGGAGGATTACCCAATTTCCATCGCCTGGCCCGAGGACAATCCCGAACAGCCCGACGTGGCCATCTGCCGCGCGCAAATCCGTGCCGAACTGGGCCTGCCGTTTGACCACTTGCTGGGCATTGGCGTGGACCGCCTCGATTACACGAAAGGCATCGTCGAGCGCTTCCAGGCCGTCGAGCGCATGCTCGAGCAGCAGCCTGGCATGGTGGGCCATTTTACGTTCGTGCAGATCGCCGCCCCCAGCCGCGCCGCGCTGGACGAATATCAAAGCTTTGATGCGCGCGTGCGCAAGATGGTCGAGCGCATCAACCGCCGCTTTGGCAGCGGCGCGTACTTGCCCATCGTGCTGAAAGCGGAGCACCACGGGCAGGACGACTTGCAGCGCTATTTCCGCGCTTCCGAAGTGTGCATGGTGACCAGTTTGCATGACGGCATGAACCTGGTGGCCAAGGAATTCATTGCCGCGCGCGACGACGAGATGGGGGTGCTCGTACTGAGCCAGTTCACCGGCGCCGCGCGCGAATTGCACGAAGCGCTGATCATCAATCCTTACCACATCGAGCAGGGTGCAGACGCCCTGTATCGTGCACTGGTGATGCCGCCCGTGGAGCAGCGCGAACGCATGAAAAGCATGCGCGCGCGCGTGAAACATTTCAATGTCTACCGCTGGGCCGGGCGCATGCTGCTCGACGCGGCCCGCTTGCGCCAGCGCGACAAGGTCATGACGAAAATCGACGCTCACAGCCGCATCAAGCGGCGCAAGGGGCTGTGATGCAGACGCCTATTGACGATAGTGAGGCGCTGTTGCAACTGCTGGGTCATCCTGCCTCGGCCGTCTTCCTCGATTTCGACGGCACCCTGGTCGACCTGGCGGCCACGCCCGACGGCGTGCGCCTGGAACCGGGCGTGGTGATAGCGCTGGCGCTGCTGGCCGAGCGCCACGGCGGCGCGCTGGCCATCATTTCCGGGCGCCCCGTGGAGCAGATCGATGCCATGCTGGCGCCTTTGATCTTGCCAGTTGCCGGCGTGCATGGCGTGGAACGGCGCGGCGCCGATGGCGCCTTGCACGTGGCGGCCACGCCGGACGTTTCCCCTGTGCTGGCGCGCGCCCAGGCGCTGGCGGATCGGCACCCCGGCCTGCTGGTGGAACAAAAACGGGGCGCCGTGGCCCTGCATTACCGCCTGGCGCCCGAACTGCAGCAGTTGTGCCTGCAGGAAATGACGGCGGCCGTGCAAGCGTGCCCAGGGGTTTTGCTGTTGCATGGCAAAATGGTCCTGGAAGCCAAGCCGGCCGCCACCGACAAGGGCAGCGCCATCGCCGCCTTCCTGCATGAATCCCCCTTTGCCGGCCGCCGGCCCGTGTTTGCGGGCGACGACACCACCGACGAGGCAGGTTTTGCCTATGTGCAACAAATTGGCGGGCAGGGCGTGAAAGTGGGCAGCGGCCCCAGCGCCGCCACTATGCGCGTGGCCAGCCCGGGCGCCCTGCGCGCGGTTTTGCTGACAGCATCCGTGCTGGCCGCCTCCGACTCCCTATTCAAGGATTAGCCGATGACAACTTCCTATGAGACCCCCAGCGGCGCGCACGCGCCCGCCGCCAGCAAGCCGTCCGCGCAAGCATCCCTCAACTGCGGCGTGGTGGGCAATTGCGCCTTCAACGCGCTGATCGACCAGGCAGGCCAAGTCGTCTGGTCGTGTTGGCCCCGTTTCGATGGCGACCCGGTCTTCAACAGCTTGCTCGACGATACGCAAAACGGCAGCGTCTGGGCCATCGAGATTGAAAATTTTGACCGCAGCGAACAGTTTTACGAGCCGAACACGGCCGTGCTGCGCACGCGCCTGTACGATACGGACGGGCGCGGCGTGGAAATCACGGACTTCGCGCCCCGTTTTCTCAGCCGCGACCGCATGTTCCGTCCGCTGATGCTGATCCGCCGCGTGCGCCCGCTGGACAGCGCCGTGCGCATCCGCGTGCGCCTGCGTCCCCGCTACGACTGGGGCCGCCTGGCGCCGCAAGTCACGCAGGGCAGCCACCACATCCGCTACGTGGGCCCTGAGCAAACCTTGCGCCTGAACACCGATGTCTCACTCAACTATGTACTCAGTGAAACCTATTTCGTGCTCGGTGCGACGGCCAACTTCCTGCTGGGCCCCGATGAAACCTTAGCCGGCGGCATCGACGAGACGGCGCGCATCTTTGAAAAAGAAACCATCAACTACTGGCGCAGCTACACGCGGCGCCTGGCCGTGCCGCTGGAATGGCAGGACGTGGTCATCCGCGCCGCCATTACCCTGAAACTGTCGCTGTATGAAGACACGGGCGCCATCATCGCCGCCATGACCACCAGCATTCCGGAAGCGCCGGGCAGTAGCCGCAACTGGGATTACCGCTATTGCTGGCTGCGCGACGCCTTCTTTGTCGTGCGCGCGCTCAACAGCCTGTCCGAAGTGGGCACCATGGAAGAGTATTTGCGCTGGCTGACGAATATCGTCGCCCGCTCGAAAGGCGGCCACATCCAGCCCCTGTACGGCATCGGGCTGGAAGAGCAGTTGCCCGAATCCACGCTCGACCACTTGCCCGGCTACCGGGGCAACGGTCCCGTGCGCGTGGGCAACCAGGCGCAGGAACATTTCCAGCACGATGTGTATGGCAACATCGTGCTGGGCGCGGCGCAGGCGTTTCTCGATCACCGTTTGTTCCACCGGGCGGGCAAGGCCGAGTTTGCCGCGCTGGAAGCGGTGGGCGACCAGGCCTTCAAACTGCACGCCGAGCCGGACGCGGGCATGTGGGAGCTGCGCACGCGCGCCCGCGTGCATACCTCATCCATGCTGATGAGCTGGGCCGCCTGCGACCGCCTGGCCAAAGTAGCGCACAAGCTGGCCTTGCCGGACCGCGCCGACCACTGGAGCAGCCGCGCCGTGCTGATCCGCGAACGCCTACTGCGCGAAGCGTGGAGCGAAGAGCGCCAGGCGTTCGCTGAAAGCCTGGGCGGGCGCGACCTCGATGCCTCCGTCCTGCTGATGGCGGAGGTCAACTTCATCGACCCCATGGACCCGCGTTTCATCGCCACCGTCGACGCGCTGGAAGCGTCCTTGTGCGACGGCCCCTACATGCGCCGCTACGAGGCGCCCGACGATTTCGGCAAGCCGGAAACCGCCTTCAATATCTGCACCTTCTGGCGCATCGACGCCCTGGCGCGCATCGGCAGGAAGGATGAAGCGCGGAAAATCTTCGAGACCATGTTGATGGCGCGCAACCACCTGGGCCTGCTGTCGGAAGACACGCACCCCGTGACGGGCGAAATGTGGGGCAATTTCCCGCAGACGTATTCGATGGTGGGCTTGATCAACTGCGCCGTGCGATTGTCGGCGCCGTGGGATAGTGCTATTTAAACCATTTAAGTGCGGGCCTCGGGCCCGAAGAGCCTGGGCGCTGGACTTGGGCCGCAGTTTGCTTTGTCCTGATTAAACTGCTGCTGGACCTTTACTTGTGGGCGACTTGAACTTATGCGCCTGCAAGCGCCTTGAGCGCCGCTTGCGTTCCCAGATGACTATCCCCGTGATGGACAGCATGGCCACCATCAGACCCATGAAGGACATCATGATGCGCCCCGGCAGGCCCAGGATTCGGCCAGAGTGCAGGGGGAATTGCAGTTGCGCGAAGACGTCGGCGGCCGTGCCTTCCCAGGGCTTGTGCTGGCCGATGATGGTGCCGTCCATGCCATCGACGTACAGGTTCGACAGGCCCATGCCGGCCGTGCCGAATTCGTCGGCTGGGTCAAAGAACGAGACGTTGTAGAACGAATAATTGCCGCCGTAGTAAATGCCGCCGATGGGCGAGGTGATGCCGCGCTGTACGGCTTGCTTTTTCGCAATGTCTACCGCTTGCTTGAAGCCGATGACGGGCGTGATGTAGGCGCCATACGGCGCCGGCTGTTGCGTTTCATATGGCCCTGGCGTGGTTTTCGAGACCAGCGACATGACGGGGTAAAACACTTCACGGTACAGGTTCAGCGAGAACGAGGTGAAGGCGATCACGATGATGAAGGCCCACACCCACAGGCCGCCCGCGCGGTGCAAGTCAAAATTGAGCTTGTAGCCGCCGGCCGCCCAGCGCACTACCCACGACGGTTTCCAGCGCTGCCACCAGCTGGCGGCGTCGCGGTGGCGCGGTGTTTCGTCTTGTTCGCGCGGGCGCAAACGGCGCGGCGTGGTGAGATAGAACGCCACCATGCTGTCGAGCAGCCAGACCAGGGCGACGGTGCCCATCAGCCAGTAGCCCCAGCGGTCCGTGCCCCAGAAGGCGGGCACGTGCAGGCTGTAGTGCAGATGGCGCAAAAATGGCATCAGGCTGCGGCGCGACAGGGAAATGGCGGCTGAATCGCGCGTCCCCGTGATCTGCGCCGTGACGGGATCGATGTAGACGGTGTTGTAGCCGAGCACGAACGGCTGCTGCGTCGCCGGGTCGGTCAAAGGGCGAACCATGAAGGCGGCCGCATGGCCTTCTTCCAGGCCCAGCGTCATGTAATTGACTTGCGCGCGCGGATCGGCGCTTGCCACTTTTTGCGCCAGCGCAAATGGTTGCTGTAAAGGGCCGCGGCCCGGCGTCTCCATGATGTCGGCATTGAGCCATTCGTCGAGTTCGTGATCCCACGAAGTGACGGCGCCCGTCAGCCCGGCAACGATGAGGAAGAGGGCGATGGTGAGGCCGGCCCAGCGGTGTATGACAGTCCAGAAAGCGCGCATGCAGGTCAAACCTTCAAAAAAACCGGCTTGTTGCCGCCAGCGGGCGCCACGCTGGCGCACAGAGTAATGCCGGACACAGGCCCGGCATTTTGATAATGGGAATCGTTCTCATTATCCGCCGTGGCACGCCATTTGTCCAGCGCCAATGCTGCTGGCCTAGCTTAAATTGCGCATGCTAAAATACTAGCAAGATGCTAACTTACATTCCAGATGGAAATATTAAGGATGACACAGGCATGCACGTAGAAGATCGGAACAATGTCCGCGTCAATGCAGCCACGGGCGTGCTGCAGACGGGTACGGCAGCGACCATGGTGTTCATGCATGGCTTTGGTTGCGACCAGACCATGTGGCGCTACCTGGAGCCGATGTTTCGTCTACGCTACCGCACGGTGCTGTTCGACCTGCTCGGCAGCGGCGCCTCCGACCTCAGTGCCTATGATTTCGATAGTTACGCGCGGCTCGACGCCCATGGCGAAGATTTGCGCCGGATCGTGAAGGCCGTCGGCGGCGGCCCCGTGATTTGCGTCAGCCATTCCGTCAGCGCCATGAGTGCCTTGCTGGCCAGCATCGCCGAGCCGGCCCTGTTTGCCGCGCAAGTCATGCTGGCGCCGTCGCCTTGCTATATCGACGATGCGGGCGCAGGCTATCGGGGCGGCTTCAGCCGGGCCGATATTGACGATTTGCTCAATGCCATGGACAGCAATTACCTGGGCTGGGCCGGCGCGATGGCGCCCGCCATCATGGGCGCGCCCGGGCAGCCGGCGCTGGGTGCAGATTTGGCGAACAGCTTTTGCCGCACCGATCCCGCCATCGCCCGCCATTTCGCGCAAGCCACCTTCTTGTCCGACCACCGCGCCATCTTGCCGCACAACAGCACGCCAGCGCTGATCGTGCAATGCAGCGACGACTTCATCGCGCCACTGCCCGTGGGCAACTATCTGCGCGAGATGCTGCCGCGCAGCAGCTTGCACATAGTCGAGAATGTGGGCCATTGCCCGCACATGAGCGTGCCCGATGCCAGCTACCGCGCCATCCGCCATTTTCTTGACGGCCTGCACCTGTAATGCGCGACACCCGGCCATCCTTGCCTGACGCCCATACGCTGTTCCAGCACGCCGCCTGTGGCCTGCTGCTGTGCGCCAGCGACGGCCTGATATTGCAGGCGAACGCCACCTTTTGTGGCTGGCTCGGTTATGCCGCGGACGAATTGATCGGGCACAAGAAACTGCAGGACTTGCTGACCATCGGCGGGCGCGTCTTCCACCAGACCCACTGGCTGCCGCTGATGCAGGTGCAGGGCAGCGTGTCGGAAGTCTTGCTCGACATGCGCCAGCACCAGGGGCAAGCCGTGCCCATGCTGTTTAATGCCGTGCGGCGTGAACACGACGGTGTGCGCTATGACGAGATCGCCGTCTTTGTCGCCAGCGACCGGCGCAAATACGAACAGCAGCTGCAGCTGGCGCGCAAGGAAGCGGGCGCGCTCAACTTGCAGTTGGCGGCCGCCGACCGGCGCAAGGATGCGTTCCTTGCCACCTTGGCACACGAGCTGCGCAATCCGCTGGCTCCCATGCGCAACGTGCTGGAAGTATTGCGCCTGGCACAGCTGGACGACCCGCAGCTGTGCTGGGTGCGTGAAGTGCTGGGGCGGCAGGTGGGCCACATGACGCACCTGGTCGACGATTTGATGGAAGTGTCGCGCATCACGCGGGGCCGCCTGGAGTTGCGCCGCTGCAGCGTGGAACTGGCGCCCGTGATGGAAGCGGCGCTGTACAGCGTGGCGGCCCTGGCGGCGCAAGCGGGCCACAGCGTGCACGTGGCGCCATGGCCGCATGCCATCTGCCTCGACGCCGACGCCACGCGGCTGGGGCAAATGATCGCCAACCTGCTGACGAATGCCATCAAGTATACGCCCGCCAACGGCGCCATCTGGCTGGCCGTCGCTTGCACGGCCGATGCAGTGCTGATCAGCGTGCGCGACTCGGGCATCGGCATCGCGGCCGAACACCTGGACAGCGTTTTCGAGATGTTTTCGCAGCTGGAACCAGCCCTGTGGCGCGCCCAGGGTGGCCTGGGCATCGGCCTGTCGCTGGTGCGCGGCCTGGCCGAGTTGCATGGCGGCAGCGTCAGCGCGCACAGTGCGGGAGTGGGGCAGGGCAGCACCTTCGAATTGCGCCTGCCGCTGCCGGCCGGGCCGCTGGCCACGCCTGCGCAAGTGAACCGCCGCCTGCTGGCCGGCACGCGCGAAGGAAAAGTGCTGGTCATCGACGACAGCGCCGACGCCGCCGAAAGCCTGGCGCTGGCGCTCGATATCCTCGGCTACGACGTGCGCACGGCCTACGATGGCGCGGCCGGCATTGCGGCGGCGCAAACGTTCCTGCCGCGCGTGATCTTGCTCGACATCGGCTTGCCGCGCATGAACGGCTACGAGGTGGCGCGCCAGCTGCGAACGCAAGCGTGTGGCCAGAATGTCATTCTCGTCGCCGTGACAGGCTGGGGCCAGGACAAGGACCGCAAGATGGCGTCCGATGCAGGCTTTGACTTGCACCTGACCAAGCCCGTGGATTTTTATGAGCTTGATGCAGTGTTGCAAAAGATGCTGCAGTCCGAGTGAAGATAGTATTGCCAAGATAAAAATAATGGCGCAACTGACGGCACTTGAAATCGCCACTTTCCAGCCCGTCGTGCGGCCGCCTGACCAGGCGGCCGCTTAGCTAAACCATCAAGCCGGCTGCGCGCCGCCCATGCTGCGGCTGCGGTTTTCCACCAGCACGGAAATGCCCAGCACGACGATGCCGCCGCAGGCCAGCATGGCGCCGACCCAGCCCGTCGAGCGCAAGCCCATGCCCATGGCGATGGCGATGCCGCCGGCCCAGGCGCCCAGGGCGTTGGCGATGTTGAAGGCAGAATGGTTGAGGGCGGCGGCCACCGTTTGCGCGTCGCCGGCCACGTCCATCAGGCGCGTTTGCACAGCCGGGGCGACGGCGATGCCGGCGCCGATGGCGAACAGGTTGATTGCCGTCAACCAGACATTGCTGCTGGTGTAGGTAAATGCGGCCAGCGCGACGACATTCCACAGCAGCACGCCGAAGATGGTCCACATGCGCGAGCGGTCGGCCAGCCAGCCGCCGATCAGGTTGCCCACTGTCATGCCGACGCCGATAATGGCCAGCAAGATGGCAATGACCAGGGGCGACACTTTTGTAATTTCCAGCAAGGTTGGCGTAATGAAAGTGTAGACGGCGAACATGCCGCCAAAGCCGATCGCCACCATCAGCAGGGTCAGCCACACTTGCAGGCGGCGGAAGACGCCCAGTTCGCGGCGCGGGCTGGAGTCACCGGCGGCGACCATCGGCACGAAGATGCGCACCATCAGCATCGTCAGCAAGCCCAGCGCGGCGACCAGCAAGAAGGCCGGGCGCCAGCCCAGGGTCTGGCCGATATAGGTTGCCAGCGGCACGCCGAAGATATTCGCCACGGTCAAGCCCATCAAGACGCGTGCCACGGCCTGGCCCCGCTTGTCCGGTTCGGCCAGGGCGGCTGCCACGAGGGCGGCCACGCCGAAGAAGGCGCCATGCGGGATGCCGGCGACGAAGCGGGCGACGACCAGCAAGCCATAGTTGGGCGCGATGGCGCTGAGCAAGTTACCGCCCGCGAACATCAGCATCAGGCAGATCAGCATCAAACGGCGCGGCATGCGCGCCAGGAAGATCGTGATCAGGGGCGCGCCGACGACCACGCCCAGCGCATAGGCGCTGATCATGTGGCTCATCTGCGGCAAGGTGGTGCCCAGGTCGTCGGCTACCACGGGCAAGATGCTCATGGAGGCGAATTCGCCCGTGCCGATGGCAAGGCCGCCAAGGGCCAGGGCCAGGTCGGCGTATCCAGCGCCAAAAGGCGCAATGACGCGCGGAATTAATGGATCTACGGATGCGTGCATGTTCTTATTAGTTAGGTAAGGGTAAAACTGGGTGAAGTAGCGTGCTGTGGCTCAGCCGCAGTGACAGCCGCCCGGCGTTTCGGGCTAGAAGAGCTGCCCACAGACAATATTGTAAAAGATTCGGGCAAGTTCTGCCGGGAGGCGGTCAAAACATGCTGCACCGCACACAACAGCGCGTGCTCTTGTTGTTAACGATAACACAGAAAGATCGGCATGCCGCCACATAGATAGTGAAGAAAATATACTAGTAGCGGAATCGACTTGCTTGATGTGCCTGCTTGCGTAAGGATTGCTGCAGCGCTCCCAGTCGCGCCACATAAATGCCGTGGAGCAAGTCCATGACTTCTTGCCCGGCTAGATTTTCTTGCTGTATTTTAAGTGCAAGGGTAGCCACCACCACATGCAGATGATGAGGGCACCCATCAGCACGCAGGCGACGTTGCCGGCAACGTAGCCGAAGACTTCCGATATCACCAGGTTCGTGCCGAGAATGAAGGCCAGGGCCAGCGATAGCGCACCGGCCATCATGATGCGGTCGGCGACGCGCTTGAAACGCTCGCGATCCTGCAGCGGGCGCATCACGCGGTGCTGGATGGCTGGCGCGCTGAGCAGCACCAGGCTGGTCATGGAAAGAAAAAACGTCAGCAGGAAGACGATCTTTTCCGCCTGCACGATCTTGGCGAAGCCGCCGTTGAACGGCAGGATGATGAGAAAGGCCGTGAGCATCTGTGCGCCGGGCAAGAGGATGCGCAATTCGCTGAGCATGTCGGACAAATCGCCTTCGTCCGCCTGCAGCGCATTCTCATCCCCGGGTTGAACGTGCGGCATGGCGGCACTCCTCGTGATGGCACTGCGCCCAGTCTACGCGGCGGTGCCATAGCTGACTGTGGGCGGGCGCACCTTCAGCAGCTATCGCGCTGCGCCAGGACGGGCGTACGGCTATCGTCTTGCCAGCCGTAATCTTGCAAAAATGGAAAAGGCCACCATCAGGGGCGGGCTTGACGGTGTTTGTTTGCGGGGCCGGGCCCAGTCTTACTCTTCCGTATCGGCCAGGGTGACGATGGCGCGCGCCCATTTGGAGTATTTCAGGTTTGCCAGGTCACGCACGGTCTTGATGTTGAATGCCTGCTTGAGCAGCTCTGCATCCTTCTCGCTCACGCCTTGCAGCGCGTCGACGGGCGCATCGGCGATTTCCTTGAACGTCTTTTTTTCGTAGGCCTTGTCTACCGCTTTATTGATGTTCATATCTTGATACTCCTCAGTAAGTAGGAAAAATTATTCTACACGTTTTTGTTGCCAGTCAATTTACGCTTGCATGTTGTGCCGAAGTAAATATGATGGAGGAGGGCAATTCAAGAGTCATGCCCGCCGTTTTGCCAGCATTGCAATTGCAATAATAGCATTGTTATTATTCATAGTATAATTATTTACCATGGCAGAGAACACGCTGCGCCATGCCGGACGCCGCACGCATGCGGCTTTACTTTGATAGCGTTCAGGAGATTACGATGAGTTTGCTAGACCAACTTGCAGGACAGGCGATGGGCGCTTTGGGCAACAAGGGCGCCGATGGGGAAGCCCCATCGGGGCTGATGGCCAGCGTGATGGAGCTGGTCAACCAGCATGGCGGCTTGCCGGGCCTGCTGCAAAAGTTCCAGGAAAGCGGCCTCGGTGATCAAGTAGCCAGCTGGATCGGTACTGGCGCCAATGCGCCCGTCTCCGGTGAGCAGATCAAGGATGCGCTGGGCAGCGACACGGTCACGCAGATCGCCGAAAAAGCTGGCGTTGCGCCCGATGCGGCCCTGGGCGGCCTGGCAGCGCTGCTGCCGCAGCTGGTCGACAAGTTGACGCCAGACGGCAAAGTGCCGGAAGGCAATGACCTGGTCAGCCAGGGCTTGAATATGCTCAAGGGCAAGTTTTTCGGTTGACAGGACTGCCTTTAAAATAGAAAAACCTTGCAGCGATGTAAGGTTTTTTTATGTGTCAAGTTTTTGCATGAGAAGTGCGGACGTTCAGGCGGCGGCCATCATGCCGAAGTAGGCGGGGGCGCCGGTCAATCTCGCCGTACTGCCTTCCACCAGATGCGAACAATAGCGGCGCCGTTCGGCGCTGCCGCCGCTCCGCTCCATCAGCTCGCCCAGCATGGCGATGGCGTCGGTGGCCATCTTTTGCACGGGCTGGCGCAGGGTCATGATGTCGTAGCTGAGCCAGCCGGACGCTTCGAGCGCATCGAAGCGGCCCAGGCGGTCGATGACCTTGCGCAAGCCCACTTTAGTTTCTTATTCATGTTGCAAAAAATATGACTAATTGATAAGTGGCGCGTTTGTTGGTATTACTGGCATCACCGGCCGGCCCCGTGTTCAATCGGCGCTGTCGCAGGAGCCGCTGCCGTAGTGGCTGGTGCGCCCGGGCGGCGGCACGCGCCGCAGCCGGCCAGTGCGGCGCGCAGGATAGTGGCCAGGAACGCCAGCAAGGGCGCCGGCAAGACAGGATGGGGCAGGCGGGGCAAGGGCACGATGGGTCTCCGGAGGCTGGCCGAATTGCTCGGCGTCAATTTCCCAGTAGTAGCTTTTGTGCGCATCGGCCCCCTTGATGCAGAGCAAGCTTGCGCTGTGGTGCGCGCCGGAAGTATTTTGCTGGTGCAATGGCCCCTGTTCTGATAATATAACGCCCCTTTATTCAGGGAAGGGTCGACATGGCCAATGCTTGCGGCGTCGATTTCGGCACGTCAAATTCCACGGTAGGCTGGGCACGTCCTGGGCAGAGCACCATGCTCGGCCTGGAAGATGGCAAGACCACCTTGCCGTCCGTCGTCTTCTACAATGCGGAAGACGAGGAAGTCAGTTTTGGCCGCGCGGCGCTGGCCGGTTATCTGGCCGGCTATGAAGGGCGCTTGATGCGTTCGCTCAAGAGCTTGCTGGGCACCAGCCTCATCGACGGCCAGACGGAAGTGGGCGGCCGTGCGCTGCCATTTCGCATGTTGCTGGGACAATTCATCGGCGAAGTGAAACGCCGCGCCGAGCAGTCCGCCGGGCGCGAATTCTCGTCCGCCGTGTTTGGCCGCCCCGTCTTCTTTATCGACGACAATGCGCAAGCCGACCAGCTGGCGCAAGACACCTTGGCCGAAGTGGCCCGTTCCGTCGGCTTCAAGGACGTCGCCTTCCAGTTCGAGCCGATTGCCGCCGCGTTTGACTACGAGTCGCAAATCGAGCGTGAAGAGCTGGTATTGATCGCCGACATCGGCGGCGGTACTTCCGACTTCTCGCTGGTGCGCCTGTCGCCCGAACGGGCGAAAAAGGCCGAGCGCCGCGACGATATCCTCGCTACCGGCGGCGTGCACATCGGTGGCACGGACTTCGATAAATACCTGAGCCTGTCGTCCGTCATGCCTTTGCTCGGCTATGGTAGCCGTTTGCATAATAATAGCGAAGTGCCGTCGAGCTACTATTTCAACCTGGCAACTTGGCATACGATCAACCTGGCTTACACCAAGAAGATCTGGGTGCAGCTGGCTGACGTGTGCCGCGATGCGCGTGAGCAAGACAAGATGGGGCGCTTGCAAAAGCTGATCGACGAGCGCGCAGGCCACTGGCTGGCCATGAAAGTGGAAGAAGGCAAGATTGCCCTGTCCGACGCGGCCGAAGTGCAGCTGGAGCTGGAGCGTCTCTCGCCCGCGCAAAGCCTGTTGTTGAAACGCACGCAATTCGATGAAGCCATCGGCCATTTGTGCGGTTCCGTGGAAGAAACAGTGCTGCGTTTGCTGCGCGATGCGGGCGTGGCGCCGGACGCCGTCGATACCGTGTTCTTCACGGGCGGCTCCAGCGGCGTGCGCTTGCTGCGCGAAAAGATCGCTGCCCTGGTGCCGGGTGCGCGCAAGGTCGAAGGCGACCTGTTCGGCAGCATTGGCGCAGGATTGGCGCTGGACGCGGTACGCAAATTCGGTTGATAATCAGCTCCCTTCGTTGTAGCCAAGAAAGAGCGCCCCATGCATGTGTTTGACAAACCGATCGTCATGATCGACTTCGAGACGACCGGACTGTCGCCCGACATGGGCGACCGCATCACGGAAGTGGCGGCGCTGCGCATCGAGGGCGGGCAGATCACGCAGCGTTTCGTGACCCTGATCAACTGCAATGCGCGCATTCCTTCGTTCATCACGGGCTTGACGGGCATCACGCAAGCGATGGTGGACAAGGCGCCGCCCGTGGCCGAGGTGGTGCCGCAGTTGCTCGACTTCATCGGCAGCGATGCCTTGTCGGCGCACAATGCCAGTTTCGATGAAAAATTCCTGCGCGCGGAAAGTGCCAGATTGAACCTGACGCCCGCGCACCAGTCGCTCGTGTGTTCGCTGAAACTGTCGCGCCGCGTGTTTCCCGGCATGTCCAGCTACAAGCTGGGCTTGCTGTCGAGCCAGCTGGGCATCGCCTTCAAGAGCGCTGCCCACAGGGCCGAGTCCGATGCGGAAGTGGCGGCGCAAGTGCTGATCCATATCGGCCGCCATCTGCGCAGCAACTACGGCATCGCCGATGTCGACGCCGATTTGCTGGTGTCGCTGAACAAGCTGGCGGCGGCGAAAGTGCCGCAATTCCTGCAAAAACATCCTTCGCGCCGCTAACTGCTGCTGTGTCCTGCCGCGCGCCAGTCCTGGCGTGCAAGGGCCCGCATTCTCTCGAAGCGGGCTCATCAAAACGATGTTATTTTATTATTTCGTTTGAGTTCGCTCAAGTCTTTACACCGTGCCAGTGCCTTGGCGGCGGTCGAGGAACAGGCTGTTGCCGTGGATTTTCTTTGCCTGCTTCTTCGCTTCGGCCGCCTGGGTGGCGATCTGGTGGTGCGTGTAGTACTGGTGCGCTTCGACCTTAATGACGCCCAGCGACAGGCTGATCAGCGAGTAAAACACTTTCTTGCCTTGCCGGTCTTCGCTGATGTAGCCGCCCCGTTCGCAGTCGCCCGTGCTGTAATAGGCGGGGATGGCGCTGGCAAAGCGCTCCAGCATGGCCTGGCAGCGCGCTTCCCAGTCTTCGCTCTGGAATAAAATCATGAAATCGTCGCCACCGATATGGCCGATGAAGTCGCGGTTCGGGTCGCAATGGCCGCTGAGTATCTCGCCCGTCAGCTCGATCACGTCGTCGCCCTTGCGGTAGCCGTAGACATCGTTGAAGGGCTTGAAGTGGTCGAGGTCGCAATAGCAGACCCAGAAGCGGGCAGCGCTGTGCAGCAAACGGTCGATATGTTCGTTGATGGGCACGTTGCCGGGCAGCTGCGTGAGCGGGTTGGCGTAGCGCGCCGCGTTGATCTGCATCTGTGTGATTTCGCGCATCAGGTCGTGGCCCGTGCCCATGCCCAGGTAGCGCCCGTGCTCGGTAATGATGAAGCCGTTGAACAAATGGTGGGCGCTTGACTGCACCATGGTGTAGCTGAGTTCCTGCAAGCTCGTTTCGTGGTCGGCGATGAGGGGCTTGGCATCCATGAACAGGCTGCACGATTTCTTGCCGTACAGTTCGCGCTGGTAGGGGCGGGCGAAGTGGTCGATCATCTCGAAGCGGCTGATCAGGCCCAGCGGGACACCGTCGTCAACGACGGGGATGATCATCAGTTTCGGTTCTTTCAGGAAAATGTCGTACACCTCGTTATTGTTGAGCTGCGGCGAGACGGCCGCCACGCGGTGCAGCAGCTTGCGGATGCTGGCGCCATTTTTGTCCAGGCTGTTGCGCTGCGGATACACGGCCACGCCATGGCGTCCCAGCGCCTGTACCACCTCGGCCGGCAAGGCGCGCGCCGGCACCATGTTGGGGCGGCCCAGGTGGTAGCCTTGGCCGAACGCCACGCCCAAGTCGCGCAAGACCAGCAATTCCGCCTGCGCCTCGATGCCTTCGGCGATCACCAGGGTGCCCGACTTTTCCGCGATTTCCTGGATCGAGCGCACGAATTGCAGTTTCACGGGGTCATGATTGATGCCCTGGATGAAATGCATGTCGATCTTCACGTATTCCGGCCGCAATTCCGACCACAGGCGCAGGCTGGAAAAGCCTTCGCCCAGGTCATCGATGGCGATCTGGAAACCCATGTTGCGGTAATGCAGCACCGCTTCGCGCATCAGCTCGTAATCATAGGTGGGCTGGTTTTCCGTCAGTTCGATGATGACGCGGTCCGGATTGATGCCGATGTGCTCGATGTATTCCAGCGTTTCGCCATGGCGCGCATTGCGCAGCAACAGGCATTCGGGGCTGACATTCAAGAACAGCTTGCCCGGCAGCTGTAATTCGGCAAAGCGTTCGAGCACCACCTGGCGGCATAGATGTTCCACTTCCAGGGTCAAGCCGTTCGCGCGCGCCACCTTGAACAGATTCATCGGCGCATGCAGGGGGCTGTCGGACGGCCCCCGTATCAAGCCTTCATAACCGATGATTTCGCCGCTCTGCATGTGGATGATCGGTTGAAACAGGGCGCTCAGCTTGCGCCCGGCCAGGATCTCGTGCAAGGCGTCCGTCCCTTCGATGGTCATGGCGGCGGGCGGCTTCAGGTACGCCACATTCGAGGGCGTCGCGGCGACCGGTGCAGAGGGGGCGGAGGGGAGAGCGAGAGTGGGCATAGGAGGGCGTGGAGGGCACGGCCGCTGGACGGGCCATGAACATGTTGCCGATAATAAAGAAGATTTATGACCGCTTGATGAAACGTATTTGCTTTTGATATTGTTTCTCGCAGAGTCCCCAGTCGTGTCCAGTTTGCCGATTCAGGCCGAAAGCGCGCTTTAGCATGGTGATACCCCATAGTTTTCCAAATAAACGACGGCAAATCCGGCACATAACTGTGCATTAAAAGTGGCAATCCGCGCTATGATTTCTTTTGGCGAAAGTCAACATAGGCAGGCGCCGCGTTTGCTTGGGCAGCCTGCTTTCCCCGACATCCAACAATGAGACAAACAACCCATGCAATTACGTAGTGCAACCCTCATATTGAGCCTGCTGGCCGCTTTCGGTGGCAATGCCATGGCACAAACCGCTTCCGCGCCCGTCTGCCCCGCTGGCGATGGCGCGCCCGTGACGTATCCGCTCAGCAAAAAAGTCGACCAGCAAGACAGCTATTTCGGCACCAGCATCTTTGACCCGTACCGTTGGCTGGAAGACGCCAACAGCGCGGAGACGGGCGAGTGGGTCGCGGCGCAAAACAAGCTGACGCAAGCGTACCTGGGCACCATCCCCGAGCGCGCAGCGATCAAGCAGCGCCTGACCAAGCTGTGGAACTATGAGCGTTTCACGACGCCAACGAAACAGGGCGGCCGTTACTTCTACAGCCGCAATGACGGCTTGCAAAACCAGGCCGTGCTGTACACGGTGAAAAAACTGACGGACGCGCCGCGCCTGCTGCTCGACCCGAACACCCTCTCAAACGATGGCACGGTGGCGCTGGCCGGCACGTCGATCAGCCCGAACGGCAAATACCTGGCGTACGCCACGTCGGCCTCCGGTTCCGACTGGAACGAGTGGAAAGTGCGCGACATCGAGTCGGGCAAGGATTTGACGGACCACATCAAGTGGGCCAAGTTCTCCGGCGCTTCGTGGACCAAGGACAACAAGGGTTTCTTCTACAGCCGCTACGACGCGCCGAATGAAGCGACCAAGCTGGCCGATATCAATTACTTCCAGAAATTGTACTTCCACAAGATCGGCACGCCGCAAAGCGATGACGTGCTGGTCTTCGACCGTCCCGACCAGAAGGAATGGGCGTTCGGCGGCAGCGTCGTCAGCGATGACGGCAATTATCTGATCATCATGGCCTCGCAAGGCACGGAGCGCAAGAACCGCGTCTTCTACAAGGACTTGCGCCAGAAGAATGCCAAGGTGCTGGGTTTGCTCGAAGAGTTCGACGCGTCGTATTCCTTCATCGACAATGACGGTCCCGTGTTCTTCTTCAAGACCGACAACAAGGCGCCGAAATCGCGCGTGATCGCCATCGATACGCGTAAACCTGCGCCTGCCGACTGGAAGGAAATCGTGCCGCAAAGCGAGGAAACCCTGGTCGCCGTCAATCTGCTGAATAACCAACTGGTGCTCGACTACCTGAAAGATGCGCAAACGCAAATCAAGATCGTCGACCTGAACGGCAAACTGGTGCGCGAAGTGGTCTTGCCTGGCATCGGTTCGGCCGGTGGCTTTGCGGGCAAACGTGGCGATACGGAAACGTTCTACTCGTTCACCAGCTTCACCACGCCAGCGACCATCTACCGCTACGACATGAAGTCGGGCAAGAGCACGGTGTACCGCCAGCCGAAGGTCGATTTCGACCCGGAGGCGTTCGAGACGCGCCAGCAATTCTTCACCAGCCGCGACGGCACCAGGGTGCCGATGTTCATCGTCTCTAAAAAAGGCATGAAGCTCGACGGCACCAACCCGACCTATCTGTACGGTTATGGCGGTTTTAATATTTCCCTGACGCCAAGTTTCTCCGTGGCCAACCTGGCCTGGGTGGAAATGGGCGGCGTCTACGTGATGGCCAACCTGCGCGGCGGCGGCGAGTACGGCGAAGCCTGGCACCAGGCCGGTACCAAGCTGAACAAGCAAAACGTGTTCGACGACTTCATCGGCGCGGCCGAATGGCTGGTGGCCAATAAAGTCACGTCGCCAGCGAAACTGGCTATCGGCGGCGGTAGCAATGGCGGCTTGCTGGTGGGCGCGGCCATGACGCAGCGTCCCGACCTGTTTGCCGCGGCCATCCCGCAAGTGGGCGTGCTCGACATGTTGCGTTTCCACAAGTTCACCGTGGGCTGGGGCTGGGTGCCTGACTACGGCTCGTCGGACGATGCCGAGCAGTTTAAGGCGCTGGTGAAGTACTCGCCACTGCACAACCTGAAGGCGGGCGGCTGCTATCCGGCCACCATGATCACCACGGCCGACCACGACGACCGCGTCGTGCCGGCGCACAGCTTCAAGTTCGCCGCCGCTGCCCAGGCAGCGCAAGGCGGCGCGGCGCCCGTGCTGATCCGCATCGACAGCAAGGCAGGCCATGGCGCGGGCAAGCCGACGGCCAAGCAGATCGAAGAAGTGGCCGACCGCTGGGGCTTCCTCAGCCGTTCGCTGAAGATGACGCCGGCAGCACCGGCAGAACCGGCCAAGGTGGCGGCGCAGTAATGCGCTAGCCGTTATCTGGTGGATAAAAGCGCGGGTGCAGTTGGCCCGCGCTTTTTTTCGCCGCTTACTATCTGTGTATGACGACGAGTAGTGCCTTGCCCTCGGTTTTTCCCAGGTTGCGGATGGTATGCGGCAAGTCGGCCGGATAGCGTGCCGTGCCGCCATTCTTGACTTTTTTCTTCGCCGTGCCCACTTCCAGCTCTAGGTTGCCGTGAATCACCGTCAAATGCTCGGTGGTGCCCGGGTCGTGTGGCTGCGAGGCCAGTTCGCCGCCTGGCGCCAGGGTCACTTCATACCATTCGTATTTGCCGGCCAGCTCCATCGGCCCCAGGATGCGCAGCACGTAGCCCGCGTGGTCGCCGGGTAGGGTGGGGGTTTCGTGGGCGTCCGTGATGCGGATGGTTTCCACGGGTTTTTCCGCGCTGGAAAGCAATTCGCCGATTTGCACGCCCAGGGCGTTGGCCAGGCGCCAGGTGATGGCGATGGTGGGATTGGCTTTTTCGCGCTCGATTTGCGACAGCATGGACTTCGATACGCCCGCGATGCGCGACAAATCCTCCAGTGTCAGGCCGCGCGCCAGGCGCAGCCGTTGCAGGGTGGCGCCTACTTCAGGGGGAGAATTGGTCGAAATGCTGGTTTTCATCGGCAGTTGGCTTGCAAAGTTCAATAGGCTTGGGTAATATCCACTATATTGAATTTTAGTTCGACATAGTGGATTTTGAGGAAAAACACGGAAACGTGTAGACTTCAAACAGCGCTTCACGGTACAGCATACTGCGCGCACCGGTCAAGCGGCTGCTTTTCCCCTATGGCGGCCGCCACACGTACAACAACACGCACAACAACACGCACACAACAGGGACACACAAGGATCATCATGAGCGAGCAAGCGAAGAACACCTTTTTCAGCGGTCTGCAACAGAACCTCGATCAACTGCGCCAGCAAGGCCTGTACAAGCAAGAGCGCGTGATCGCCTCGCGCCAGGGCGCTGAAGTGATGTGCGACGATGGCCGTACCCTGATCAATATGTGTGCAAATAACTACCTTGGCCTGTCCGGCGACCTGCAAACGCAGGAAGCGTCCATCGCCGCCACGCAAAAATACGGCTACGGTCTGTCGTCCGTGCGCTTCATCTGCGGCACGCAAACCGTGCACAAGGAACTCGAACAAGCCATCTCCAGCTTCCTGGGCACCGAAGACACGATTTTGTACGCGGCGGCGTTTGATGCCAACGGCGGCGTGTTCGAACCCCTGTTCGATGAAAACGACGCCATCATCTCCGACGCGCTGAACCATGCTTCCATCATCGATGGCATCCGTTTGTGCAAGGCTGGCCGCTACCGCTACGCCCACAACGACATGGCCGACCTGGAAGTGCAGCTGCAGGCGGCCATTGCTGCCGGCAAGCGGCATAAAGTCATCGTCACGGACGGCGTGTTCTCGATGGACGGCACGATTGCGCAACTCGACAAGATCTGCGACCTGGCCGACAAATACGGCGCGCTGGTGATGATCGACGAATGCCACGCTTCCGGCTTCATGGGCGCGACGGGCCGCGGCACGCACGAACACCACAATGTGATGGGCCGCATTGACATCATCACCGGCACCCTGGGCAAGGCCCTGGGCGGCGCCATGGGCGGCTTTACCTCGGCGCGCAAGGAAGTCATCGACACCCTGCGCCAGAAATCGCGCCCTTATCTGTTTTCGAATACCTTGGCGCCATCGATCGCTGGCGCTTCGCTGTCGGTGCTGGCCCGCCTGGCCAAGTCGACGGAATTGCGCGACCGCCTGCATGAAAACACGGCCTTCTTCCGCAGCGAAATCGAGCGCATCGGCTTCACCATCAAGCCGGGCACGCACCCTGTCGTGCCGGTGATGCTGTTCGACGCTCCCGTGGCACAGAAGTTTGCCGCCCGCCTGTATGAACTGGGCGTGCTGGTGACGGGCTTCTTCTACCCGGTCGTGCCGATGGGCCAGGCGCGCGTGCGCGTGCAGCTGTCGGCGGCGCATACGCGCGAACAGCTGGTCACGGTGCTGGCCGCATTCAAACAGGCGGGCACGGAACTGGGTTTGCTCAAGACCGCTACCAATTAATAACAAGAAATAACAAGAATTTTAGGAACATAGCATGGAACGCATCTTAGTCATCGGCGCAAACGGCCAAATCGGTAGTGAGTTGGTGGGCGCGTTGGCGCAGCAGCATGGCGCGGACAACGTCATCGCCAGCGACATCGGCACGAATAACCTGTACCAAGCCAAGCGCTACGCCCAGTTGAATGTACTGGACAAGGACGGCCTGGCCAACATCATCGCTGATGAGAGCATCACCCAGGTGTACCAGCTGGCAGCCATGCTGTCGGCTACGGGCGAAGCGGCGCCATTGAAGGCGTGGAGCCTGAACATGGATGGTTTACTCAATATCCTGGAACTGGCGCGCGAGCGCGGTGTAGCGGGCAAGCCGCTGCGCATCTTCTGGCCATCGTCGATCGCCGCCTTTGGCCCGAACACGCCGCAAGTCAATACGCCGCAAATGACGGTGATGGACCCGACCTCGATGTACGGCATCAGCAAGCTGGCCGGCGAGCGCCTGTGCGAGTATTACTTCAATAAATATGGCGTGGATGTGCGCAGCATCCGCTACCCGGGCATCATCAGCTACAAGTCGCCTCCGGGCGGCGGCACTACCGATTACGCCATCGCCATCTTCCATGCGGCGCTGCGCGGCGAGCGCTATGAATGCTTCCTGGGCCCGGACACCACCTTGCCGATGATTTACATGCCAGACGCGATCCGCGCCACCATCGAACTGATGGACGCTCCCGTGTCGCACATCAAGATCCGTTCGTCCTACAATGTCGCCGGCGTGTCGTTCAACCCCGAGCAGCTGGCCAAAGCCATCGTGCATATGCTTCCCGACTTCAAGATCAGCTACAAGCCGGATAGCCGCCAGGCGATTGCCGACAGCTGGCCGCAAAGCCTGGACGACAGCACGGCCAGCGCCCACTGGGGCTGGAAGGCGCAGATCGGCGTCGCGCAGATGGTGACCGACATGCTGGCCAACGTGGATGCAGGCCAGGCGGCCAAGGCTGCCTGAAGCACCTGATGCACCTGAGGCACGCATCAGCATTGATAAAAAAACATACTAATATAAAGAGACACACTGATGGATATGAGCGTATTTGACCTGTTTAAAATCGGCATCGGGCCGTCGAGTTCCCATACGGTGGGGCCGATGGTGGCGGCGCGGCGTTTTCTGGTCGAATACGGTCCGCTGGACCAGGTAGTGGGCGTTGAGGCGGCTCTGTATGGCTCGCTGGCGCTGACGGGCGTGGGCCATGCCACGGACAAGGCGGTCATCCTCGGCCTGATGGGAGAGACGCCGCAAGACGTGGCGCCCGATGCAGTCGACACCAAGCTGGCCGCCATCGCGACAGCCGGCGAAATCGCCTTGCTGGGCACGCACGTGGTGCCGTTTACGGCGGCCACGGGCTTGATCTGGCACAAGAGCGAGTCTTTGCCCGAGCACCCGAATGGCATGCGGTTTACCTTGAAACTGGCCGATGGCAGCCGGGTCGACAAGGTGTATTACTCGATCGGCGGCGGTTTTATCCGCGAAGCCGAAGAAGTTCAAACTGCGGCGCAAGCCGAAGCCGAAGTGGAACCGGCGGCCGCCGCGCGCGTCGTCTTCCCGTTTGACACGATGGACCAGTTGCTGGCACATGGCGTGGAAAGCGGCCTGTCGATTCCGGAAATGCTGCGCGCGAACGAGTGCGTCAAGCGCAGCGACGCCGAATTGAACGAAGGCCTGGACCGCATCTGGCACGTCATGCGCGACTGCATCGCGCACGGCTTGCACACGACGGGCAACCTGCCGGGCGGCTTGAACGTGAAGCGCCGCGCCGCCAAATTGTGGCGTTTGGCGCAGGATGCGAAAGAATCCGATAACCGCGCCAACGACTTGCCGCACGACGCCGTGCACCTGGTCAGCCTGTATGCGATGGCTGTCAACGAGGAAAACGCGGCTGGCGGCAGGGTCGTGACGGCGCCGACGAATGGCGCCGCTGGCATCATCCCGGCCGTACTGCGCTATTACGCGGAAGACTGCCGTCCCAGCGACCCGGTGGGCGGCGTGCGCCGCTTCATGCTGACGGCAGCGGCCATCGGCATGCTGTGCAAGCGCAATGCCTCGATCTCCGGCGCCGAAGTGGGCTGCCAGGGCGAAGTGGGCGTGGCCTGCGCCATGGCGGCGGCGGGCCTGGTGGCGGCATTGGGCGGCACCAACGAGCAAATCGAAAATGCAGCCGAAATCGGCATCGAACACCATCTGGGCATGACCTGCGACCCGATCGGCGGCCTGGTGCAGATTCCCTGCATCGAGCGCAATGGCATGGGCGCCGTGAAAGCCATCACGGCCGCTTCGCTGGCGCTGAAGGGCGACGGCACGCATTTCGTCAGCCTCGACGAAGTCATCGAAACCATGCGCCAGACGGGCGCGGACATGCAGGACAAGTACAAGGAAACGTCTCTGGGCGGCCTCGCCGTCCACGTAATTACCGTCAATCACGCCGCTTGCTGAGGGCGACGAGATAAACCTACTGCGCAGCCCACTCTCGCGTCGGCGTTGCTCGCTACCTCGGCGGCCCCGTACCCTGGTACAGCTGCGCTACTCAACGCGATATCGGGCTTGCTCGCTACGGTTTCTCGCGCCGCCGTCACGTCCCGGGGGCTTGTGTAAAGGACGAATCCCCTTAATCCTCCTCAAACAGCTGTTCCAGCCTTCTCGGATAATTATTCAGGAAATCGCGCGTCACGGCGAAGTGCTCGGTGTCTTCATATGCTACTTCGTGGATGCCGCCACCCGTAAACATCAGGATCTTCGCGTGCGGGTAGGCCAGTAGTATCGGCGAGTGGGTGGCGATGATCAGCTGCGAGTCGTCCTGCACCAGCTGGTGGATCACGGACAAAGCCGCCAGCTGGCGGCTGGGCGACAGCGCCGCCTCCGGTTCATCCAGCAAATACAATCCTTTTCCCCGCAGCTTGTTGATCAATGTCGCCATGAACGCTTCGCCGTGCGACTGCGCGTGCAGCGACTTGCCGCCATAGCTTTCCAGGTATTCGGGCATGTCGTCCATGTAGGTGGCGACGTTGAAAAAGCTCTCGGCGCGCAAAAAATAACTATCGTCGGGTTTCTTGTAGCTTTTGCTCAGGCGCAGATGCGCGTGCAGGCCCGATTCCTGGTCCGATGGCTGCGTGATACGCACGCTGCGCGTGCCGCCATCCTTGCCAAAGCCCAGCGCCACGGCCAGCGCTTCGAGCATGGTGGACTTGCCGCTGCCGTTTTCGCCGACGAAAAACGTCACGTCGCGGTGGAACTCCATGTACTGAAAATCGCGGATGGCCGGGATGGTGAACGGATAACGCTCCAGGTCGACGATGGCGCCGGGGCGCAGCGCAGCGCTTTGCAGATACGGTTTTTTACTCAGCGGCATACCGGTTTTCGACTCCATCAATGGCCACGCCATGTGGCAACAGGCGCAGTGTGGCGCAAATTGGCCGCGCACGCCAGCGCGCACGCCGGCCATCGTCGCCTGGCTTGATCTGATGCCATTATGTGTGGTTTGACAACGGCGCGGCTCTCCAATTGTCACATCCGAATTGTTACATCCAAATACGGCTTGCACGACGCGATTCGCCTTGAACGGCCGCTCGCACTATAATATCCGCTGCCATTCATGATCAACCGCACTCAGCTCAACTGGACTCTTCAAATTTATGCACTACGTGTCTACCCGCGCTGATAAAGCGCCATCGCAGTCGCAACAGTCTTCTTTGCAGCAATTTTCCGATATCCTCTTGGGCGGCCTGGCCCCCGATGGCGGACTGTATCTCCCTGAACACTACCCGCAAGTCACTGGTGCCGAGCTCAATGCCTGGCGCACATTGTCGTATGCCGACCTGGCATTCGAAATCCTGAAGAAGTTCGCCACCGATATCACGCAAGCGGACCTGAAGGCACTGACGGCGAAAACCTATACCAAGGCTGTCTACAAGAATGTCCGCGCCGGCGAAAACGCGGCCGATATCACGCCGCTGCGCGTGCTCGAAGAAAACGTCGTCAAGGGCGGCCAGACTACCCTGATCCTGCAGGCGCTGTCGAATGGCCCGACCCTGGCCTTCAAGGACATGGCCATGCAGTTGCTGGGCAACCTGTTCGAGTACACGCTGGCCAAGACAGGCGCCGAACTCAATATCTTCGGCGCCACCTCCGGCGACACGGGCAGCGCGGCCGAATACGCGATGCGCGGCAAGAAGGGCATCCGCGTCTTCATGCTCTCGCCGCACAAGAAGATGAGCGCCTTCCAGACGGCGCAGATGTTCAGCCTGCAAGACCCGAACATTGTCAATATCGCCGTCGAAGGCGTATTCGACGATTGCCAGGACATGGTGAAAGCCGTGTCGAACGACTTGCCGTTCAAGGCGCAGCAAAAGATCGGCACCGTTAATTCCATCAACTGGGCCCGCGTCGTGGCGCAGGTGGTGTACTACTTCCGCGGCTACCTGGCGGCGACCACCAGTAACGAGCAAAAAGTCTCGTTTACGGTGCCGTCGGGCAACTTCGGCAATATCTGCGCCGGCCATATCGCACGCATGATGGGCTTGCCGATCTCGAAACTGGTGGCCGCCACCAACGAAAACGACGTGCTCGATGAGTTTTTCCGCACCGGCGTCTACCGCGTGCGCAAATCCGCTGAAACCTACCATACCAGCAGTCCATCGATGGATATCTCGAAAGCGTCAAATTTCGAGCGTTTCGTCTACGACCTGGTGGGCCGCGATAGCGAGCGCGTGCGCGCCCTATTCACGAAAGTGGAAACGCATGGCGGCTTCGACCTGTCGGGCAAGCCTGGCAGCGACGGCGATGAATTCAAGCTCGTCGCCAAGTATGGCTTCAAGTCGGGCAAGTCGACGCACCAGGACCGGCTCGACACCATCCGCGACGTGGCCGACGATTACGGCATCACCATCGACACGCACACGGCCGATGGCATCAAGGTAGCGCGCGAACACCTGGAAGTGAACGTGCCGATGATCGTGCTGGAAACGGCGCTGGCGGCCAAGTTCAACGAAACCATCCTTGAAGCCTTGGGCGTGGACGCGGAACGACCAAACGGCTTTGAAAACATCGAAGACTTGCCGCAAAAGTTCATCGTGATGGATGCCGATGTAGAGAAGATGAAGGCGTATATCGCCGCCAATACGCTCTTGTGATGGGCGCGCCTACCGCAGAACGCAAGCCCATGCTGACGGTCGCCGAGGCGCAAGCCTTCATGCTGGGCGCGGCGCGCCCGGTGACGCAGGTCGAGCATATCGACACCCTGCGCGCGAATGGCCGCGTGCTGGCCACGGCGCAAACGTCGACCCTGAATGTGCCCGAGCGCGACAACACGCAGATGGATGGCTACGCCGTGCGTGCGCAGGACTGCGCCAGCGGCGCGGCCAGTTTGCGCGTATCGCAGCGCATCGCGGCCGGCCACGTGGGCCAGCCCTTGCAGCCGGGGACGGCGGCGCGCATCTTCACGGGCGCCTTGCTGCCGGACGGCGCCGATTGCGTGGTGATGCAGGAGCAGTGCACCCTGGCAGACGGCGTGGTGACGGTAAACCACGTGCCGCATGCGGGCGAATGGGTGCGCCGCCAGGGCGAGGATATCCGCGCCGGCAGCGTCATCCTGGGCGCGGGCAGGCGCTTGCGCAGCCAGGAAATGGGCCTGGCCGCTTCGGTGGGCCTGGCGCAGCTGCCCGTGCTGCGCAAGTTGCGCGTGGCCGTGTTCTTCACGGGCGACGAGCTGGCCATGCCGGGCGAACCCCTGGCGCCGGGCGCCGTCTACAACTCGAACCGCTTTACCCTGCGTGGCTTGCTGGAAAACCTCGGCTGCGAGATCACGGACCTGGGCATCGTGCCCGACAGCCTGGAGGCGACGCGCTCCGTACTGCGCCAGGCGGCCGAGGGCAATGACTTGATCATCACTTCGGGCGGCGTGTCCGTGGGCGAGGAAGACCATATCAAGCCGGCCGTGGAAGCGGAAGGGCAGCTGAACATGTGGCAAATCGCCGTCAAGCCGGGCAAGCCGCTGGCGTTCGGCGAAGTGAAGGAAGCGTTCTTTGTCGGCTTGCCCGGCAATCCCGTCTCCGGCTTTGTCACTTTCCTCTTGTTCGTGCGCCCGTTCATCCTGCGCCTGCAAGGCGTGGCGGGCAATCTGGCGCCGCGCAGCTATCAGTTGACGGCCAATTTTGAACGCCTGAAGGCGGACAGGCGCAATGAATTTTTGCGCGCGAAGATTAATGACGACGGCGAACTGGAACTGTTCGCCAACCAGAGCTCGGGCGTGCTGACCTCCACCGTGTGGGGCGACGGCTTGATCGATTGCCCGCCGGGGCTGTCGATTGCGCGCGGCGACAAGCTGCGCTTTATCCCGTTTAACGAATTGCTGTACTAAGGAAGCCTTGATGAAGATCAATCTGCGATTTTTCGCCAGTGTGCGCGAGCTGGTGGGCACGGCCCAGGAAGTGCTGGAAGTAGCCGAGCCCTTGCTGACCGTGGGCCAGGTGCGCCAGTGCCTGATCGCCCGTGGCGGTAACTGGGAATATGCGCTGGCGCAGGCGCGCTCGCTGCGCATGGCGCACAACCAGGTGATGTGCGGCGCCGATAGCGTGATTGCCGACGGCGACGAGGTGGCGTTTTTCCCACCGGTGACGGGCGGCTGATACCGCTGCCGGAAAAAAATGGCCGCTCCCTGGAGCGGCCATTTTTTCAGGAGGACTTGGCTTTCGGCTTGCGGCCGGTGGCATCGCTGCACGTCGCACACGCAATGGCTTTCCTGTAGCGCCAGTATTTCGAGCCGATGAAGATGGCCGACGCCACCAGCGACCAGGCCAGCGCGCTCAGAATCTGCTCCTGGCCGGGCGTGCCCTTGCTGTACTCGACCACCGTCAGGATGATGAATAAAATCGTGCTTGCCAGCAAGTAGCGGGAAATCCAGTAGCCTGCACCCATAGTGTTCTCCTAGCGTTGTCATGTAAAACTGCTGATCGTTGCAGCATATCAGCGCAGTATGCCTCATTTTTTGGCGCTCGCGCCATCGGGAAGCCTTGATTTGGCCAATCTCGACTAAAATGCCGGGGTTTTCACCGTCTTCCCAGCCTGCCATGACCCATTCCAGCCTTCCTCCCTTTCACATCGCCGTCATCGGCGGCGGCCCCGCCGGGCTGATGGCCGCCCAGGCGGCCGCTGACAGGGGGGGCAGGGTGGCGTTGTTCGACGCCATGCCGTCTGTTGGGCGCAAATTCCTGCTGGCCGGGCGTGGCGGCATGAACATCACGCACGCGGAAGGCTACCAGGCTTTCGTCACGCGCTATGGCACGCAGGCGCACCGGCTCAAACCGGCACTGGACCAGTTCGGCCCGCAGCAAGTGCGCGACTGGGTGCACAGCCTGGGCGTGGACACTTTTGTCGGTTCCTCGAACCGCGTCTTCCCCACCGACATGAAGGCGGCGCCCCTGCTGCGCGCCTGGCTGCACCGCCTGCGCGAAGCGGGCGTGCAATTTCACATGCGCCACCGCTGGACGGGCTGGCAAGACGGCCAGCTGGCGTTTGCCACACCGGACGGCGAACGTTTGTTCAAGTTTGACGCCGTCATCCTGGCGCTGGGCGGCGCCAGCTGGGCGCGCCTGGGCTCCGATGGCGCCTGGGTGCCGCTGCTGCAAGGGCAGGGCGTGGCAGTGGCGTCTTTGGTGCCGGCCAATTGCGGCTTCGACGTGAACTGGAGCGAACATTTCAGCAGCCGCTACGCGGGTGAGCACCTGGCCACGGTGGCCATTACGGCGCGCGACACGGATGGATTATTGCTGCGCCGCCAGGGCCAGTTCGTCGTCACGGCGGGCGGCGTGGAAGGCGGCCTGATGTATGCGCTGTCGTCCGCCTTGCGCGAGCAGATTGCGCAAGAGGGCAGCACCACTATCTGGCTCGACCTGGTGCCCGATTTCAGCAGCGAACGCGTATTCGAGGAAGTGACGCGCCCCCGTGGCGCCCGTTCCATGTCCAGCCACCTGCAAAGCCGGCTGGGAATCAAAGGCGTGAAATCGGGCTTGCTGCGCGAATGCCTGGATGCTGCCGACTTTGCCGATGAAGCAACACTGGCGCGCGCCATCAAGCTGCTGCCCGTGACGCTGCAGCGTCCGCGCCCCATCGATGAAGCCATCAGCAGCGCCGGTGGGGTGGAGTTTGATGGACTCGACGCCAGCATGCTGCGCGCCATGCCGGGTGTCTTCGTGGCCGGGGAAATGATGGACTGGGAAGCGCCCACGGGCGGCTACTTGCTGACGGCCTGCCTGGCCGGTGGCAAGGCAGCCGGCGAGCAGGCCGTGGCGTGGCTTGAAGAAAATGTTAGTGCCAAATAATCTCGCCGGACCCGCTTTTTTGCGCATCGCGCTGGCGCGGGTTGCCGTAGACGTGGATGTCGCCGCTGCCGCGCAGGGCCAGGTTGGCGGCGTCGCGCACGAAGATCGTGCTCTGGCCCGAGCCTTGCAGGCTGACGCTGGCCTTGTCGGCGGCCAGGTGCTCGGCGTCGATATCGCCCGAGCCGCTCAGGTCGGCGCGCAGGAACTTGGTGTTGCCGCTGGCGGCGATACGCCCTGAACCCACCATTTCCAGCACCACGCTGTCGCTGTTGCCGGCATTGATGTCGAGGTCGCCGCTGCCGTTGACGGTGGCTTGTACCTGCTTGTAGCGGCCCGTGAAGCTCACGTCGCCCGAACCAATCAATTCCAGGATGAAACTGTCACCGGAGAAACCCGTGATCTTGCTGTCGCCATTGCCACGCACTTCCACGCGGGTCAGGGCCGGCAGCACCAGTTCCACCTGCAGCGGCTGGCGATGGTGGAACAGCATGCCTTTCGGGCCGATGTGCAGCGTCGCGCCGTCGGCGGTGGTATCGACGTTCGACAGCAAACGCTGCTCGCCGCGCACTTTCAGCGATGGCGTACTGCCGCGGCGCAGCACCAGGTCGATGGGGCCGGCCAGGTCGATGCTGGTGATATTGGCCGAAACAGGGCGCGTTTCGCTGCGCACGGCGCGGCCGGCAGCGCTGCTGGGGCTGCTGATGCCCTTGGCGCGCAGCGCCGCATACGACATGGCGATCAGGACCAGGGCCAGCAGGAACATGGACAGGCCGACTTTGAGTAAGCGTTTCATGGCAGCCTTTCTAGTGACCTTTGAGCAGGGAAACATTCATGGCGATGTAGCGCTTGATGCCGATCAAGGTATAGCGCGTGACCACCAGACTGAGCAGGAAGATGGCGATGCCGCCCAGCAGCATGCCTATGCCAAACACGGTTTGCGTGGTGCGCGCATCGCGGTCCATGTCGGTCGAGATGCGGATGCCGCTGCCGGCCAGCGCCTCGGCCCGTTCCATCATGCGCGACGAGGCAGCTGGCGCTTCGCCCGCTTCGGCCTTGGCGGGACCAGGCACGTTGTGCACTTCGATGCCTGTGTCGCCGATGGTGATGCGCGTTTCGCGCCGGTCGTCGCCATCGCCGCCATCGTCGTCATGGATGAACATATAGCGCAGCGGGCCGTCGAGCACCAGTTCGTTGGCGCCGGACAAGCCGCTGGCCGTGATGGCGATGCCGCCCAGGTAAAAGCTCAGGCCGACGGCATATAAAGTGGCCAGCAGCGCCGCATACACGGCGGCAGGCACGACCATGAACAGGTTGAAGATGGCCAGGCCCACCAGCGAGACGAGCAGGCGTAGCAGGTTGACGGGCGTTTTCTTGTGCTCGAAGGCCTTGCGGTGGGTGCTGCTGCGCAAGGTCAGGGCGATCTTCTTCGGCTCGCCCAGGTCGTCGGCGATCTCTTGCTCGCTGCGGCCGGCCGCCGCGCCTTCGATGAAAGTCTGTTCGTAATAATCGAACGTCTTGGCCACCAGGTCCGGTGGCAAGCCCGCCAGTTCGCGCCGCAGCGCGTCGAGATAGTTATTCATTATAGTCATCTTGTTCAGGCCAGTGCCGGCAGCAGCATGCTGGCCTGGCTCAGCAGCAAGGGGGCATATGGCGCCTGTTGCACTTGCTGTGCGTCAATGACGAGCAAGGTAGCCAATACCACGATCGCCAGCAGCGCCAAGGCTTTCAAGCTGTTTCTCAGGTGCAGGGTGGTGTGCATGGTATTCCTCGTGGCGTGGCGATTGGCGATGGTCAGACTGTAGCGAAGCGCACACGAGCGCACCAGCGCGGTGCGACAGAATGCAATTTGGCGGGGGCGAGCGACACCAGGGAAGGATGCACCGTCAAGTCTACTTTGACGCTTTGCCCACCTTGCCCGTCTTTGCGCCAGCGCAAACGGCCCTGGCCGCCGCCACGCCGCTGCGCACGGCCGCCTCGATGGTGGCCGGATAGTCTGTCGTCCTGTCATCGCCGGCCGTATAGTCGCCAGCCAGCACCAGGCCCGGCACGCCGCTGGCGTTGCCCGGGCGTAGTAAATCTGGCGTGCAGGCAAAGGTGGCGCGCTTCTCCGTGATCAGCTGTGTCCACAGGGGCTGCGCCAGTTCCGCTCGCTGCAAGACGTGCGCCAGTTGCGCGGCGATGGCTTGCGCCAACGGCCCATGGCCTTGCTCGGCGGCATGGCTTGATGCGCTGATGACGACGGCCAGCAAGCCCGCATGGCGCGTGTCGAGCTGGCCCCGGTCGAAGACGAACTGGCCCCAGTGCTGGTTTTCCGGCGCGTCGAGCAGCGCAGTGAGCGGCAAGTCCAGGCGCACTTTGGCATCGTATTGCAGGTAGCAGGTGCTGATGGCTTCCGGCGTCAACGCTTGCATCTTGGCGATGGCGTCATCCAGGCGCGCATCGTGCACGCCTTGCAGCAGGCTGGCCGCCTGCACGGACGAGGTGGCCACGATGACGCCATCGACGATGCCGCCGTCATCGAGCTGCCAGCGGCCATCGGGCAGAGCTTGCAAGGCGGCAATCTTAGCGCCCATGCTGACCTTGCCGCCATGCTCTTCGATATAGCGGGCGGCCGCCTGGGGAAACAGGGCAGAGAGGTCGGTTTTCGGGATCAGCATGTCGGACGCGCTGCGGCGCCTCGCCCCCAGGCTGTCGCGCAGCACATTGATGAAGACGCGCGCCGAGGCCCGCTCGGGCGGGGTATTCAATGCCGCCAGGCACAGCGGATGCCACATCAGCCGGCACAAAGCGTCCGTCTGGTCGAAGCGCTGCAGCAGTTCGCTGACCGTGCAATCGTTATACAGTTGCCAACCCATCCAACGCATGGCGGTGGAAAAACGCATCAGCGACAGCTTGTCTGCCCGCTGCAAGCCCTTGGCGCGCAGCAAGGCCCACGCCAGGTGCAGCGGTGCGGGCAGGCGCGGCGCGACGAAATCCATGCCACCCGCGCCGGGCGGATAACGCATCTGCAAGGGCAGGCTGAGGATCAGTTCGTCCGGGTCTTGCCCCGCCAGCTTGATCAGGCGCAAGGTTTCCGTGTAGGCGCCCAGCAAGATGTGCTGGCCATTGTCGAGGATGGTGCCTTCGCGTTCGACCCTGCGTGCGCGTCCGCCCAGGGTGCGCGCCGCCTCGTAGACGGTGACGGCATGGCCAGCGCGCGCCAGTTCCATGGCCGCCGCGCAGCCCGCCCAGCCGCCGCCGATGACGGCGTAGTGTTTTGCCACGGTTTTAGCCACGAACCCAGGTCTTCCAGGCCAGCCACAGTTTGCGGATCGGCGTTAGCGAAATGCGCTGTTGCAGCACGTGATAACCGTCGCGCTCGACTTCATTGAGCAAGGTGCGGTAGATGGCGGCCATGATCAGGCCCGGGCGCTGGGCGCGGCGATCCTCGGCTGGCAGCAGGGCGAAGGCTTCGTCATACGCGGTTTGCGCGCGTGCCACCTGGAAACGCATGAGGTTTTCAAAGTTCTCGCTGTGGCGCGCGTTCAGCAGGTCGGCCGCCGTCACATTAAATTGCTGCAATTCGCTGATCGGCAGGTAGATGCGCCCCTTGCGCGCATCTTCGCCCACGTCGCGGATGATGTTGGTCAGCTGGAAGGCATGGCCCAGCTTTTCCGCATACAGCAAGGTTTCCGGGCGCGTGGCGCCAAAGATGCTGGCCGACAAGATGCCCACCACGCTGGCCACATGCCAGCAATAGCGGCTCATGGCCTGGTAATCGAGGTAGCGGGTCTGGTTCAAGTCCATTTCCATGCCGTCGATGATCGCCTGCAAATGCTTTTCTTCCAGCTTATACACGTCCAGGTGCGGCTGCAGCGCGCGCGTCACAGGGTGCGAAGAGCTGCCTCCATACATAGCCTTGACTTCCTTGCGCCACCACACCAGCTTGGTGCGTGCCACGGCTTCGTCCGTGCATTCATCGACCGTGTCATCGACTTCGCGGCAGAAGGCGTACAGGGCCGTGATGGCCTTGCGGCGCTCGGCCGGCAGGAACAGGAAGCTGTAGTAGAAGCTGGAGCCGCTCTGGGCGGCTTTTTGTTGGCAGTATTCGTCGGGAGACATAGTCAAAAGAGCAAGGGTTGCAGATCGAAGCCGCTATTCTATCGTCTTACACCGTGGGCGACGGGGGAAAAGCCGTTTTTACTTGCGTCTCTTGACGCAGGCTTTTGCGCGACATGCGCAAGGCGCGCCAGAAAATGATCAGCCAGTCGCGTTTTTCGAGCTTGGGCCGGCGCCGGAAGACGTCGTAATTGACCGCTTCGATGCATTCGAGGATGCGCAAGCCCCCTTGCACCACCAGCCGCAATTCCCAGCCGATGCGCCCGCGCAGGCGCAGGGCCAGCGGCGCACCGCTGAGCATCAGGGCCCGCGTGCGCGCCACTTCAAAGCGCATCAGCGCGCTCCACTTGCCGTGCGCCTCGGGCCGCTCGAAGGCGGCGGGCGAGACGGCAAAACGGGTCAGGTCTTCCATCGGCAGGTAGATGCGCTCTTTTTGCTGGTCGATGGCGACGTCTTGCAAGAAATTAATTAGTTGCAAAGCTGAACATATTGCGTCGGAATCGCGTACATTCTCTTCATCGGCCGCGCCATACAGGTGCAGCATCAGCAGGCCGACGGGGTTGGCGGAGCGGGCGCAGTAGTCGAGCACGTCTTCGTAATGGGCGTAGCGCGTCGTTTCCACATCCTGCTTGAAGGCGGAGAGTAAATCGTAGAACGGTTTGAGTGGCAGCTGGAATGTGGCGATGACGGCGCCCAGGCGCTCGAACATCGGCTCAGGCAGCGCTTCCTGGCGCGCGATGCGGCCCAGGGCCTCTTCGTAGGCATGCAGGGCGGCCAGGCGTTCGGCCGGCGTGGCGTCGCCTTCGTCGGCCAGGTCGTCGGCGCTGCGGGCGAAGGCATAGATGGCTTCGACGGCCGGCACCAGGCGGCGTGGCAGTAAAAATGATGCTACAGGGAAATTCTCGTAATGGTCTACAGGCATGAACACACTTCTCTAGTCTTGCAGTTTTGTACGGCACCCGCACAAGCCGCAGTTTTTGCCGGACGATGCGCGTCTCAAAATTAATGACGCAAAAGTCACTAAAAATTTTAGTCGCGATTATAATTAATAACCAGAAAGTCATTAAGTGGCGAGCCGCCACTTGCCATGACTACGCTGATATTGTCACAAATTTAAGGATATCGCGTGCGAAAAAGTTTGGCTCCCTTCAGTTGGCAAGCAAAAAGTTTCTTCACGTAAAAATCTTACAGCCCGAATAGTAAAGGAAAATACCTTGTTTGCCCTGAAAACCCTCCGCCGCGAGACCGGCACACCTGCTGTTCCTGCCCTGCGCCTGTTGGCCGCCGCCGCCCTGGCCACTGTTGTTGCAACTACGTTGGCCGCCTGTTCCAAGCCGGCGCCGAAAGTGGAAGACGTGCGCCCTGTACGCGCCATTGTGTTGTCTAGCAGCAATGTCGATGTGCGTGCTGAACTGGCGGGCGAGGTCGTGCCGCGCGTGGCGTCGCAGCTTGGTTTCCGCGTGGGCGGCAAGATTGTTGCGCGCAAGGTCGATGTGGGCGCTATCGTCAAGAAGGGCCAAGTGCTGATGCAGCTCGACCCCGTCGACTTGCAGCTGGCGCAGGCGCAGGCGAAGGCGGCGCTGGCCAGCGCGGAAACGAACCGCGATCTGGCGCGCGCCGAGCTGAAGCGTTACCAGGACTTGCGCGAGAAAAATTTTGTCAGCCAGGCCGTGCTCGATAGCAAGGATGCCAGCTACAAGGCGGCGCAAGCGAATGTGGAAGCGGCGCAGGCCGCCTACCGTGGCCAGGCCAACCAGTCCGGCTATGCCAGCCTGCTGGCCGATGCCGATGGCGTCGTCACGCGCATCGAGGCAGAAGTTGGGCAAGTGGTGGCGCCTGGCACGCCCGTGGTGGTGGTGGCCAGGAGCGGCGAGAAGGAAGTCGTGATCGGCATTCCGGAAGACAAGGTCGAGACCTTGCGCCAAGTCAAGGATGTGGTGGTGCGCCTGTGGGCCGACCCGCAACAGGCGCTGCCGGGCAAGATCCGCGAAATATCGCCCGTGGCCGATCCGGCCACGCGCACCTACCTGGCCAAGGTCAGCATTGCGGACGCGCCGCAAGTTCGCCTGGGCATGACGGCCGTGGTGCAGTTCGCTTCGCAAACGGCCACGCCGCAAATCAAGGTGCCCTTGACGGCCCTGTTCAATGAGAAATCGCAAAGTTCCGTGTGGGTGGTGGAAAGCGGCGCCGTGAAGCGCGTGCCCGTGACAGTGGGCGGCGTGGCCGGCAATGAATTGCTGCTGACCTCGGGCGTGAAGGCGGGCCAGACGGTGGTGACGGCCGGCGTCAACCTGCTCAAGCCGGGCCAGAAAGTGTCCATCCTGGGCGCGGCAACGGCAACGGCAACGGCAGCGGCAACGGCAGCGGCTGCCGCGTCCGCCGGCACGCCAGGAGCCGCCAAATGAAGGGCGGCTTCAATCTGTCACGCTGGGCCCTGGAACACATCCCGCTGACGCGCTACCTGATGGCCGTGCTGCTGATCGGCGGCATGCTCAGCTATGCCAGCCTGGGCCAGGACGAAGATCCGCCGTTCACCTTCCGCGCCATGGTCTTGCAGGCGTACTGGCCCGGTGCCACGGCGCTGCAGATGGCCGAGCAGGTGACGGACAAGCTGGAAAAGAAACTGCAGGAGACGCCATATATTGATGAAATCACCAGCTATTCGAAGCCGGGCGAAACCTTGATCTTGCTGGAATTGCGCGAATCGGCGCCGCCCAAGGAAACGGCGGCCGCCTGGTACCAGGTGCGCAAGAAGATTGGCGACATCAAGGGCACCTTGCCCGCCGGCGTGGTGGGGCCGTTCTTCAATGATGAGTTTGGCGACACGTATGGCTCCATCTTCGCCCTGTCCGGCGACGGCTTTACGTATGCGGAAATGAAGGATTACGCGGACAAGGTGCGCCAAGAGTTGCTTGCTGTGGGGCAAGTGTCGAAGGTGGAACTGTTCGGCGTGCAAGATGAAAAGATCAACATCATCTTTTCGCACAAGAAATTCGCCCAGCTGGGCATCCCGTTCGACGCCATCGTGCAGCAACTGTCCGAGCAAAACAGCGTCAACGCCACTGGCGTGCTGGTCACGCCCACGGACAACCTGCAAGTGCGCGTGACGGGCGCCATGGTGACGGTAAAAGACCTGGAAAACCTGGAGCTGCGCGCCAGCGGCACCACCTTCCGCCTGGGCGACTTTGCCACCGTGCAGCGCGAATTCGCCGATCCGCCGAAGGACAAGATGCGCTTCAATGGCAAGGAAGTGATCGGCCTGGGCGTGTCGATGGAGAAGGGCGGCAATATCATCGACATGGGCAAGGCCTTGCAAGCGACGGTGAACCGCATGAAGAGCGAGTTGCCGGTTGGCATAGAGCTGCAGCGCGTGTCGAACCAGCCGGAATCCGTGTCCGCTTCCGTGGGCGAGTTCGTGCATACGCTGATCGAAGCCATTTTGATCGTGCTGGCCGTCAGCTTTGTCGCGCTGGGTTTGCACACGAAACCGCTGCGCATCGACGTGCGCCCTGGCCTGGTGGTGGCGCTGACCATCCCGCTGGTGCTGGCCGTGACGTTCCTGTGCATGCGCCTGCTCGACATCGACTTGCACAAGATTTCGCTGGGCGCCCTGATCATCGCGCTGGGCCTGCTGGTCGATGACGCCATCATCGCCGTCGAAATGATGGTGCGCAAGATGGAAGAGGGTTTTTCCCGCTTCGACGCGGCCACCTTCGCCTATACCTCGACGGCCATGCCCATGCTGACGGGGACGCTGATTACGGTAGCGGGCTTTTTGCCCATCGGCCTGGCCAAGTCGACGGCCGGCGAATACACGTTTTCCCTGTTCTCCGTCAATGCGCTGGCCCTGATCATCTCGTGGGTGGTGGCCGTGGTCTTCACGCCCTACATCGGTTACGTCTTGTTGAAAGTCAAGCCGCACGCGAATAACGACCATGAATTGTTCGATACGCCGAACTTCCGCCGCTTTCGCCGCGCCGTTACCTGGTGCGTGGAATGGCGCAAGACGACCATTGCCGCCACCCTGGCCATCTTTGCGCTGGGTATCTATGGCTTCAGTTTTATCGAAAAGCAATTCTTCCCCGATTCCAGCCGTCCCGAGCTGATGGTCGAGCTATGGTCGCCCGAAGGCACGACGTTTGCCGCGAATGAGGCGCAGGTGAAAAAATTCGAAGCTTTTGTGGCCAAGCTGGACGGCGTGGAAAGCGTCACCAGCTATGTCGGCACGGGCAGTCCCCGCTTCTACTTGCCGCTGGACCAGATCTTCCCGCAGACCAACGTGTCGCAAGTGGTGGTATTGCCGAAGAGCCTGGCGCAGCGCGAACGCTTGCGCCAGGAAATCGTCGATGTCTTCAAGAAAGATTTCCCGGAAGTGCGGGGCAGGGTCAAACTGTTGCCGAACGGGCCACCGGTGCCGTATCCCGTGCAATTTCGCGTCACGGGGCCGGAAGTGGCCGGCGTGCGCGCCATTGCCGACCAGGTCAAGGACATCATGCGCGCCAATGCGAACACCCTGGGCGTGAACGACAACTGGAATGAATCGGTGAAGGTGCTGCGCCTGGACCTGGACCAGGACAAGATGCGCGCGCTGGGCGTCACCTCGAAAACGGTGATGCAGGCGGCCAATACCATCCTTTCGGGCACGGTCATCGGCCAGTTCCGCGAAGACAACAAGCTGATCGATATCCAGGTACGCCAGCCACTGGCGGAGCGGGCGACGATTTCCGTGTTGAACGACACGAATATCCCGACGGCAACTGGCAAATCCGTGCCGATTTCGCAACTGGCCCGCGTGCATTTCGTGTGGGAACCGGGCGTGGTCTGGCGCGACAAGCGAGAATGGGCCATTACCGTGCAGTCGGACGTGGTCGACGCCATCCAGGGCGCGACGGTGTCGACGCAGCTGGCGCCGCAGCTCGATGCCTTGCGCGCCAGCTTGCCGGCCGGCTACCGCATCACGGTAAAGGGCGTGGCGGCTGACAGCGGCGAGGCGGAGGCATCGATCGCGGCAAACCTGCCGCTGGCGATCTTTATTATTTTCACCTTGCTGATGCTCCAATTGCACAGCTTCTCGCGCTCCCTGCTGGTGTTTCTCACAGGTCCGCTGGGCGTGGCGGGCGCTGCGTTTGCCTTGCTGTTGCTGCACCGCCCGCTGGGCTTCGTGGCTAACCTGGGTGTCATCGCGCTATTCGGCATGATCATCCGCAACTCGGTGATCCTCGTCGACCAGATCGAGCAAGACATCAAGGATGGTTCGGCGCCGTGGGATGCCATCATCGACTCGGCCGTGCGCCGCTGCCGCCCCATCGTGCTGACGGCGGCCGCCGCCGCACTGGCCATGATCCCCTTGTCGCGCTCCGTGTTCTGGGGGCCGATGGCGGTGGCCATCATGGGCGGCCTGATCCTGGCCACGGCCTTGACCTTGCTGTTCCTGCCGGCTCTGTACGCGGCCTGGTTCAGGGTCAAGAAGCCGGTGGCGCTGAACAAGGACACGGCTTAGCAGGGAAAGGCCGCCGCGCTGGCGATGATCTCCCTGTCGCGCTCGGTCTTCTGGGGAGGATCACGCAGGGCAGTGGCCATCATGGGCGGCCTGATCCTGCCACGGCCTTGACGTTGCTGTTCCTGCCGGCGCTGTACGCGGCCTGGTTCAGGGTTAAGAAACCGGTGGCGTTGGGCACGGATGGAAGCTAAGGGCTAGCTATAGCCGGTAGATATAAAAAAGGCGGCATTCCTCTGGGAAATCCAGTAGAATGCCGCCTTTGCTTTACCGCAAGCTTGCCAGGCAAGTCCATGGTAGCCAGAATGCTCCTGAGTTGTTAGAATCAGGGGGCCACAGGCGAGTAGCCTGCGGCAAGTAGTGCAAATATGCGGATGTGGTGGAATTGGTAGACACGCTGGTCTTAGAAGCCAGTGCTTCGGCTTGGGAGTTCGAGTCTCCCCATCCGCACCAAACCGGGTTGTTCCAGCCCGGTAGTGCAGCACCATCAAATAGTCTTTACTGACAATCTTTACTGACACGTACGCCAGTGCCTCGCTGCAGGCAACTTTTCTTTTTCTTACCTATTGCGCTTGCCTTTCGGCGCGCCATTGCATGCGCTGTTTTCTGTCCAAAATGCAGGGTCAGGGCAGGGGGCTAGCCTCGGCTTGCTCAAAAAATGGCCAAATTGAGGCAAATCAACGGGTTTTTGCCCGAAATCTTCGCCAAGAGCGCATTTCTTTGTTTCGGACGGAGCGACAGTTCGCATATACTAATGAACGAAGCAGGCTGGAAAGCCTGTCTCTGGCGAAATAAAGAATGCCGGACAAGAGTAAAGACAGGGCAGACCCAGGTTGTGGCGACTCGTTCGCCGCCGCTGGAATCCTCTGTGGCCGGGCCGCAAAGCCAGCCACTCCCCGAAGTCCTTTGTTATAATGCCACGCTTTACCGAATGATGGCCGGCCCTGCGATTTACTTAGAAGCATGGCTGGACGCTCGGAGCCCTGTCGCAGTATTGGAAGCGGCGGATTGTTTGGTGCCTGGTGGGGGTTTTCCCTGCGCCGGGTAGACCAGGTCCATCGTGCTGCTTGCAGTACGTTACAGATGAATATGCGAGCGAGTGAAGCTGGACCCATGTCTTGTCGCCAATAATGGCGCAAGGGGTCGGGTCTTCTTTTCTCGCACCAACAGTGTTTATTTTTTGGACGATTTTTTACATGGCAACTGCAGTCGAAACCTTGGGCAAACTCGAACGTCGTATCACGATCTCCTTCCCGCTGACGGACGTCCGCACGGAAGTTGAGAAGCGCCTGAAAGTGCAAGCCCGTACGGCTAAGGCACCGGGCTTCCGTCCGGGCAAAGTGCCGTTGAAAATGGTCGCCGCACAATATGGCTACCAAATCGAATCCGAAGTGCTGAACGACAAAGTCGGCCGCGCTTTCAACGACGCCGCCAACGAAAACAACCTGCGCGTCGCCGGTTTCCCTAACATCGTAGCGAAAGAAGAAGCAGCAGAAGGCGAACTGGCTTTCGACGCGACCTTCGAAGTGTACCCGGAAGTCGCCATCGGCGACCTGACGGCCGTTGAAATCGAAGCCGTGCAAGCGGACGTGTCGGAAGCCGAAATCGACAAGACCATCGACATCCTGCGCAAGCAGCGCGTGCACTTCCACACCAAGGGCGAAGCTGGCGAACACGGCGATGGCGGCGAGCCAGTTGCTGCCAGCGGCGACCGCGTGACGGTTGACTTCGTCGGTGCTATCGACGGCGTTGAATTCCCAGGCGGCAAAGCTGAAGGCTACGCTTTCGTGCTGGGCGAAGGCCGCATGCTGCCAGAATTCGAAGCCGCGACCCTGGGCCTGAAAGTTGGCGAGGCTAAGACTTTCCCACTGTCGTTCCCAGAGGACTACCATGGCAAGGACGTTGCCGGCAAAACCGCATCGTTCACCATCACCCTGCAAAAGCTGGAATGGGCCCACCTGCCGGAAGTCGATGCTGAATTCGCCAAGTCCCTGGGCGTTGCCGATGGCGACCTGGCCAAAATGCGCGAAGACATCAAAGTCAACCTGCAACGTGAAGTCGCTGGCCGCGTGAAAGCACGCAACAAGGAAGCCGTCATGGACGCGCTGATCAAAGTTGCTGAGCTGGAAGTGCCAAAAACGCTGATCGGTCAAGATTCCGAGCGTCTGGCCGAAATGACCCGTCAAGACATGGCGCAGCGCGGCATGAACGTCAAGGACGTGCCCTTCCCAGCAGAACTGTTCGCAGAAAAAGCCGAGCGTCGCGTACGCCTGGGCCTGATCCTGTCGCAACTGGTGGGCGACAACAACCTGCAGGCAACGCCTGAGCAAGTCAAAGCGCAAATCGAAGATTTCGCCCAAAGCTACGAAGATCCACGCGAAGTGCTGAAGTACTACTACAGCGACCGTCGTCGTCTGGGTGAGATCGAAGCCCTTGTATTGGAAGAAAACGTCGTCACTTACGTGTTGGGCCTGTCGAAAGTCACGACGAAAGCAGTTGCTTTCGACGAACTGATGGGAAGCAACGCACAAGCGTAAACCAGTTGGTATCCGGATGCCGTTATTGCCGCAAGGCTGAGACGGCGTCCCCTAACTGCTTCACAAGGAAATGAAATGACAGGTATGAACCGTAATCCAGCGCTGGACACAGAGATGCTCGGCCTGGTGCCGATGGTGGTGGAACAAAGCGGTCGCGGCGAGCGCTCGTATGATATTTACTCGCGCCTGCTGAAGGAACGCTTGATTTTCATGGTCGGCCCGGTCAATGACCAGATGGCCAACCTGGTTGTCGCCCAGCTGCTGTTCCTGGAGAGCGAAAATCCGGAAAAGGAAATCTCGCTCTACATCAACTCGCCAGGTGGTTCGGTTTCGGCCGGCATGGCCATCTACGACACCATGCAGTTCATCAAGCCGGACGTCTCGACCCTGTGTACGGGGATGGCCGCGTCGATGGGCGCTTTCCTGCTGGCCGCTGGTGCCAAGGGCAAGCGTTTCTCGCTGCCGAACTCGCGCATCATGATTCACCAGCCGTCCGGTGGTTCGCAAGGCATGGCGTCCGACATCGAGATCCAGGCGAAGGAAATCCTTTACCTGCGCAGTCGCTTGAACGGCATCATGGCCGAGCGCACGGGCCAGTCGATCGAACAGATCGCCAAGGACACCGACCGCGACCGTTTCATGTCCGCCGACGAGGCTGTCGAGTATGGCTTGATCGACAAAGTGTTGACCAGCCGCGCTTGATGAGCCCCTACCGGTATTGCTAAGTACGTAAGTAAACGCCCGGGCGATCAAACGTTCGGGCGTTTCGCTTTTATTTCGGGTAGCATGGAGCTTGTGCACGCTGCCTTGCGCCATCCGTGCCTGCCTTTCGGGGCAAGTAGTTACACTCGGCTTGCGATTTTGCAATATTGTTAATGCAGTTCCAACCAAAATGCCTTATGTCAGACAAAAAATCCTCTAGCGGCGAAAAATTACTGTATTGCTCGTTCTGCGGCAAAAGCCAGCACGAGGTGAAGAAACTCATCGCCGGCCCGTCCGTGTTCATTTGCGACGAGTGCATCGACTTGTGCAACGACATCATCCGTGATGAAACGTCCAGCATCGAGACGGTGACCGGTACCAAATCCGACCTGCCAACGCCGCAAGAAATTGCGGCCTTGCTCGATCAGTACGTGATCGGCCAGCAGACTGCCAAGCGCATCCTGTCGGTGGCGGTGTACAACCATTACAAGCGCCTCAAGCACCTGGGCAAGAAAGACGACATCGAACTGGCCAAGAGCAACATCTTGCTGGTCGGTCCTACCGGCTCGGGCAAGACCCTGCTGGCCCAGACCCTGGCGCGCATGCTCAACGTGCCGTTCGTGATCGCCGACGCCACCACCCTGACCGAAGCCGGTTATGTGGGTGAGGACGTGGAAAACATCATCCAGAAGTTGCTGCAAAGCTGCAACTACGATGTCGAGAAAGCCCAGCGCGGCATCGTCTACATCGATGAAATCGACAAGATTTCGCGCAAGTCCGACAATCCGTCGATCACGCGCGATGTGTCGGGTGAAGGCGTGCAGCAAGCCTTGCTCAAACTCATCGAGGGAACGATGGCTTCCGTGCCGCCACAAGGCGGACGCAAGCACCCGAACCAGGATTTCGTACAGATCGACACGACCAACATCATGTTCATCTGCGGCGGCGCCTTCGATGGCCTGTCGAAAGTGATCGCCAACCGCTCCGAGAAGAGCGGCATCGGCTTCTCGGCGACCGTGCGCAGCAAGTCGCAAAGCTCGGCGAGCGAACTGATGCTGCAAGCGGAACCGGAAGATCTGGTCAAGTTCGGCCTGATCCCGGAACTGGTGGGCCGCCTGCCTGTCATCGCCACCCTGGCGGAATTGACGGAAGAGGCGCTGATCCAGATCCTGGTCGAGCCGAAGAATGCGCTGATCAAGCAGTATTCGAAGCTGCTGGAGATGGAAGGCGCGGAACTGGAGATTCGTCCGGCCGCTCTGCATGCGATCGCCAAGAAGGCACTGGCGCGCAAGACGGGCGCCCGTGGCCTGCGTTCCATCCTGGAACACGCTTTGCTGGACGTCATGTACGAACTGCCGAGCGAACAAAATGTGGTGAAGGTCGTCATCGACGAAAATACCATCACCAGCGGCGCCAAACCTTTGTTGATTTACCAAGAGACTGCCAAAGCCTCCGGAGAAAATTGATTGCTGCCGTGTTAAATGCATAAAAAGGGTTTTGCATCCTTTAGGCATGGCAGTACAATTTAAATCAATCAGTGCAGGCTTCAATCGAAAAGCCACTCGCGGCGCTTAGCTGCGCGTGGCTTTTTTACTCTTGAGACTGCAATGAGAGTCATGCGGGTGTGTTTTGCGAAATAGACAGTGATGTTTGTTTCACAGAAATAATTATTCTCGCCGGTCTTGTGTTTTGGCAGCGAGCGCCAACATCGTAAACACGCTTTCTATAAGGTACGCCATGACAACTTCCAAATTAACTGAGCAAACTCAACTGCCGTTATTGCCGTTGCGGGATGTTGTAGTTTTCCCGCATATGGTGATACCGCTGTTCGTTGGCCGTCCAAAGTCGATCAAGGCGCTTGAAGCTGCAATGGAGCAGGGCAAGAGCATCATGCTTGCCGCCCAAAAAGCAGCCGCGAAGGACGAGCCGTCCCCTTCCGATATCTATGAAATTGGCTGCGTTGCCAATATTCTGCAAATGCTGAAGTTGCCCGATGGCACCGTCAAGGTGCTGGTCGAAGGCGCGCAGCGTGCCCGTATCAACCACATCAGCGATGCGCCCACGCATTTCATCGCCGACCTGACGCCGCTTGAGTCCGAGCCGGGCGACGAGTCGGAAGTCGAAGCCATGCGCCGCGCGATCGTGCAGCAGTTCGACCAGTACGTCAAACTGAACAAGAAGATCCCGCCTGAAATCCTCGCCTCGCTGTCGGGCATCGACGATGCCGGCCGCCTGGCCGACACGGTGGCTGCCCATCTGCCCCTGAAGCTGGAGCAAAAACAAGTCATCCTGGAAATTTTCAGCGTGGCCAAGCGCCTCGAACACCTGCTGGGCCAGCTCGAAGGCGAGCTCGACATTTTGCAGGTGGAAAAGCGCATCCGTGGCCGCGTCAAGCGCCAGATGGAAAAATCGCAGCGCGAGTACTACCTGAACGAGCAAGTCAAGGCGATCCAGAAAGAACTGGGCGAGGGCGAAGATGGTGCCGACCTCGACGAGCTGGAGAAAAAAGTCGCTTCGGCCAAGATGCCGAAGGAAGCGCTCGACAAGGCTACCAACGAGTTGAAGAAGCTCAAGCTGATGTCGCCGATGTCGGCCGAAGCCACCGTCGTGCGCAACTACATCGACACGCTGGTCAACTTGCCTTGGAAAAAGAAATCCAAGGTCAATAACGACCTGGCGAATGCGGAAAAAGTGCTCGAAGGCGACCACTACGGCCTCGACAAGGTCAAGGAACGCATCCTGGAATACCTCGCGGTGCAACAGCGCGTCGACAAGCTGAAAGCGCCTATCCTGTGCTTCGTCGGCCCTCCGGGCGTGGGCAAGACCTCGCTGGGGCAGTCCATCGCCCGTGCCACGAACCGCAAGTTCGTGCGCATGGCCCTGGGCGGCGTGCGCGATGAAGCGGAAATCCGCGGCCATCGGCGCACCTACATCGGCTCGATGCCGGGCAAGATATTGCAATCGCTGGCGAAAGTCGGCGTGCGCAATCCTCTGTTCCTGCTCGATGAAGTCGACAAGATGGGCGCCGATTTCCGTGGCGACCCTTCGTCGGCTTTGTTGGAAGTGCTCGATCCGGAACAGAACCACACGTTCTCCGACCATTACATCGAAGTCGATTTCGACTTGTCCGACGTGATGTTCGTGGCGACGTCGAACTCGTACAACATTCCGCCAGCCTTGCTTGACCGCATGGAAGTGATCCGCCTGTCCGGTTACACGGAAGACGAAAAGACCAGCATCGCGCAGCGCTACCTGCTGCCCAAGCAGATCAAGAACAATGGCTTGAAGGAAGAGGAAATCTCGGTGGCCGAGTCGGCCTTGCGCGACATCATCCGCTACTACACGCGCGAAGCCGGTGTGCGTTCGCTCGAGCGTGAAGTGTCGAAGATCTGCCGCAAGGTCGTCAAGATGCTGCTGCTGAAGAAATCCGACAAGAAAGTCATCGTCAACTCGAAGAACCTGGATAAATTCCTCGGTGTGCGCCGTTACGATTTCGGTGTCGCAGAGAAAGAAAATCAGGTGGGCCAGGTGGTCGGTCTGGCGTGGACGGAAGTGGGCGGCGACTTGCTGACCATCGAAGCCGTGTCGATGCCGGGCAAGGGCGGCATCATCCGCACAGGTACCCTGGGCGACGTGATGAAGGAATCGATCGAAGCGGCCCGCACCGTCGTGCGCAGCCGGGCACAGCGCCTGGGCATCAAGGCCGATGTGTTCGAGAAGAGCGACATCCATATCCACGTGCCGGAAGGCGCGACACCGAAGGATGGTCCTTCGGCAGGCGCGGCCATGACGGTGGCGATGGTGTCGGTCTTCACGGGCATTCCCGTGCGTGCCGATGTGGCAATGACGGGCGAGATCACTTTGCGCGGCGAAGTATTGCCGATCGGCGGCTTGAAAGAGAAGCTGCTGGCGGCCCATCGCGGCGGCATCAAGACGGTCTTGATTCCAGAGCAAAACGTGAAAGACCTGGCCGAGATTCCGGACAACGTCAAGAACAAGCTGGAGATCGTGCCGGTGCGCTGGATCGATAAAGTGCTGGAAATTGCCCTGGAACGCATGCCTGAACCACTGGCAGACGTGGTTGCAGTGGAGGCTGTCACGGCCGCCGCAGCCAAGCCTGATGCGGCTGGAGAGGTAGTAAAACACTAACGTTTTACCCTGGTTTTCCCCAAACAAGCGCTTTTAGAGCGCTTGTTTTATATTGAAACGTGAATTGCGCCCCCAAAGCGCTTGACACATATACAGTGTGGCTTGTTTAATACGCCTGCACATTTTTTTCGCCGGACAGCTGTGGTGCCATAAGTGCCGCAACGATACGGTAAACGTTTTATACCTTTGTAATTGGGGATGCTAGTGAACAAGACTGAATTGATCGACCACATTGCTGAAAAAGCTGACATTTCCAAAGCCGCCGCTGCGCGCGCACTCGACGCTGTTATCGGCGGCGTGACGGAAACTTTGAAAAACAACGACAGCGTAACCTTGGTTGGTTTCGGTACTTTCTCGGTCAGCGAACGCGCTGAGCGTACCGGCCGCAATCCGCGTACCAAAGAAGCGATCACGATCGAAGCTGCAAAAGTTCCGAAATTTAAAGCTGGTAAAGCTTTGAAGGATGCTGTAAACTAACGGACTTCGGTGAGGTGACAATCACCGGAAACATTTGGCGGCGCTTTCGGGTGCCGCGATTTCAGGGTTGGGATTCTTTGAGTAACGATCCTGAATGCAAATGCAAGTAATACTGTGTATTTTTCGGAGTGGTAGTTCAGTTGGTTAGAATGCCGGCCTGTCACGTCGGAGGTCGCGGGTTCGAGTCCCGTCCGCTCCGCCAAAAAAATACGCTCTTAAGGAGTGGTAGTTCAGTTGGTTAGAATACCGGCCTGTCACGTCGGGGGTCGCGGGTTCGAGTCCCGTCCGCTCCGCCAGAATATAGAAACCCGCGCTGCTGAATAAGTAGCGCGGGTTTTTCTTTTATGCGCCCGATTATCTTCGCGCCATCTTGTCTTCAATTCCCCCTGTGCCGTTTTGAATAAGAATGCCGTGCATTTAAATCCGCTTTAAGCTTTGCCGGGTTTAATGGCTGTTGGGCGCCACGCCGATTTTGACGATGATGCCTGCCATGCGGCCAGCGGCGCCGTGCGGGCCGCCGGGGCAGGGCGCGCAGCCTGATTTACTCTTGCTATAGCGCTATGGGCATTGTAGAATCAGGAGATAATGGCTTGGGCGTCAGAATCCTGCTTTAGTTCCAGCGCCAAGTTGTTGAATCTAAAGGGGAAGTGGACATCTGTCCCGTCCATTCCGCCGAAGAAATCAAGGCGAACGCATGTTCGCCTTTTTTTATAGTGATCCACTCATCCCGAATTGGCTGACCATGTTTGAATTTATTCGTACCCATCGACGCTTCATGCAGTTTCTCTTGATGCTGGTGATCGTCCCGTCTTTTGCACTGGTCGGTATCAGTGGCTACCAGAGCTTCGGCGACGGCGCGAACACCATCGCCAAGGTCGGCGATCAGGTGGTCACGCAGCAGCAATATGAAGAAGCGCAACGCCAGCAGATCGACCGCTATCGCCAGATGATGGGCGAGCAGTTCAACCAGAAAATGTTTGACACGCCGGAAGCGCGCCAGAGCATCCTCGACAACCTGATCGCCGAGCGCGCCGTGGCCGCCGAAGTGGGCCGTAGCCACCTGGTCATCAGCGATGCCTTGCTGCAAAAGGAAGTGCTGGACATCCCCGGCTTGACCTTGCCTGATGGTAAGTTCGACTTGCAAGGCTACAAGGACTTGCTGGCCCGTCAAGGCATGACGCCGCAAATGTACGATGCGCGCCGCCGCAGCGACATGGCCCTGCAGCAACTGGCCGGCGCCGTGCAAGGCACCGCTTTTGCCCCAAGCACCGTCGCCAAGCGCCTGTCGGACATCACCTCGGAAGAGCGTGAAGTGCAGGAACTGCTGTTACCGATCGCCCAGTTCGTCGCCGAAGTCAAGGTGACGGATGCCATGGTCAAGGCTTTCTACGACAAGAACGGCAAGTTCTTTGAAATCCCGGAACAAGCCAAGATCGAATACGTCGTGCTCGACGATAGCGCCGCCGGCGAGCAAGTCGATGTCACAGACGCCGACGTGAGGGGCTACTACGCGAAGAACCAAAAAGCCTACACGACCGAAGAAGCGCGCCGCGCCAGCCATATCCTGGTTGCCGTCAAGAAAGACGCATCGGCTGCCGAGAAGGCTGCCGCCAAGGCCAAGGCCGAAGCCATCCTGGCCGAAGTACGCCAGGCGCCAGCCAATTTTGCTGCGATTGCCAAGGCCAAGTCGGAAGATCCAGCCTCCGCTGAACTCGGTGGCGACCTCGACGTCGTGGCCAAGGGCGCGCTGCCAGCACCGGTAGAGACGGCAATCTTCAAGCTCAAGCAGGGCGACATCAGCGATGTCGTCGCTTCCGACTTCGGCTACCACATCCTGACCGTCACCTCGCTCAAGCCACAGCACATCAAGGCGCTGGACGAAGTACGCGGCGAGATCACGGCCGACCTGCGCAAGCAATTTTCTGCCAAGAAATACTCGGAAATGGCGGAAACGTTCACCAATACCGTGTACGAGCAATCGGACAGCCTGAAACCAGTGGCTGACAAGCTGAAGCTGAAAGTGGAAACCGTCGCCAACCTGTCGCGCACGCCATCGCCGGCACTGGGCAAGGCGCCGTTCAACAACGCCAAATTCCTGGCGGCCATCTTCTCGAACGATTCGCTGAAAGACAAGCGCAACACGGAAGCCGTGACCGTCGCACCAAACGTGCTGATCGCTGGCCGCGTGGTGGAATTCAAGCCGGCGGCCAAGCGTCCGCTGGCCGAAGTCGAAGCGATGATCCGTCAGCGCGTGACGATGGAAGAAGCGGAAAAGCTGGCGAAAAAAGCTGGCGAAACCAAGCTGGCCGCCTTGAAAGCCTCGGGCGATGCCACCGGTTTCGGTGCCGCGCAATGGGTATCGCGTAGCAAGCTCGACGGTATCAACCGTGCTGCCATCGCGCAAGTCATGAAGGCCGACACCAGCAAGCTGCCAGCCTACGTGGGCGTGGACCTGCCAGCCCTGGGCTATGGCATCTACCGTATCGCCAAGGTGCAACAGCCGGCGCAAGTCGATGCAGCGCGCCGCCAGCAAGAGAAAGACCAGATCAGCGGCATCCTGGCGCAACAGGAAATGTATGATTATGTCGAGTACCTGAAGAGCAAGGCCAAAGTGAAGATCGTCAAGCCGGTCACTGCCCCAGCCGCAGCACCGGAAGCGCCGTAACATGTAGCTTCCAGCCATAAAAATAGCCGCTCCAGAGCGGCTATTTTTTTGCCTGCGGCATAGTCGCGCTTACTTGGCTTTCAGCAAGGGCGCCAGTTGCGGCCAGATATTCTTCAGTATCGCCGGATGCGCTTGCGCGTTCGGGTGCATGCGGTCGGCCTGGAACAGTTGTGGCTGGTCGGCGATGCCCTCGAACATGAAGGGCACCAGCGGCGCCTTCCATTCCTTGGCCAGCTTGCCGTACATGGCATAAAACTTGTCGCCATAGTCGCGGCCATAGTTGGGCGGCATGCGCATGCCCACCAGCACCACTTGCGCGCCAGCCTTCTTCGACGCCTCGCCCATGGCGCGCAGATTGGCCTCGGTGGCAGCCAGCGACAGGCCGCGCAAGCCGTCGTTGGCGCCCAGTTCGATCAGCACCACGTCCGGCTGCTGCTTGGCCAGCAGCGCATGCAGGCGCGCCCGCCCGCCGCTGGTGGTCTCGCCGCTGATGCTGGCGTTGACGATGCGCGTGTCATTCTTTTGCGCCTTGAGCCGCTGTTCCAGCAGCGCCACCCAGCCCGTGCCGCGTGCCAGCCCATACTCGGCCGAGAGGCTATCGCCGAGCACCAGCAGCGTTTTTGGTGCAGAATAGGCGTTCGTCATGCCTGACACCAGGAGCAGGGTTGCCGCAGGAAGCAAGGACAGGGTGCGTCGCCGCAGGCGATGGCTGCCCTTGAAACTTATTTGTTCACGAAATTTTTTAAGATAGATCAGCATGCCCGAATTCCCTAAAGCGACTTCCACCAATTTCCTCCCGTCCGAAGCAGCGGCCCAGCGGCCTGCCGCAACCAACAGCCAAAACGCCAAGCCGGCCATCGAAGTGGTCCAGCTGGCCAAGCGCGTACCCGATGCCGATGGCGAGCTGACCATACTGCACGGTGTCGATTTTACCGTGCAAACGTCCGAGACGCTGGCCATCGTCGGCGCCTCCGGTTCCGGCAAGTCTACCTTGCTCGGTTTGCTGGCCGGACTCGATACGCCCAGCGACGGCAAGGTCATCCTCGACGGCACCGATATCTTCGCCCTCGATGAAGATGGCCGCGCTGGTTTTCGCAAGGAAAAGCTGGGTTTCGTGTTCCAGTCGTTCCAGCTGCTGGCGCACCTGACGGCGCTGGAAAACGTTATGCTGCCGCTGGAATTGCGCGGCGACCCGCAGGCGAAGGAAAAAGCGCAAGCCATGCTGGGCAGAGTGAACCTGGGCAGCCGACTGAAGCATTATCCGAAATACCTGTCTGGCGGCGAGCAGCAGCGCGTGGCGCTGGCGCGGGCGTTTGTGACGCAGCCGCCGCTGCTGTTTGCCGACGAGCCCACAGGCAGCCTGGACGCGGCCACCGGAGAGGCCGTGATCCAGCTGATGTTCGAGCTGAACCGCGAACGGGGCTCGACCCTGGTGCTGGTGACCCACGACAGCTCGATTGCGGCCCGCTGCGGGCGCACCATCACCATTTCAGCTGGCAAGCTGGTTTAACGGGTCAGACCCGCCGGGTCTGCCCCTGATCGACTGACAAGGCATTGATCAATTGGCGTATGGCCGGTATCAATTCACCGGCCGTCAGGCCAATGGGGCCGCTGCCTGCCGCCACCAGCGCATCGGCGGCCGCGCCATGCAGCCAGACGGCGCCGACGGCCGCTTCCCATTCGGGCCAGCCTTGCGCCAGCAGGCTGCCGCACAGGCCGGCCAGCACATCGCCCGTGCCCGCCGTGGCCAGCGCGGGGCCACCCGTGTTGTTGACCACCACGCCGCCATCGGGCGCGGCAATGACCGTGCCCGAACCTTTCAATACGACGATCACGCCCAGCTGCGCGGCCAGCTGGCGCGCCGCGCCCAGGCGGTCGGCCTGCACTTCGGCCACCGTCATGTCGAGCAAACGCGCCGCTTCCAGCGGATGCGGCGTCAATATTGTCGCGCCCACGCCCGTGCGCGTGGCCAGTGCCGACTGCAGTTCCGGTTCGGCCGCCATCAGGTTCAGGGCATCGGCGTCCAGCAGCAGGGGGCTGTCGCTCTCAAACGCCCGCTGCAGCAGTTCCACCGTGTGACCCTTGTCGCCCAGGCCCGGCCCGGCCACCAGTGCGGCAAAGTGGAAACCCGAGAAATCGACGTCTTGCGCGCGGCGGCACATCAGTTCCGGCTGGCCGCTGTCAAACGCCGGTGGCGCCTCGGGGAAGGCGATGACCACTCTGCCGGCGCCCGCATGCAGCGCCGTGCGCGCCGACAGGATGGGCGCGCCCGCCATGCCTTGCGCGCCGCCGATGATGGCCACGCTGCCATAGCTGCCCTTGTGCGTGTTTTGCCGGCGCGGCTGCAACTGGCGGGCAAACAGCTGCAAGCCGTTCAGCTGCGCCCTGGCAGGCGGCAGCAGGACGGGGTCGATGGCCAGCGAGGCCACTTCCACTTCGCCCGCCAGATCGCGGCCGTTAGCCGTGTGCAGGCCAGGTTTGTCGCCGATGAAGGTCAAGGTGTGCGTGGCGCGGATGGCGACGCCGTCGATGGCGCCCGTGTCCGCATGCAGGCCACTGGGCACGTCGAGCGCCAGCACGGGGCATTCCAGATTGTTCACCAGTTGCGCTATCTCGCGGCATTCGCCATCGAGCGGGCGCGAAGCACCGATGCCGAACAGGCCATCGATGACCAGATCCCACGGCGCCGCGCCGACGGCTACCGAAGCCATGCTGGTGTCGGCGTCGATGCAGCGCGCCGTGCTGTTGCGGGTGCGGCTCAGGGCCAGTTCGCGCTCGGGCGAGGTGGCGCGCGCTTCGGGCGCCAGCCACACCAGCACTTCGATGCCGCTGCCGGCCAGGTGGACGGCCGCTTCCAGTGCGTCGCCGCCGTTGTCGCCGGGGCCGGCCAATACCAGTACCCGCATGTGGCCCCCGCTGTCGCCGTCTTGCTGGCCATGCAGCAGCTTCAGGGCGGCGCTGGCGGCGGCTTGGCCGGCGCGCTGCATCAGCAAGCCTTGCGGCAAGTCCTGCATCGCGGCCTGTTCGATGGCGCGCAGTTCGGCGATGGAGTACAGCGGATGGGTGCTGCTGGCAGAGTCGGTCAGGGCCATGGTGTTTTCCTCATGTAGCGCTCCATTTGTCGGTATGCCTTCAACATACGGCCGATCGGTGCAGAAGGCAAGGCGCGCGCGCTTGAAACGCGCCCTGATTTGGCAGCTACAATAGCCGTCTCACACAGGATTTCACACAAGCATGGGGGCAAGACGATGGACTGGCAATTCTGGATCGACCGGGGCGGCACCTTTACGGACATCGTGGCGCGCCGTCCTGACGGCAGCCTGGCCACGCACAAGCTGCTGTCGGAAAATCCGGGCCAGTACCGCGACGCGGCGCTGGCGGGCATGCGCCAGCTGATGGGCCTTGCGCCCGATGCGCCGCTGCCCGCCGAGGCGGTGGGTGCCATCAAGATGGGCACCACGGTGGCGACGAATGCGCTGCTCGAACGCAAGGGCGAGCCGACCGTGCTGGCCATCACGCGTGGTTTTCGCGACGCCTTGCGCATCGCCTACCAGAACCGCCCGCAGCTGTTCGCGCGCCAGATCATCTTGCCTGAACTGCTGTATGGCGAAGTGATCGAGATCAATGAACGCATGGGGGCGCACGGCGAGGTGGTGACAACGCTCGACGAGCCGGCCGCGCAGGCGGCGTTGGCGCAAGCCCATGCGCGCGGCCTGCGGGCCATCGCGATCGTATTGATGCATGGCTACCGCTACCACGCGCACGAGGCGCGGGTGGCGCAGCTGGCGCGCGAGGCCGGTTTCACGCAGGTGTCCGTCTCGCATGAAGTCAGCCCGATGATGAAACTGGTGGCGCGCGGCGACACCACGGTGGTCGACGCCTATCTGTCGCCGATATTGCGCCGCTACGTCGACCAGCTGGCGCAAGAACTGCCCGGCGTGCACCTGCAATTCATGCAGTCAAATGGCGGCTTGACGGATGCGCGCGCCTTCTAGGGCAAGGACAGCATCCTGTCCGGCCCCGCGGGCGGCATCGTCGGCATGGTGCGCGCCAGCGCGCTGGCCGGCTTCGACAAGGTGATCGGCTTCGACATGGGTGGCACCTCGACCGACGTGTCGCACTACGCGGGTGAGTTCGAGCGCGTGTTCGAGACGCAGATTGCCGGCGTGCGCATGCGCGCACCGATGATGAGCATCCACACGGTGGCGGCGGGCGGCGGCTCCATCCTGCATTTCGACGGCGCCCGCTACAAGGTGGGCCCGGACAGCGCGGGCGCCAATCCCGGCCCCGCCAGCTACCGGCGCGGCGGCCCGCTGGCCGTCACCGACTGCAACGTCATGCTGGGCAAGCTGCAGCCATCGTTCTTTCCCCGCGTCTTCGGGCCAGACGCCAATGAAGCGCTGGACGCGGCCACCGTGCGCGCCCAGTTCGAGGCGCTGGCGCGCACGGTGGGCTCTACCCCGGAACAAGTGGCCGAAGGCTATATCGCCATCGCCGTGGCTAACATGGCCAACGCCATCAAGCAGATTTCCGTGCAGCGTGGCCACGACGTGACCGGCTACACCCTCACCAGCTTTGGCGGCGCGGGCGGCCAGCATGCGTGCCTGGTGGCCGATGCGCTGGGCATGCGCACGGTTTTCATCCACCGCCTGGCGGGCGTGATGTCGGCCTATGGCATGGGCCTGGCCGACCAGAGCGCCATGCGGGAAAAGGCCATCGAAGCAACATTGGGCGCGGACCTGGCGGGTGAACTTGCGGCACTGGGCGCGCAGGCGCAGGGCGACTTGCTGCGCCAGGGCGTGCAGCAGCATCGCATTTCGCTGGTGCAGCGCGTGCACCTGCGCTACGAAGGCACGGATTCCCCGCTGGTGGTGCTGTTCGATACGCTCGCCGGCATGCAGGCGCAGTTCGAAGCGGCGTACAAAAAGCGTTTTTCCTTCCTGATGCCGGCGCGCGCGCTGATCGTCGAAGCCATTTCCGTGGAAGCCATCGGCGCCTCTGATGCTCCAACGTCTTCCTCTGCTGCACCCGCGTTTGCGGCGCGCGCTGGCGCGCTGGCGCCCGTGGCAATGGTGGCCATGTATAGCGCCGGTGCGTGGCGGCAAAGCGGCCTGTATGCGGCAGAAAGCTTGCGCCCCGGCGACGCCATCGACGGCCCGGCCATCGTCAGCGACGCCAACGCCACCACCGTCATCGAGCCGGACTGGCGCGCGCAAGTCACGCCGCACGGCCATTTGATCTTGCACAGGGTCGCCGCCTTGCCAGCGCGGCGCACCCAGGGGATGCAAACAGCGGCCCAGGCCGACCCCGTGATGCTGGAAATTTTCAATAACCTGTTCATGTCGATCGCCGGGCAGATGGGCTTGCGCCTGCAAAATACCGCCCATTCCGTCAATATCAAGGAGCGGCTCGATTTCAGCTGCGCCATCTTCGACGCGCAAGGCAAGCTGATCGCCAATGCGCCGCACATGCCCGTGCACCTGGGTTCCATGGGCGAGAGCATCCGCACTGTCATGACGCGCAATGCAGGCCTGATGCAGCCGGGCGACGTGTATATGCTCAATGATCCCTACCACGGCGGCACGCATTTGCCCGACGTGACGGTGATTTCGCCCGTGTTCGACGAGAAGGGGGCGGCGATCCTGTTTTACGTGGGTTCGCGCGGCCACCATGCCGACATCGGCGGCACCACGCCAGGCTCGATGCCGCCCGATTCCACGCATATCGAGCAAGAGGGCGTGTTGATCGACAATTTCAAGCTGGTCGACGGCGCCACGGGGCTATTGCGGGAAGACGACACGCTGGCCCTGCTGGCAGGAGCACGCTGGCCGGCGCGCAATCCGCGACAAAACCTGGCCGATTTGCGCGCCCAGGTGGCGGCCAACCAGAAAGGCTTTGATGAATTGCACAAGATGGTCGCGCATTTTGGCCTGGACGTGGTGCAAGCCTATATGGGCCACGTGCAGGACAACGCCGAGGAAGCCGTGCGGCGCGTCATGACGACTCTGAAGGATGGCGAGTATGTGCTGGAGCTGGACAACGGCGCGCGCATACAGGTGGCTATTCGCGTCAACATTGCCGAGCGCAGCGCCGTCGTCGACTTCACCGGCACCACCAGCGAGCTGCCGAACAACTTCAATGCGCCGTCCGCCGTCTGCATGGCGGCCGTGCTGTATGTGTTCCGCACCCTGGTGGACGACGAGATTCCCCTCAATGCAGGCTGCCTGAAGCCTTTGAGCGTGATCATCCCGCCCGCTTCCATGCTCAATCCCCGGTATCCCGCCGCCGTCGTGTCGGGCAATGTGGAAACCTCGACCTGCATCACGAATGCCCTGTATGGCGCGCTGGGGGCCATGGCGGCTTCGCAGGGGACGATGAATAATTTCACGTTTGGCAACGAGAAGTACCAGTACTACGAGACGATATCGGGTGGCTCGGGCGCCGGCCCCGGTTTCGACGGTACGGACGTGGTGCAGACGAACATGACCAATTCGCGCCTGACGGACCCGGAAATCCTGGAATGGCGCTTTCCCGTGCGCCTCGACAGCTACGCCATCCGTCCTGGCTCCGGCGGCGTGGGGCGCTGGCACGGCGGCAATGGCGGCGTGCGCAGGGTGCGCTTCCTGGAGGCGATGACGGCGGCCATTCTGTCAAACAACCGGATTGTGCCGCCGTTCGGCATGGATGGCGGCGCGCCGGGCGCGCTGGGACGCAATGTTGTGGAGCGCGTCGATGGCACGGTGGAGTACTTGCCGCATATCGGCAAGACGCTGATGCAGGCGGGCGACGTGTTCGTCATCGAAACGCCAGGCGGGGGCGGCTTTGGCGCGGCGTAAATCACGCGTGCAGGCCGATTTGCCGCTGCGCCACGGCGCGCGCAATCTGCGCGTCGTGCGTGACGAGCAGCACGGCGCAGCCGCTGGCACTGGCCGTCTCCAGCAGCAGGGCCAGGGTTTCTTGCTGGGTGATGGGGTCGAGGCGCGAGGTGGGTTCGTCGGCGAAGATCAGCGCAGGTTTCAGCAGCAGCACGCGCGCCAGCGCAAAGCGCTGCAGCTCGCCGCCCGACACTTGCGATGGCAGGCGCGCCAGCAAGTGTGCGCCCAGGCGCAGCCGCGCCAGCAGCGGCGGCACGGCGTCCCAGGCCAGGCCATGCAGCTTGACGACGTCGCGCAGCGCCGTTTCCAGGCTGGTGCCGGGCGCAAAAGCGGCGGCCGGGTCCTGGTACAGCTTCTGGAAGGCCGTGCGCGGCAAGCCGCTTGCGCGCGTTACCGTGCCCGCATCGGGGCGCAAGAGTCCCAATAGCAGATTGCCGAAGGTGGTCTTGCCGGCGCCGCTCTCGCCCGTGATGGCGACGATTTCGCCGTGGCGTATCTCCGCGCTGATGCTGGTAAACAGCGCGCACGGGCCAAACGCCTTGGCCACTTTGTCCACGCGGGCGACGATCTCGCCCGGCGCAGTGTCAGGTTTCCACGCTGGCCAGCTGGCCGGGTCGGCCGCCAGCAGCGCCCGCGTGTAGGCGTGCGTGGGCTGCGCCAGCACGGTATGCGTATCTCCTTGTTCGACAATATCGCCATCGAGCATGACGGCGACGTTGCCGCCCAGCGCGCGGGCCAGCCGCACATCGTGCGTGATGCACAGCACGGCCATGCCTTCGCCTTGCGCCGCGCGCAGCATGGCTAACATGTCGGCGCGCCGGCCGGCATCGAGGCCTTTGGTCGGTTCATCGACGATCAACAGGCGCGCCCCGGCCGCATGGGTGGCGAGGAAGGCCACGCGCTGCGCCATGCCGCCCGAGATCTGGTGCGGATACAGCGGCGCTGCATGCTGCATGCCCAGCCGCGCCAAGTCGCGCAGGGCCGCTTCGCGCGCTGCAGTTGCCGGCAAGCCCGCCACCAGTGCATGTGTTTCCGCCACCTGCTGCTGCACGCGCATGGTGGGATCCAATGCCAGCCACGGTTCCTGCGGCAGCAGCGCCACGTCGCGCCCCCACAGCGCTTGCCTCCCAGCCTGGTCCCCTGCGTCGTAACGGTGCTCGCCAATGCGGATAGTTCCTTCGGCGCGCAGGCCGGCGGCCAGCGTGCCCATGATGGCGTGCGCCAGCAGGGATTTGCCGGAGCCGCTTTCGCCCAGCAGGGTCAGCGCGCCGCCGGTGGCCAGGCGCAGGCTGGCGCCCTTGATCAGCCGCGCGCCGCTGTTCGCCTCGATGACGGCCAGGTTCGTTGCTTCCAGGTAAGTTTGTTCGCTCATGCCTGCATTCCAGCGCGCCCGGCCAGCATCAGGCCCAGCATGGTCAAAAATAACAGCGCCACGGGCGCGGCCACCAGCCAGGGCGCTTCGCTGTAGTACGGCAGCAGTTCGATCATCATCACGCCCAGTTCCGCCGTGGGCGGCTGCAGGCCCACGCCGATGAAGCCCAAGGCCGCCATGGCCAGTACGGCGCCGCCAATGCCAAAGCGCATCAGGGTGGCCAGGCGCGGCAGCAGCGCGGGCGCCAGGTGGCGGCGCACGATGTAGGCGGAGCCAAAACCCAGCAGGCGCGAGGCTTCCACCTGCGGGCTGGCCAGCAGGATGGCGGCGGCGCTGCGCGTGACGCGGAAGTATTCGACCCACAAGGCCAGCGAGATGCCCAGGTATAAAGGCCAGAATTGACCTGGCGCAAAGGCCGCCAGCAGCAGCACCAGCAACAGGCCCGGCAAGGCCAGCACGGCGTCGGCGAGTGCGCCCAGCACGCGGTCCAGCCAGCCGCCGCGCCAGGCGGCCAGCAATCCCAGGGCGGTGCCGGGGAGGGCGGCGCTCAATACGCTCAGCACGGCCATGGACAGCGACAGCTGCGCCCCATGCGCCAGGCGCGCCAGCATGCTGCGGCCCAGGTGGTCCAGGCCCAGCGGGTGCGCCAGGCTCGGTGTTTCGAGAAAGCGCGACAGAACCTGGCGCGCCGGGTCGATGCCCACCAGCGCCGGGCCGAAGAGGGCGAAGGCGGCAACTGACAGCAGGATCAGCAAGCCGGCGCGCTGCGAGAATGATCGCGCTCTCATTGTTGCCTCGTACGCGGGTCGAGCGCGGCGCAAGCCAGGTCGACGATGCAGTTAAACAGCACGAACAGCCAGCCCAGAACCAGCGCCGTGCCCTGGATCATGGGCACGTCACGGGCAAAGATGGCGTGCACCAGCGCGTGGCCGATGCCGGGCCAGGCAAAGATGGTTTCCACCAGCACCACGCCTTCCACCAGATACACCAGCTGCACGGCCGTGTAGGCGACGACGGGCGTGGCGACGTTGCGCGCGCCATGGCGCCGCAATGCTTGACTGGCGGAGAGGCCCTTGGTGAGCGCGAAGGCGTAGTACGCCGAGGCGCGCACGGCCGCCATGGCGTCGCGCGCCACCCGTGAAGACACGGCGGCCAGGCCCAGCGCCAGGGTCAGCGCGGGCAGCAGCAGGCTGCCATGGTCGGCATGGCCGGCGGCGGGCAGCGCCTGCAGCTGCACGGCGAAGGCCAGCACCAGCAGCAAGGCCAGCACAAACGGCGGCAGGGCGCGCAGCAGCACGGATAGCGCCAGGTTGACCCTGTCGAACCAGCCGCCCGGGCGCAGGCCGGCCAGTACGCCGGGCAAGGGGCCCAGCGGCAGCGACAGCAGCACGGCCATCAGCGACAATCGCAGGGTCTGGCCCAGCTGCATGCGGATTTCATCGATGACCGGCTGCGCCGTCACCAGCGAGATGCCCAGGTCGAAACGCAGCAAGCGCCCCCACCAGTCGGCCAGGGCGGCCAGCGGCGCGCGGTCCAGCCCCAGTTCGATGCGCACGGCTTGCGCGTCGACCATGTCATAGCCATAGCGGCCCGCCGCGATGCGGTAGGCGATATCGCCGGGCAGCATGCGCGTCATGAAAAAGCACAGGGTGCCCACCAGCAGGGCCACCAGCAGCGCCTGCAGCAAGGCTTTGAGGAGGATCTTCATGCGGGGGCTTGCCAGGTGATGGAAGAGAGCCGATAGCTGCGCTCGAACGGGTCGATGCTCACGCCCGACACGCGGCGCGACACGGCCATCGTCTGGCGGTACCAGACGATGGGAATCACCGGCAAGCCTTGCTGCAGCTCGCCCGCTATTGTCCCGCGCAGCTGCGCCGCCTGCGTGTTGCCAGCTGGCGCGCCGCCAGACAGGCGCGCCAGCGCGGCGCTGACGGACGGGCTATGCCAGCCCATGGCGCCCCAGTCGCCGCCATGCACGCCGTAATCGTCGGCCAGGGTGGCGACGGGATCGGGCAGGTTGCCGAAATTGCGCGCCACGAGGGCGATTTCCAGCGCGCCGCTGCGGTGGCCGGCGGGTATGTCGCTGGAATTGCCCACCACGACCTTGATGGCGATGCCGATCTGGCGCAGTTCTTCCTGCACCGCCGTGGCGATCAGCGGCAGTTCGGGGCGGTCGACAAAGGTGGTCAATGTGAGGGCCAGGCGCTTGCCATCGCGCTGCGCGATGCCGTCTGGCCCCGGCAGATAGCCGGCCTGGCGCAGCAGCGCGCGCGCAGCAGCGGGATCGCTGCGCAGGGGCGCCATGTTCGGCTGATGCCAAAGGGCCATCGCGGGCGGGAATAGCTGCGTGGCGGCCAGGTCGGCGTCGCGCAGCAGGGCGCGGGCGATGCCGTCGCGGTCCAGCGCCAGGCTGATGGCGCGCCGCACGCGCACGTCTGCCAGCAGCGGATGGCCGGCGTTGAGTTTCAAGAAAGTGGTGCGCGGCAGCGGCGCGGCCACCAACTGCACGTTGGGCTGGCGCAGCAGGCGGCGGATGCTGGGCGGGTCCAGCGAGAAGGCCAGGTCGGCCTGGCCGCTTTGCACCATCAGGGTGCGCGTTTCTGCGCGCGAGACGCTGATATAACGGGCGCGGCGCACGGCAGGCGGTTCGCCGCGCCAGCCGTTGAAATACGCCACATCGAACTGTTGCGGCAGCGCGATGGACGTAATTTTGTATGGGCCGCTGCCGATGATGCGCAGCACGCGCCCGTTGGCGCCATACGATGCGGGTGCCAGTACTTGCGTGCCCGAATGCGTGAACAGATAGGGCAGCGGCGCGTACGGCTGCGCCAGGGTCACGACGATGGCGCCGCGCGCGGCCCCGATGCTGCTGATGCGGGCAAGGCGCAGCACGCCGGGCGTGGCCAGCGCGCGCTGCAGCGAGACGAGCACCGTGCCGGCCGTCAGCGGCGTGCCGTCGTGGAATAATTTACCCTGGGTGATGAAGAAGCGCCATTCCAGGCCATCTTGCGACACTTCCCAGTCGCTGGCCAGCGCCGGCAGCAAGCGGCCCTGGTCGTCGGCGTCGAGCAGGGTTTGCACCACTTCCATGCGGGTAAACATGTAGCCGCCACGCGACGGCTCCAGCCCCGTTAATTCCCACGGCCCGACGACGCTCAAGGTGTCGCCGCTGGCTGGCGCGATCGGTGCGTGGTCGCTGGCGGGGCCGTCATGGGCCCAGGCGGGTGTCAGCTGCGGCGCGATGCCGGCGGCCAGCAGGCCTGACAGGCGGCGCAGCAGCATGCGTCTGCCGGAGGAACAGGAATCGGTCATCGTGCCATGGCGGAGCGCCGTCCAGTGAGGGGAGGGCAGATTCTAATGCACGGCGCAGCGTGTAGGCAAATCAGCAGGCAACTATGGCGTCGCGTAGGCGGTGGTGCCACTGAGCTGCGCGCGCACCTGGCCCACGTCGCGCATGGGGGCGCGGCCGAACTGGCGGCTGTATTCGCGGCTGAACTGCGATTCGCTGGCGTAGCCGACCCGGTAGCCGGCCGTGCCCGCGTCGATTCTCTCGACCAGCATCAGCCGCCGCGCTTCCTGCAGGCGCAGCAGCTTCTGGTACTGCACCGGCGTCATGGCGGTAATGGCCTTGAAGTGGTGGTGCAAGGACGACATGCTCATGTTCGCTATGCCGGCCAGGTGTTCGATGCGCAGCGGCTGCGCGTAATGGTGCTTGATCCAGTCGATGGCTTGCCCCACCTGGTGCGACTGGCTGCTGGCCAGCGCCATGTGGCGCAAGCGTGCGCCCACGGGGCCATGCAGCAGGCGGTAGGTCAGTTCGCGGCGGACCAGGGGTGCCAGGGTGGCGATATCGTCCGGTTGGTCGAGCAGGCGCACCAGGCGCAGCATGGCGTCGAGCAGCTCGGGCGAAACGTCGCTGACGGAGATGCCGCGCGTGGCGGGGATGATTTTCTGCCGCATCGCGCTGGCGCTGGCACTTTCACTATCGAGCAGCGCGGCCACGTCGGCGATGTCGACGCCCAGCACCACGCACAAATGCGGCGCTTCCTCGCTCGCTTCCACCACGCGCACCTGCACCGGCAGGTCGACGGACGTCAGCAGATACTGCATGCGGCTGTAATGGAAGGTTTCCGTGCCCAGCGTGACATGCTTGGCCCCTTGCGCGATCAGCGCCACGCTGGGGCGCGCCGCGTGGAACAGCGACTCGGTAGTCGAGGACTGGCGGTGGAAGGTGAGGTTGCCGATGGCCGTCGTGTAGTCGCCATTGCGCGGCGCGTGGCGGCTGATCAGGGCGGCGATTTCATCTTGCGGGGGAATCTGTGTGGACATGTGGGTCAGTATGCGGCAGGCGAGGCGGAGAACGCTTGATCTTACGCAGATTTGGAGGATCGTGCAAAGGTCTTGCAGGATCACGGTAACGCGCGCCGCGCATTTGCCGCACACTAGTCGCATTCATCGCATTCATCGCATTCATCGCATTCATCGCATGCATGGCACGCGTCTGTCTCGTCACATCTTCCCGTCACATATATATAGGAGTTTTCATGACTACCATCGCCAAAGGCTACGCCGCACTGGGTCCCACCTCCGCACTGCAACCGTTCTCGTTCGAGCGCCGCGCCCCGCGCGCCGACGACGTGGCCATCTCGATCAAGTATTGCGGCGTGTGCCATTCCGACATCCACCAGGCGCGCGACGAATGGGGCGGCGCCGCCTTCCCGATGGTGCCGGGCCATGAAATCGCCGGTATCGTCACGGCCGTCGGCTTTGATGTGACCAAGTTCAAGGTGGGTGACCACGTGGGCGTGGGCTGCTTCGTCGATTCCTGCACCACCTGCAAGACACGCAACGTGGACCTGGAACAGTACATGCCAGGCTTGATCCAGACCTACAACGGCGTCGAAGCGGATGGCAAGACGGTTGCGCAAGGCGGCTATTCGGACAGCATCGTCGTCAAGGAAGGCTATGTGTTGTCGATTCCCGACAACCTGCCACTGGACGCCGCCGCGCCGCTGCTGTGCGCCGGCATCACCCTGTATTCGCCGCTGAACCACTGGAAAGCCGGCCCTGGCAAGCAGGTGGCGATCCTGGGCATGGGCGGCCTGGGCCACATGGGCGTCAAGATTGCCCACGCCATGGGCGCCGAAGTGACGGTGCTGAGCCAAACGCTGTCGAAGCGCGAAGACGGCCTGCGCCTGGGCGCCGACCATTACTACGCCACCAACGACGCGGAAACCTTCAGCAAGCTGGCCGGCACGTTTGACCTGATCATCTGCACCGTGGGCGCCTCCATCGACTGGAACCAGTACATCAACCTGCTGAAAGTGGACGGCAGCATGGTCATCGTCGGCATCCCGGACGGCGCCGTGCCGCCGATCAGCGCCTTCGGCCTGGTCGGTGCGCGCCGCAGCCTGTCCGGCTCCATGATCGGCTCGATCAAGGAAACCCAGGAAATGCTGGACTTCTGCGGCAAGCACAATATTGTTTCCGACATTGAAATCATCCGCATCCAGGATATCAATGAAGCGTTCGAGCGCGTCGTGAAGAGCGATGTGCGTTATCGCTTTGTCATTGACATGGCATCGTTGGCGGAATAAGCGTTCTGATGGCTCCGGACCCAAGCGCAAAAGCAAGGACCAGGCTCAGGTCGCAATACCGTACTTGTGCTGCGTGGCCGCATACTGCTGCTTGAGCGACTCCAGCTTCGGATGCCTGGGGTCGAGCTTGCGGATCACCTGCATCTGGTGCTGCGCCTGTTCGGCCAGCGGCGCTTCCCAGCCCAGCATATTGAGCTGGCGCAAGATGGCGTCGACGGAGGCGAATAGCACGGGCAGGTTGCCAGGCGTCTTGCGCAGGGCCTGGCGCAGTACGAATACGGCCCCCTTGAGTTCGCCGTTTTCCGACTTGCTGGCCGCATCCTGCATCAGTTCCTGCACCTGGTTGCTGATTTGCTGGCCCATGCCTTGCGCCAGATCATGGCGTCCCGCCTTTTCAAACACGTCCACGGCCGCTTCCATCGTCACTTCGCTGTCCGCCTCGTTGACGAGTTTGAGCATGACGTCAGATGCCGCCTGCTCCAGGTTGTTCTTCAGGCAGCTTTGCACCAGCCCCACTTTGAGCTGCGTCGACAGGCCGCGCGCGCCGTCGAGGGCGCGCGCGGCCAGTTGCAGTTCGCTGGCCGCGGCGATGTCGTTGCCCGACAACTCATGCAGCATGGCGGCCGAGATGGCGCGGCACGCTTCCACGTTGGCGCCGCCGCGCAGGGAACGTTCCATATCGCGCAATACACCGCTCGCTTGCGGCGCATCGCCTTTCTTTACCAGCGTCTTGAGCAGATTGACGTGGTCTTCCGGGTCGCGAAATTCAGAATATTTGGCTTTGGTGACCACCTGTTTGTAGGCCCGCTCGGCGGCGCCAATGTCGCCCGTGTCAAACGCGATGCCGCCCAGGTGGCGCAGCCGGCGCACCATGTGCGGCGAAATGGCCACCGCGTCTTCGAGGATTTTCTTCGCCTGCAGCTGCTGGCCCATGGCTTCATGGTTTTGCGCCAGCAGATCGTAGGCGGCCATGAAGCGGGGACTCTGCTCGACCAGTGCGAGCAGCGTGACTTGCGCATCTTCGTGGCGCTGCTGCTCGAACAGGGTGCGCGCCAGGCCCAGATGGGCCCAGGCCATGGGCCGCGTGGCCAGCGTGTCGGCGTAGATGTGCTCCGCTTCGCGCCATTCACCCAGCGTGAGGTGCAGCTCGGCGCGCAAACGGGCGAAATCGGCCGCCAGGCGCGGGTGCTGCAGTTCGGCCGCGCGGCAGCTTTTGACGGCTTCGCGCAAGTCGCCCTTGTCGATCAGCTGATAGGTGGGCAGGAAGATGGCGCGGCGCTCGATGGCGCGCTCGATGCGCCCGCTCAGCACATCGACCGTGAACGGTTTCAATATATAGTCGGCCGGCGTCAGTTCGGCCGCGCTGATGACCTTGCTGTGGATGGCTTCGGACGTCAACATGATGAAGATCGTCCATAGCCCGATCAGTTTGTGGTGGCGCAAGTCTTCCAGCAATTGCTGGCCATCCTGGCCGTCCGTGCCACTACCAAGATCGTATTCACACAGGATGATGTCGAACGGTTTCTTCATCAGCAGCCGGATGGCCGTGCCGGAATTGACGGCATATTCCACCTTGGTGATGGCTGCCTGGTTCAGCATATTGTGCAGATTGCCCCGCATGCTGGGGTTCGGGTCGACGATCAGGACAGACAAGTCGCTATATTCTGGCATGGTTCAGCTTTCGTTCATCTGTGTGCGCATCTGCGGTTCGCTACTGCAGGTTAGTTGCCAAAGAATACTAACCATACTCACTAGTATTTTTTATCAGCATACTGCAAAGCCATGCCGCATTGCCAATAAAATGCAGCGAATTGAACGCAGGGCAGGGCGATGCCATGCAACTGTTGCTTTGCGCCGTATTGCATGCTTGCCGCCGCAGCGGAAAATGCCGCAGCGTGGCTGGCCGGATACCGTTGCTTGCAGGCACGTTACTTGCAAGAGTGTCTTGCATCGTCACCCGGGAAAGCGTATTCTAAATACAACTGCATTCGGCCCTCGCGGCACGCGTCTAGCGCAGTGACTGACACAGTGGCGGGACCGCTGGCGCTTTACCTTTATCAGGATGTCCCCCGTCATGGCTTTTCCTACTCTGAGCACGCTGCGGCGCGTTGCCGTCCCCCTCGCATTTGGCGGCAACAGCGAGCAGCAGCACACCTATTTTGCCGAACTGCACCGCGTCGGCATGGTGACGCAGCTGCTGGGCATCATCGCCTACAGCCTGACCTGGCTGCTGATGCCGCCTGCGTTCCAGCCGAATCTGCCGTATGCCGTGCTGGCGCTGCTGGGCATGCTGGCCAGCCTGATCGTGCGCTACCGCTGCAGCACCTTGCCCGTACTGACCATTACCGGCGCCTGCGCCGTGCTGACCCTGACCTTTGGCCTGCGCACCATGGCCGACGCCGTCCATCACGCCAGCTTCTGGGTCTTGCCCGTGGGCGTCTTCATGACCCTGGCGATTGCCTCCATCTTCAATGGCGGGCTCAGTTACCTGGCCGTGGTGGCCGGCGTGTGGTGGAATATGGGCCATGGCCTGTATCCCGTGAATGCGGGCTTGCCCGACCAGCCCTGGGTGCCGCTGATGATCACCGTCAGCGTGCTGTTCGGGCTGGCGCTGAATGTCAGTTTCAGTTTATTGCGTTTGCGCAACTATCACTCCAGGCAGGAATTGACGCGGCTGGCTTTCCAGGACAGCTTGACGGGCCTCAACAACCGCCGCATGTTCACGCAGCGCGCGCAGCAGATGCATGGCGCGCCCCGCGGCGGCATGCTGTATTTCCTCATGATCGATATCGATAATTTCAAGAATATCAACGACTTGCAAGGACATGATGCAGGTGACGCGGTGCTGGTGCAGACGGCCGTCATCATCGCAGACAAGGCGCAAGGCCATTTGTGCGGCCGCCTGGGCGGCGAAGAATTCGGCGTCGTCTACGCGGGCGACCGCGATGCCGTGCGCGCGTTTGCCAGCGCCCTGGTCGATGCCGTCAGCCATGCCTTCCAGTCCGGGCACCTCGTCTCGATCAGCGTGGGCGTCGCCGAGCTGGACCGGGGCAGGGAGCTGGGCCACAGCTACCGGGCAGCCGATGACGCGCTGTACCAGGCCAAGCGGGAAGGCAAGAACCGCTATGTGATTGCCTGACGTTGTTGCTGCAAGGTGGAAACTTGCCACTGTACGGGGCAAAATGGCCGCAAAGTCCCAAGTTGCGGTAATAAGGAAGGGGTAAAACGGGTATAATGCGCGCAAAGGAAATTTGCCGTACTTAAGATATTGTCATGCCTACCTTTAACCCGCAGCCACGCTGCATCAACCACCTTCCAATCATGTTGATACTGCCGGGTTCCAATGCCCTGTCCGTTTTCCGTAGCCACCGTCTGTTAAGCCAACTGCAAGCCGTCTCGCCTGCGATTGTTGCCGTACAAGCACGCTATGTCCATTTCATCGATGCCAGCGCGCCCCTCAGCAACGACGACAGCACGCGCCTGGGCGCCTTGCTGACGTATGGTGAGCCAGCCGAAGCTGACAACACGGAAGGCGCTGCCGAAGAATTTTTCGTCATCCCGCGTTTCGGCACGATTTCGCCGTGGGCCTCGAAAGCCACCGACATCGCGCACAACTGCGGCATGGCGCACATCAAGCGCGTCGAACGCGGTATCGCTTTCCGCATCAACCTGAAATCGGGCATCCTGGGCAGCGCCATCGGCGCGGCCAAGAAGCTGACGGACGAGCAGGTGCAGGCCGTGGCCGACCTGCTGCACGACCGCATGACCGAATCCGTGCTGCGCAGCGCCGACCAGGCCAAGGACTTGTTCCGCACCCTGGAAGCGCGCCCACTCGAATCGATCGACTTGCTGGGACAGGGCAAGCTTGCCCTGGAAACGGCGAACACCGAGCTGGGCCTGGCGATGTCGGACGACGAGATCGACTACCTGGACGCCGCCTTCACCAAGGCTGGCCGCAACCCGACCGACGTGGAGCTGATGATGTTTGCGCAGGCGAACAGCGAGCATTGCCGCCACAAGATCTTCAACGCCGACTGGACCATCGACGGCGTGGTGCAGCCAAAGTCCCTGTTCGGCATGATCAAGAACACGCATGAACTGCAGCCCAAGGGCACGGTCGTCGCCTACAGTGACAATTCATCGATCATGGAAGGCGCGACAGTCTCCCGCTTCTACCCGCGCGGTGCAAACCACGAATATGCGGCATCGACGGAACTGACGCACACCCTGATGAAGGTGGAAACGCATAACCACCCGACGGCCATCTCGCCATTCCCTGGCGCCTCCACGGGCGCGGGCGGCGAGATCCGCGACGAAGGCGCGACGGGCCGTGGCGCCAAGCCGAAAGCGGGCCTCACCGGTTTCACCGTATCGAATTTGTCGCTGCCAGACGCCGTGCGCAGCTGGGAAACGGCAGCGTCCGTGACGGCGCCACTGAATGCCCGCATTGATGCAGATCATGCAGATCAATACGGCAAACCGGAGCGCATCGCCTCGGCACTGCAAATCATGATCGAAGGCCCATTGGGCGGCGCCGCGTTCTCGAACGAATTTGGCCGTCCGGTATTGGGCGGCTATTTCCGCACGTATGAACAGAACGTCGGCGCGAAAGACGCTGGCGCCCCGGACGCCGTGTTCGGCTACCACAAGCCGATCATGATCGCCGGCGGCATCGGCAATATCTCGGCGCAGCACACGCACAAGAACGACATCCCCGTCGGCAGCCTGCTGGTGCAGCTCGGCGGCCCCGGCATGCGCATCGGCATGGGCGGCAGCGCCGCCTCGTCGATGACCACCGGCAGTAATACGGCCGACCTCGATTTTGATTCCGTCCAGCGCGGCAACCCGGAAATGGAACGCCGCGCCCAGGAAGTGATCAACGCTTGCTGGCAAATGGGCGTGGATAATCCGATCATCTCGATCCACGATGTGGGTGCTGGCGGCTTGTCGAACGCTTTCCCGGAAATCACCAACGACGCCAAGCGCGGCGCGATTTTCGACTTGCGCAAGATCCCGCTGGAAGAATCGGGCATGGCGCCGAAGGAAATCTGGAGCAATGAGTCGCAGGAACGCTACGTCCTGGCCATCGCGCCGGAAAGCCTGCCACTGTTCAAGGCCATGTGCGAACGCGAACGCTGCCTGTTCGCCGCCGTGGGCGTGGCCACCGAAGAGCGTCAACTCAAACTGATCGACACGGAACTGGGCAACGAGCCAGTCGACATGCCGATGGACGTCTTGCTGGGCAAGCCGCCAAAAATGCAGCGCGACGTGATCCACGTGGCCAACGACTTCCCGGCCATCGACCTGACCGGCATGGACCTGGTTGATGTGGCGCAAAAAGTGCTGCTGCTGCCAACCGTGGCCGACAAATCGTTCCTCATCACCATTGGCGACCGCAGCGTGGGCGGCATGACCGTGCGCGACCAGATGGTGGGTCCATGGCAAGTGCCGGTGGCCGATTGCGCCGTCACCACCATGAGCTTTGAAGGCTACCTGGGTGAGGCGATGGCCATGGGCGAACGCACGCCGCTGGCCGTCATCGACGCCGCCGCTTCCGGCCGCATGGCAGTGGGCGAAGCCGTCACCAACATCGCCGCTGCCGCCATTGCAGACATCTCCGACATCAAATTGTCCGCCAACTGGATGGCCGCCTGCGGCCAGCCTGGCCAGGACGCAGCTCTGTACGACACGGTGAAAGCCGTCGGCATGGAACTGTGCCCGGCGCTGGGTATCAGCATCCCTGTCGGCAAGGATTCGCTGTCCATGCGCACCACCTGGAAAGACGACGCCACGGGCGCGGCCAAATCGGTCACCTCGCCAGTATCCTTGATCGTCTCCTCGTTCGCGCCAGTGACGGACGTGCGTAAATCGCTCACGCCGCAACTGAAAACGGATGCGGGCGACACCTCGCTGATCCTGATCGACCTGGGCCGCGGCAAAAATCGTTTGGGTGCCTCGGCGCTGGCGCAAGTCATGGGGCAACTGGGCAATGAGACGCCGGACGTGGACAGCGCGGAAGACTTGAAAGGCTTCTTCGCGGCCATCCAGAAACTCAATAGCGACGACAAACTGCTGGCCTACCATGACCGTTCGGACGGCGGCCTGTACGCCACCCTGACGGAAATGGCCTTCGCCGGCCACACCGGCATGTCCGTCAACCTGGACATGCTGACCATGGAAGGCGAGCATTCCAGCGACTGGGGCGACGCCAAGAACTGGACTGGCCAGGTAGCGGAACGCCGCAACGAACTGACCTTGCGCGCCTTGTTCAGCGAAGAGCTGGGCGCCGTCATCCAGGTGCGCGCGGAAGAAAAGTCCTTGGTGATGGACGTGCTGCGCACGTTCAATCTGGGCGCCTGCAGCCATATCATCGGCAAATTGAACGACCGCGACGTGATCGAATTCACCCGCGATGCCAAGCTGGTCTACACCCAGCCGCGTGCAGCCCTGCACCGCCTGTGGAGCGAAACGAGCTGGCGCATCGCCCGCCTGCGCGACAATCCGGCTTGCGCGGACGCCGAATACGACCGCCTGCTGGACGTGCAAGACCCGGGTATGTCGCCTATCGTCACCTTCGACCAGAACGACAACATCGCCGCGCCATTCATCGCCACCGGCGTGCGTCCGCGCGTCGCCATCCTGCGCGAGCAGGGCGTCAACTCGCATATCGAAACGGCGTATGTGATGCACCAGGCAGGCTTCACGGCCGTCGATGTGCACATGAGTGACCTGATTGCCGGCCGCGTCAAGCTGGACGACTTCCAGGGCGTCATCGCCGTGGGCGGTTTCTCGTACGGCGACGTGCTGGGCGCCGGCGAAGGCTGGGCCAAGACGATTCTGTTCAACGCCAGCCTGGCGGAACAGTTTGCGCGCTTCTTCAACCGCATGGACAGCTTCGGCCTGGGCATCTGCAACGGCTGCCAGATGATGAGCAACTTGAAATCCATCATCCCCGGCGCCCACGCGTGGCCGAAGTTCACGCGCAACAAATCGGAGAAATTCGAAGGCCGCTTTGCCATGGTCGAAGTGATGGACTCCCCATCGATCTTCTTCAACGGCATGGCAGGCACGCAAGCAGGCATCGCCATCGCCCACGGCGAAGGCTATGCTGACTTCTCGCAAACGGGCGACATCACCCAGGTCAGCAAAGCCATGCGCTTCGTCGACAACAAGGGCGCCGCTACCGAAGCCTACCCATACAACCCGAACGGCTCGCCGGAAGGCATCACCTCGGTGACCACGCCAGACGGCCGCTTCACGGTGCTGATGCCGCACGCGGAGCGGGTGTTCCGCAGCGTTCAACAGTCGTATCACCCTGAAGCATGGGGCGAGGATTCGCCTTGGATGCGCATGTTCAGGAATGCACGGAAGTTTGTTGGGTAATTCAGCTATTTGCGGCGCGGCGTCTTAGTTCAAGACGCTGCTGCCGGGTAGGAATGAGAAAGCCGCTGTCGGGAGATAGCGGCTTTTTTTCAATCAGCTATGTCAAATTTTATGGTTGGTATATCCGTTCTAAGGCACGCCGTTATACACAATTCTTGGCGTTAGCTCGGTCGCGTAATTTCCCCATTGTTTTCGCTGCGACATAGACCTCTTTCATCCCAAGCCAGATTGTCTTGACGCCCGGCTCTCCGT